>JAFGHH010000365.1 GCA_016930215.1 Deltaproteobacteria bacterium
ACCGTCGGATCCTGTAGGGAGGAGAGCGATGGTCGAGCGTCGCCGCTCGCGCGTCGTCGTTTCGGGGCCCCGGGGTGACGGGGTCGCGTTCGCCGGCGGAGTTGGTGCGGCGGCGGCCGGGCACGAGCCGCGCACGCGCCGCGCAGGTCGCCTGCCGGAGGTACGGAGGAATCTGATGGTACAAGCGAACGAGGTCGTCTGGCTCCCCTTCGACTTCATGGAAGCCTTCATGCGGGACGTCTTCATCGGTCAGGGGGTTCCCGCCGAGGACGCGGCGGTCTGTGCCGAGGTGCTGGTCAGCTCGGACAAGCGGGGCATTGATTCCCACGGCATCGGCCGCCTGAAATCGATCTACTACGACCGGATCAAGGCCGGGATCCAGTTTGCCGTGACGCAGTTCGAGGTGGTCCGGGAAACGCCCACGACGGCCGTCGTCGACGGCCATCACGGCATGGGGCAGGTGATCGGGAAGCGCTGCATGCAGCTGGCGATCGACAAGGCGAGGAAGTCCGGGCTGGGGATGGTGGCGGTCCGGAACTCCACGCACTACGGAATTGCCGGGTACTACGTGCTGCTGGCCGCGCAGGCCGGGATGATCGGGATGACCGGTTCCAACGCGCGGCCTTCGATCGCCCCAACCTTCGGCGTGGAGAACATGCTGGGGACCAACCCGTTGACGTTCGGGATCCCCACCGACGAGGAGTTCCCGTTCGTCCTCGACTGTGCCACCAGCGTGACCCAGCGCGGCAAGATCGAGTCCTACGACCGCGAGGGTCGCGACATCCCGGCCGGATGGGTCATCGACCAGGACGGCCGGACCCGCACCGACACCCACCGGATCCTCGAGGACCTGGTCCGGGGCACCGCCGCCCTCACGCCGTTGGGCGGCATCGGCGAGGAGACGGCGGGGTACAAGGGCTACGGCTACGCCGCCGTGGTCGAGATCCTCTGCGCCGCCCTGTGCCAGGGCGCCTTCCTCAAGCAGCTGCTCGGGTTCGAGAACGGCCGCAAGGTGCCTTACAGGCTGGGGCACTTCTTCCTGGCGATCGATGTGGAGGCCTTCTGCCCGCTCGCCGACTTCCGCAAGACGACCGGCGACATCCTGCGCGAGCTGCGGACCTCGCGCAAGGCTCCGGGCGCGGAGCGGATCTACACGGCCGGGGAGAAGGAGCATCTGGCCTGGCTGGACCGCAAGGACCGGGGCGTGCCGGTCAACGTCGCGCTCCAGCACGACATGGACGTGATGCGCCGGGAGCTGGGGTTGCCGCAGCGGTTCCCCTGGGACGCCTGAGCGGCGGGCGGGCCGGGGACGGTCGCGGTCGCGTTCCGCGCCGACGGAGGTTTCCCGGGGTCGGCCCCGGAGCAGCGGGAGCGGTTCGGCAAGCCGAGGGCCGTCGTCGCCGCGCGACCAGGGCCAGCAGTCCCAGCAGTGCCAGGGTTCCGAGCGACCCTTGGCGGCCCGTTCCGGCGGCGCGGCACGCGCACTCCTCGTGACAGGTGCAGACGATCGGACCGGTGTCGGGCTCCGTGTCCGGGTGGGCGTCGGCATCGGCGTCGGCATCGGCGTCGGCATCGGCGTCGGCATCGGCATCGGCATCGCCGCCGTCGGTCCCCTCGACCGGCGCCGGCACCTCGGGCGCCAGGAAGCCGAGGATCCGGGTCATCACGTCGCGCCGCAGCGCCGCGTCGTAGATCCCCTCGAAGCCGAAGCCGAGCAGCACCGTTCGTTGCGTCCCGTCGAAGACCACCGCCGCGCCGCCGGCCCCGCCGACGTAGGACAGGTCGACCGTGGCCGGGGCGACCGCGGCGTAGACGTCCGGGTAGTTGGTGTCGTAGGTGCCGTGGGAGCCGTCGTCGAAGGTGATGGTCCCCAGACCGTCGAACAGGCCGCCGGCGACGGGGTCCGCGGCGTAGCTCTCCGCGTCGTCGGCGACGTAGGTTGCGTGGAACGCGGCAGTCAGCCAGGCGGCCTCCTCGGGCGTGCCGCGCTCGACGAGGTCCCAGCCCATCTCGGACTCGGTCACGCACAGGTTGCCGCCGGAGGCCAGGAACGCGTCGAGCACGCCGCGTTCCGCCGCGGAGAACGACTCGTCGACCGTCGACTCCTCCCCCAGGATCCAGATCAGGGTGTCGTAGCCGCCCAGCTCGACCTCGCCGGAGGCGACCGCCTCGTTGCTGGCCGAGTCGAAGCCGTAGCGGCCGTCGGCCGCGGCGGCGATCGCCTCGCCGTGTTCGACGACGAAGTCGCGCGTGTTGTCGGTCTCGCGCACATTGGCGTCGAGCCGGTCGAAGCCATCGACGACGAGCAGCGGGGTGGTGGGGTCGAGCGGCCGGACGCCGAGCACCTCGGTCGGGAACGACTCGCCGCTCGCGTTGACCGCCGTCACCCGCAGGTAGGTCGTCTCGCCCCACGGCAGGTCCGTGAGCTCGACGAGGGTCTCGAGCGTCTCGAGGGGATGCAGGTCGTCGAAGCCGAGGCCGTCCTCGGAGAGGTAGACGCGGTAGCTCGTCGGGACGGCGTCGGGGTACGCCGGGTCGTCGGCGGCGTTCCACTGCACGAGCGCCCGGCGGCCGTCGAGGGCGCGGACGCGGGGATGGACGGGCGGCAGCGGCAGCGGCGGGGTGTCCGGCGCGAGGTGCTGCTGGATCCCGTAGGCGATCGCGCGGCCGATGTCGTGGCGGAAGCGCGGCTGGATCAGCAGCGCGGCGTCGATCTCGTCGTCGTGGAACGCGGTTTCGGTGAGCGTGGCGGGCATCGAGCGGCACTCGCGCAGCTCGCCGAAGTTGGCGGTCTTCTGCCCGCGGTCGGGCCAGGCCGGATCCCACAGCGTGCGGATCGCGTGCACCAGGTTGGCGTGCACGCGGTCCGACAACCCCGCGCTCCCGGCGCTCGGCGCCGTGTCGTGGATGTAGGTTTCCGTGCCGCGTCCGCCCCCGGCGTTGCTGTGCAGCGAGACGTAGGCGTCGGCCCCCTCCCAGTCGGCGTACAGCGGCCGGATCGTGACGTCGCCGGCGCCGAGCACCGAGCCGGGGACGCCGCTGCCGACGAAGTGGACCCAGGCCCACGCGCACTCCAGCCACCGCGCCTGGCCGCTCGTCATCCCGCCATCGACCACGTCGCCCATCCCGCCGCCGACCCGCACGGCGTCGGCGACGACGACCTGCGCCGGGTCGGTCCCGACGCTCGTCAGCCGGACCTCGTGCTCGACGCCGGCGCGGAAGAAGAACCCGCCGAGATACAGCCAGCGCGAGTCCTCCGCCTGCTGGTTGACGACGATCGGCGTCGTCCCGCCGGCGTGCACGACCTCGTAGGTCGCCGCCGCGGCGCGGTTCGTGCCGGCGGTCCACCAGGCGTAGACCGGGTAGGTGTCGTCGGCGGGCGCGGTGAAGCGGAAGCGTGCGACGGCGGTCCCGCCCGCGTCGGCGGCGGCGTAGCGGTAGGTTCCGCCGCGGCCGGCGCCCGAGCCGGTCGTCCAGGTCCCCTCCTCGGCGTAGCCGCTCGACCCGTCGTTGTCGATCGTCGTCTCCCAGGTCGTCACGCCGCGTTCGCGCACCGAGAACACCTGCGCCCCGGCCCGTTCGAGGTACGGGATCAGGTAGAACGAGGCGATCTCGGCGTTCGAGGTGTCTTCGATCAGGCCGTTCGTCAGGCCGCGTTGGGTGGTCCAGTAGCCGAGGGTGCTGGTGTAGACGTAGCCGTGGCCGGGCGAGATCACGACCCGGCGGCCGGCCAGCGCGCCTTCGGGCGCGTGGCGTCCGACCGGGGGCGGCGAGCCGCGCAGCGGGACCAGGTTCGCTTCGCGCGCGGCGTCGACCGCCGCCCGCGCCGCCGGGTCGAGCCGCTGGAGCGCGGCCCAGGGGACCGTCGAGCCGTCCGGCAGGCGCACGTACAGTTCCTGGCGGGCCCACGGCTCGTAGGGCGACCCCGGGGCGTGCAGCGCCCGCACCAGCGCGTCGGCCTCGAGCTCGTCGAGCGCCGCCGCGCGCTCGTCCAGCACCAGTCGGGCCGCGCCGCCGACGAGCGCGAAGTCCACCACGGCGGGCCGGCGCGCGTCCGCGGTCCATGGCGTCCACGGCCGGGCCGCCGTGGGGCCGGCGGCCGCTAGGCCGCCGACCAGCAGCAGCAGCCCGATCGTGGGCGCCGGTCTCGGTGTCGTGCGTCGTGTTCCCGTCTGCCCGCCCATGCGCCGCCTCCTCGACCGCCGTCCATCCTACAGGATCCCCCGCTTCGCGCCACCCCGCGGTCGCGCGCCCGAGCGCGGCCGCGACCGCCGTCGGCGTCGGCGGGGCCGCCGTCGCGGAGGGTCGCGGACCAAGGTTCGCGAGGGCGTTGCCGTTGCGGCCCCGGGACGCTAGGCTCGGGGTCGCGAAAGGGAGGTCGCAATGAGGAACAACCGGCTGTTCGCGATCCTGGTCCTGCTGCCGGCATTGCCGGCGGCGACCCTCGTTTCCGGCTGCGTCGTGCGCGCGCGGGCGCGGCCCGTCACGGTGGCGACGACAACCGCGCCTCCGCCGCCGACGGTGGTGGTGGGCGCGACGGTGGCGGAGCCTCCGCCGCCGACGGTGGTGGTGGGCGCGACGGTGGCGGAGCCTCCGCCGCCGACGGTGGTGGTGGGTGCGACAGTGGCGGAGCCTCCTCCTCCGACGGTGGTGGTGGGCGCGACGGTGGCGACGCCTCCTCCTCCGACGGTGGTGGTGGGCGCGACGGTGGCGACGCCTCCTCCTCCGACGGTGGTGGTGGGCGCGACGG
>JAFGHH010000366.1 GCA_016930215.1 Deltaproteobacteria bacterium
CGGGCCGGGGGCGGAGGCGCAGCTGCCGCGCGCCGCGGTGCTCGAGCGCCTGCGTCCGGTGCTCGCGGATCCGGCGGTGGCCAAGGTCGGCCAGCACATCAAGTACGACACGATCGTGCTGGCGCGCGCCGGTGTACCGCTCTGCGGCGTGGCCTTCGACACCATGCTCGCCAGCTACCTGCTCGACCCCGAGAAGCACCAGCACCGGCTGGAGCAGATCGCCCAGGAGCGGCTCGGGCGGGCGATGGTGTCCTACGAGCAGGTGACGGAGAAGCGGCGCGGGCACCAGCTGCGGTTCGACGAGGTCGCGTTGGAGCGGGCGGCGGACTACGCGGCGGAGGACGCCGAGGTGGTGCTGAGCCTGCTCGGGCCGATGCGGCAGGCGCTGGACGAGGCGGGGCTGGCGGGGCTGCTCGTGGACCTCGAGCTGCCGTTGTCGGAGGTGCTGGTCGAGCTGGAGATGACGGGGGTGCAGGTCGACCTGGGCAAGCTGCGGCGGCTGGCGCAGGAGCTGTCGGTCGAGGCGGGGCACCTGGAGGAGGACGTGCAGCGGCTGGCCGGCCGCGTGTTCAACCTCAACTCGCCCAAGCAGCTCGGCGAGGTGCTGTTCGACCACCTCGGCCTGCCCGTGACGAAGAAGACCAAGACCGGCCGCTCGACGGACGCCGACGTGCTGGACGAGCTGGCGGCGCTGCACCCGCTGCCGGCCAAGGTGCTCCAGTACCGCTCGCTCACGCGGCTCGTCTCGGGCTATCTCGAGGCGCTGCCGGCGCTGGTCCATCCGGAGACCGGGCGGATCCATACCTCGTACAACCAGGCGGTGGCGGCCACCGGCCGCCTCTCGAGCTCGAGTCCGAACCTGCAGAACATCCCGGTCCGCACCGACGTCGGACGGCGGATCCGGGACGCGTTCGTCACGCGTCCCGGCTGGCGCATCGTCTCGGCGGACTACTCGCAGGTCGAGCTGCGCGTCCTGGCGCACCTGGCGCAAGACCCTCTGTTGCTCGAGTCGTTCCGCTCCGGCGAGGACGTCCACACGCGGACGGCGCGGGAGGTCTTCGGCGCGATCACCGGCGGCTCCGCGGCGGCCGAGATGCGGCGTCGGGCCAAGGTGATCAACTTCGGGATCATCTACGGCAAGACCGACTACGGCCTGGCCCGCGAGCTCGGGATCCCGAAATCCCAGGCCCGACAGTTCATCGCCGACTACTTCGCGCGCTACCACGGCGTGAAGGCGTACATGGACCGCACGGTGGCCGAGGCGCGGGAGACCGGCGTCGTCCGCACGCTGCTCGGGCGCCGCCGCTACCTGCGCGACCTCCGCAGCCGCAACCCGGCGCTGCGGGGCCAGTCCGAGCGGATGGCGATGAACACCCCGATCCAGGGCACCGCGGCCGACCTGCTCAAGCTCGCGATGGTCCGCGTGCAGCGTGACCTGCGGGCCTCTCCCCTGCGCGCCCGCATGCTGCTCACGGTGCACGACGAGCTGGTGTTCGAGTGCCCCGCCGAGGAGGTGACCGAGCTGGCGGCGCTGGTCCGGCACGCGATGGAGGGCGCCGCGGCGCTCGACGTGCCGCTGGTGGTCGACGTGGGGTCGGGGGAGACGTGGGGTCAGGCCCACTGAGGCGAGGAACGACGATGCGCGTACGGACGGTCCGCTGCCTGTCCTGGTGCCTCGCGCTGCTGCTCCTGCCGGCGGCGTGCAGCAAGTCCAAACCCGGCCAGCCCGCCGCCCGGGGCGGTCCGGCGCTGACCGGCGCGGCCGCCGACGGTTCCGCCGCGGCGGCCGCCGGCCGACCGGGGCCCGCGGCCGGCCCGATGGATCAGTTGCTCGTCTCCCTGCGCCCGGACGCGCGGCCCCGCATCGCGCAGGCGATCGGCGTCGCCGACGTCGGCGAGCTCAGCTTCTACGATATCGATCTGCAGCTCGACCTGGAGGGTGGAACCTTCGAGGCGCTGGAGCGGCTGGACTTCCACAACCGGACGGCCGAGTCGCTGGACCGCGTCGTGTTGCGCGTGTACGGCAACGAGTTCGGCCGCGAGGGCGAGGGCCCGCCGGTGACGGTGAAGTCGGCCAAGGTCGCCGGCGCGGCGGTCGGCGTGGAGCAACCCGGTCCCACCACCTTCGTCGTCCGCCTGCCCGCGCCGCTCCCGCCGGCCCGCCGCGTCACGCTCGAGGTCGTGTTCGCCGGCCGGCTGCCGCAGCAGGAGCCGGGCCAGACCGGCATGCTCCGCCAGGGCCTCGACATGGTGAAGGGGCTGCTCGGCATGGGCGGCGGCGGCATCGAGGGGTACGGCATCCTGTCGATGGGCGACGGAATCGTCTCGCTGGCCGCCTGGTACCCCGCGCTGGCGCGCTACGACGCCGTCGAGCGGCGGTGGGACGTCGAGGAGCCGACGGGGATCGGCGACGTGGGCACCGAGGAGCTGGCGAACTACCGCGTGCGGGTGCGGATCCCGGGCCAGGCCGTCGTCGCTTCCAGCGGCGTCGAGGTGGCGCGCGGTGCGACGCCCACCGACGTCACCTACGGCGGCGTCGCCCTGCGCGACTTCACCGTGCTCGCCTCCCGCACGTACGTGGTGGTCGAGCGGGCGGTCGGGGAGACGACGGTGCGGGCCTACGTGCCCCAGGGCCGGGAGCAGTTCGGACAACGGATCCTGGACTACGCCGTCGCGGCGCTGGAGGTCTACGAGCGCCGGTTCGGGCCGTACACGTTGACCGAGCTGGACGTCGCCGCCGCTCCGCTGATCGGCGGGGCCGGGGGCGTCGAGTTTCCGGGCATCGTCACCGTGGCCACGATGCTGCTGCAGGACCTCTCCGAGTCGTTCGGCGCGCTGATCCCGGCCGGCATGGACCGCCTGCCGATCCTCGACGAGATGGTCGAGTTCGTCGTGGTTCACGAGGTCGCCCACCAGTGGTGGAACGGACTCGTCGGCTCCGATTCCGTCCGGCACCCGTTCCTCGACGAGGGCATGGCCCAGTACTCGTCGGTCCTGTACTTCGAGGACCGCTACGGGCCGGAGCGGGCGGCCCGCGCCGCCGACCGCAACGTCAAGCTGAACTACCACGTCTACCGACTGATGGGCAGCCCGGACGGCACGGTCGACCGCGCCACGGGCGACTTCTCCGGACCGCTGGAATACGCGGCGCTGGTCTACGGGAAGGGCCCGTACTTCTGGGCCGCCGTGCGGCAGGCGATCGGCGACGAGGCGTTCGGTCGCGTGCTGCGCGCCTACTACGACCGCCACGTCTACAAGGTGGCCGAGCCCGATGCCTTTGCGCGCCTGGCCGGCGAGCTGACCGGCCGGACCGACGAGCTGCTGGCATTGCACCGGCACTGGTTCCACGAGACCCACGGCGACGAGGATCTCGGGAAGGGCGACTTCGACCAGCTGCTCCAGCTGGTGCTGGGCGACGGTGCGGGTGCGGGCGACCTGGCGCAGATGCTCCAGGGGTTGGGCGGCGCCGAGGGGCTCGGCCGGCTGATGCAGCAGCTGCTGGGCGGCGGCGGCGCGGACGGCGGCACCGCCGACCCGGACCTGGCCCAGTTGATGCAGCTGCTGCAGGGGGTGCCGGGCGGCGGCGGAAGCGTGGACGGTGGAGCCGGGATCGACCCCGACACCATGAGCCTGATGATGCAGTTGTTGCAGGGCGCCCCCGGGGACGGCACCGGCGTCGGCCCGGACGGGCCGCTCGGCGACCTCGGTCCGTTGCTCGAGATGACCCGCGGGATGCTCGCCCCGCTGGCGGCGAACGACCCCGACATCGCTCGCCTGGTCGCGTTGATGGACCGCATGCTGCGCGGCGAGGACGTTTCGCTGCTCGAGCTGCTGCCGCTCCTGCTGCAGGCGCTGCAAGCGATCCAGGGCTCGCTGGGCGCGGCGGGCGCCGACGGCGGCGGCGATCCCGGCCTGGCGCAGCTGATGCAGCAGCTGCTGGGCGGCGGCCTCGTCGCACCGTCCCCGCCTGCGCCGGTGCGCCCGGACGCGGGCCCGGCGCCCTAGGGGTCGAGGTCGGGGGCGCCGCACCGCCCGCCGGGGAGTCGAGGGACTTGCGACTGCTGATCGCCACGCGGAACGACGGCAAGGTGCGTGAGCTGCGTCGGTTGCTGGCCGGCCTGCCGCTCGAGCCGGTGGGGCCGGCCGAGGCCGGCCTGACGCTCGACGTGGAGGAGACCGGGACGACGTTCGAGGCGAACGCGGAGGCGAAGGCCCGCGGTTTCGCCGAGGCGAGCGGCCTGCCGGCGCTGGCGGACGACTCGGGGCTGGTGGTCGATGCGCTGGACGGCCGGCCGGGCGTGCACTCGGCGCGCTTCGCCGGTCCGCCTCGCAGCGACGCGCGGAACCTGGCGCGGCTGCTCGAGGAGCTGCGGGACGTGCCGGCGGAGCGGCGGCAGGCGCGGTTCGTCTGCGTGGTCGCACTGGCGTTGCCGGCGACGGGCCCGGCGTGGGCCGGCCTGTCGGGAGGGGAGGTCCGGCTGTTTCGCGGCACCTGCGAGGGCCGGATCGGGTTCGTGCCGCGCGGCACCGACGGCTTCGGCTACGACCCGGTGTTCCTGCCCGTGGGGCACGAGCGGACGTTCGCCGAGCTGCCGGCGGACGTGAAGGACGGCCTGAGCCACCGTGGCGCTGCCTTGCGGACGCTGGTCCGGGAGCTGGTGCGCGTCCTGGGTACGGTTCCCGCAGGACCGTGATATCCTGCGAGGCGCAGGGAGGAGTGCGATGCGGACGGGGTTCGGCTCGAGGTGCTCGATGGCGGTGATGTTGTGGGTCGCGGCGGCGGGGGTCGGTTGCTCGAAGCAGGCCGGCGAGAAGCCGTGCGTGTGTCCGGAGGCGAGCCCGGCGGGCGGCGGCGGCAACGTCGCCCCGACGGCGGCGACGACCGGAGGGACGGCGGAGGCCGGCGTGCCGACCGAGGCCGAGGCGCGTGCGTTCGTGGAGCAGGAGTACGTGCCGACGGTCCAGCGGCTGGAGCGCGTGCTCGGGCTGACCGCCTGGAACGCCTACGTGCTCGGCCATGAGGACTTCTACCGGGCCCGGGAGGACGGCGAGGTCGTCTACCGGCGCTTCCACTCCGACCGCAAGGCGTTCGAGCGGGTCCAGGCGATGAAGGACTCGGCGGAGGTCCACGACCCGGGTCTCAAGCGGCAGCTCGAGTTGGTCCACCTGCAGTACCTCGACAACCAGATCGACCCCGAGTTGAACGCGAGGATCGTCGAGCTGGCGACGTCGGTCGAGGAGCGGTTCAACAAGCACCGCTCGCAGCTTCGCGGCGAGGAGCTGGGCGACAACGAGCTGAAGCGGATCCTGCGGACGGCGACGAAGTCCGAGGACGCCCGCGAGGCCTGGGAGGCGCTCAAGCAGGTCGGGCCGCTGGTGGCCGAGGACCTGGTGAACCTGGTGGAGCTGCGCAACGAGGCGGCGCGCCAGGTCGGTTTCGCGGACTACTACACGATGCAGCTGGCGATGGGCGAGCAGACGCCCGAGGGTCTCAAGGACCTGATGGACCGGGTGGCGGCGCTGACCGATGCGCCCTTCGCGCGCTGGAAGGGCGAGATCGATACCGAGCTGGCGGCGAAGTTCGAGGTCGGCGTCGAGGAGCTGCAGCCGTGGCACTACGGCGACCCGTTCTTCCAGGAGTCGCCTCCCGTGCCGGGCCTCGACCCGGACGCCCTGTGGACCGGTGAAGACCTGCTGCAGATGGCGCGGCGGTTCTACACCGGCATCGGGCTCGACGTGGAGCCGATCCTGAAGCGCTCGGACCTCTACGAGCGCGAGGGTAAGTCGCAGCATGCGTTCTGCTTCGACATCGATCGCAGCGGCGACATCCGCGTGCTGCTCAACCTGAAGTCCGATGCGCACTGGGCCGACACGACGCTGCACGAGCTGGGACACGCGGTCTACGACGCCGGCATCGACCAGGACCTGCCGTACCTGCTCCGCGGCGCCGCGCACACGCTGACCACCGAGGGGATCGCGATGATGATGGGGGGGCTGACCTTCAACGCGAAGTGGATCGCCGCCGCCACCGGCCGGTCCCCCGACGCCGAGACGGCCGAGCGGCTTCGTCGCCAGCAGATCCGTTCCTGGCTGGTCTTCGCCCGCTGGGCGCTGGTGATGACCGACTTCGAGCGGGAGCTGTACGCGAATCCGCGACAGGACCTGAACGAGCTGTGGTGGAGCACGGTGTCCCGCCACCAGCGGATGGCGCGGCCTGCGGACCGGACGTCGCCCGACTGGGCGACCAAGATCCACCTGGTGTCGGTCCCCGTCTACTACCACAACTACCTGCTGGGCGAGCTGTTCTCCGCCCAGCTCCGCTCGTACCTGGCGCGCGAGGTCCTGCGCGTGGAGTTTCCCGGCGACGTGATCTTCGTCGGGCGTGCCGAGGTCGGGCCGTGGCTCCGCGAGCACGTGTTCGCGCCGGGGAGGTCGCTGCGCTGGGACGCCTTCGTCGAGAAGGTCACCGGCCGGCCGCTCGGCCCCGAGGCCTTCGTCGCGCAGATGGAGTAGCTCGATGTCCGGGGGTGGGAAGAGCTCGGACGATCGGGACGTGCGGGGCGCCCGCCCCGCGTCGGACCCCCCGTCCGCCTCCTCGGGGACGCTGCCGATGGTCGACACCGAGTTCGCGCGCACGGTGGAGCGCCTGCGCGAGACCCGGCCGACCCTGCTGGTCCTCGCCGGCCCGATCCTCGGCGCGCGGCTGGCCCTCTCCGGCGCCCCGACCGTCTTCGGCCGCGCGTCGGACTGCGACGTCACGCTTCCCGACGAGGGGATCTCCTCCCGGCACTTCGAGGTCCTGCTGGGGCCCGACGGCCGGTTCCTCGTGCGCGACCTGGGGAGCATGAACGGCACCCTGGTCAACGGCCAGCGGATCTCCGGCGAACGGCGGCTCGAGCCGGGCGACCGCCTCCTCGTCGGACACACGCCGATGCGGTTCCTGCTCTACACGCCCGTCGAGGACGACCTGCTCGACGACCTGGAGGCGCGCGCGCTGCAGGACCCGCTCACCGGCCTGTACAACCGGCGCTACTTCGAGCAGCGCCTGGCGCAGGAGCTCCAGTTCGCCATCCGCCACGAGGCGACCCTCACCCTGGCCCTCCTCGACATCGACCACTTCAAGAACGTCAACGACGGCTGGGGCCACCCGGTCGGCGACCGGTTGCTCCTCGAGGTGGGCTCGTATCTGCGCGGCTGCGTCCGCACCGAGGACGTCGTCGTGCGGCACGGCGGCGAGGAGTTCTCGATTCTGATGCGGGAGACCGGCGAGGCCGGGGCGCGGACCACGGCCGAGCGGCTCCGGGAAGGCATCGAGGCCTTTCCCTTCGCGCAGCTCGGCAACCGGATCCCGATCACCGTCTCGATCGGCCTGGCCGTGGCGCGCGGCCGCAAGGGGCTGCTCGCCGAACAGCTCGTGGAGGCGGCCGACGCGCAGCTTCAGCGGGCCAAGCAGGAGGGTCGCAACCGCGTCTGCTGCATCGCGGTGTGACCGTGGTGCAACCGGGGAGTTGACCGCGATGCCCCGGTTGGAATAGAAGCCCGCCGATGACGACCCCCGCGGGGCTTTGGGCCCCCCGGAATGGGCCGCAGGGGAGAGGTAGCAGAGATGGCCAAGATGACGAAGTCCCAGATCGTTGCGCACGTCGCGGAGAAGACGGGCCTCAGCCGCAAGCAGGTGGCGGCGGTGTTCCAGACCGTCGCGGACCTGGCGGCGAAGGAGTTGGGCAAGAAGGGCCCGGGCGAGTTCGCGATCCTGCCGGGCTACGTGAAGGCGAAGGTCCGCACCCGCGCGGCGGTGCCCGCCGGCAAGTGGATCAACCCGTTCACGAAGAAGGAAGAGGTCCGCAAGGCCAAGCCGGCGAAGCGCGTCGTGCGCCTCTCGGCCAACAAGGCCCTCAAGGACGCCATCTCCTGATCCCGCCTCCGTAGACTCCCCGGCCTGCAAGGACCGCGACGGTCGGGTCGAGTCCCGCATCCCTCGACCGAACCGGGTCTCTTCAGCCTGCGGCCGCGCCCCGAAGAGCGCGATCCGGTTGCGCTGCCACCCCATGCCTGCACGACATCGATGGTCCGAGCGCGGGCCGGCGCCGCGTCGCGGCGGTGCGAGGATGCCGGACGGGAACGGTCGGGGTGCCGAGCTACGGAGTCGCGGGAGCGGCCGGAGCGGCGGGGGCCGGCGCCGGAGCCGCCGGGGCGGGGGCCGGCGCGGGAGCCCGCGGAGCCGCCGGAGCGGGGCGAGCGGCGGGCGCCGGAGCGGCCGGGCCGGCCGGGGCCGGCGGGACCGGCACGCCGGCCTCCGTCAGCGCCGCGTCCCACGCCGCGGCCAGCGAGGACGGATCGCGCGGGTTCACGTTGGCGCGCTTGCCGTTGATGAACATCGTCGGCGTGCCGTCGACGAACGCTTCCTCGCCCAGCGCCAGGTCGGCCTCGATCGCCGCCTCGAAGGTGTTGTTGTCGAGAGCGGCCTTGAAGGCGTTCATGTCGAGCCCGATCTGCTGTGCCAGCGCCTCGATCGCCGCGCGGCCTTCCTCGCGGAGCCTGTCGCTGTTCTTGTACATCAGGTCGTGCAGCTCCCAGAACTTCCCCTGGGCGTTCGCGGCGAGTGCCGCGGCCGAGGCGAGCCGCTCGGTCGGGCCGTGCGACGCCAGCGGGAACTGCCGGTACACGAACCGCACCACGCCCTTGTAGCGGTCCCGGTGCGCCTCCACCGCCTCGGCCATCATCTTGCAGTACGGGCAGAGGAAGTTGGAGAACTCGACGACCACGACCTTGGCGTCGGCCGGACCGAAGGAGCCGGGCTCGCCGGAGGTGGCGATCTTGGCGACGACCGCCGGGTCGAGCGGCTTGTTGCGGTTCTCCATGCGCTGCAGGTCCTTGAGGACCGCATCGTACTGGCCGAGCATTGACTGGCAGCGTTCGGCGGGGAAGCGCGGGGTCTGCTCCTTGACCAGCTTGCACGACTCGGTGTCCTCGCCGATGTCCTTGCACAGCCGCGTCTGCAGCTCGAGGCACGCCGCCTTGGCCTGCTCGATCTTGGCCAGCGCGGTGCCGATGTCGGCGAGCGCGGCCTCGCAGGCCGCCGCCGGCATCATCTCGGCGGCCGCCTTGACCGTCCGGCACTGCTCGCTCTGCTCGCCCGCCGCCTCGCAGATCCGCGCGCCGTAGTCCGCGCACGGGCCCTCGAGCGCGGGCGCGCCCGGGGCGCCGGCACTGCCCGTCGCCGTCGCGGCCGACGCGGCCGATTCGGCCGGACCACGGTCGCGACCGCCGACGCTCGGGGCCGACGCGGCGGTCTGGGCGGGTGCCTCCGGCTCGTCCGCGGTCTGGGTCGCCGCGGCCTTCGCCGTGGGCGTCTCCGGCTTGACGGTGGCCTTGTGCCAGAACCAGCCGACCGCCACGCCGGCGGCGGCCGCCAGGACCAGGCCCAGTCCGACCAGCGGCAGGTTGGACTCGTTCTCCTTCTTCGTCGGTTCGGTCATCCGGTACTCCTTCGTCCGTCGTTGCGTCCGCCCCCGGTCCGGGGGCCGCGGGCCCCCCGCGGTCGTCCGGAGTGCGAAACGGCGCAACATAGCTCCCGACCGGACTTCTGTCCAGATCGGTCCGACGGCCGGCTTGCGCGAGGTGGAGGCGTGTGGTTCTGTGCCACGGGTCGCCGTCCCGGAGCCGCCTTGCCCGGCGCACCGGCGGCGGCGCGAGGAGCCTGGCGTGGCCGACCGCGAACGGCATCCGTTTCCCCGCGAGGTCAAGGCCCTCGGCGCGGTGTCGTTCCTCAACGACACGGGCAGCGAGATGCTCGTCCCGCTGCTGCCGCTGTTCCTGACGACCGTCCTGCGCGCCGGGGCCGCGACCCTCGGGGTGATCGAGGGGATCGCCGAGACCACCGCCTCGCTGCTCAAGTACGTGATGGGGCGCTGGTCCGACCGCCTCGGCCGCCGCAAGGGGCTGGCGCTGGCCGGGTACGGCCTTTCCGTGCTGGTGCGTCCGTTGATCGGCCTGGCCGGCGCCGTCTGGCACGTCGTCGCGCTGCGTTTCGCCGATCGGGTGGGCAAGGGGATCCGGACGGCGCCGCGGGACGCCCTCGTTGCGGACGTCGTCCGGTCGGAGGACCGCGCCCGGGCTTTCGGCCTGCAGCGGGCGATGGACCACGCGGGCGCCGTCGTCGGCTCGCTGGCCGCGATGGCGCTGCTGGCCTGGAGCGACCTGTCGCTGCGCGGGATCTTCCTGCTGTCGGTCGTGCCCGGCCTCGCGGCGTTTCTCGTGCTGGCGCTCGGTGTGCGCGAGGCGCGCCGGTCGCCGCCGGCGACGGTTCCCGCGGCACCGGTCGCGGGGCCCGGCGTGCGGGCGCCGTCGTTGGGGTCCGAGCGACGCTTCGTGGGCTACCTGCTGGCGGTGCTGCTGTTCACGCTCGGCAACTCCGCCGATACCTTCCTCGTCCTGCGGGCCCTCGAGCTGGGCGCGGC
>JAFGHH010000367.1 GCA_016930215.1 Deltaproteobacteria bacterium
CCAGCAACAACGAGAAGGAGCTGCCCGACGCCTTCCTGCGCCGCTGCGTGTTCCACTACATCGAGTTTCCCGGCCCCGAGCTGATGGCGCAGATCGTGCGCGTGCACCACCCGCAGCTCCCCCAGAAGCTCCTCGAGAAGTGCCTCGAGCGCTTCTACTGGCTGCGCCACGAGGTCGAGCTGCGCAAGCCGCCCTCGACCTCCGAGCTGATCGATTGGATCGCCGCGCTCCAGCGCGGCGGCGTGGGCGTCGAGGCGCTGAAGAAGGACGTCCCGTTCCTCGGCACCCTGGTCAAGAAGGAGAACGACCTCGAGACGGCCACGGCGGCGATCCAGGGTCGCAGCACGCCCCGCCGCCCCGGTCCGGAATACCGCTGGCGATGACCGGACCCGCCGCCGGCACGTCGCCCAGCGCGCCCGCCGGCGCGGCGTTCCTCGACCTGTTCTTCGCCCTGCGCAAGCGCGGCGTCCCGGTCTCGATCCAGGAGTGGCTGGCCCTGATGCGGGCGCTCGAGCTGGGCCTCGAGCGCCAGGCGCTCTCCGGGTTCTACCACCTGTGCCGCGCGCTGCTGGTCAAGTCCGAGGCGCACTTCGACGCCTTCGACGAGGCGTTCCTCGACGTGTTCCAGGGGCTCGAGCTGCCGATCGACCTGCCGGAGAAGCTCCAGGAGTGGCTCGCCGACCCGCTGCGCTACGAGCGGCTCCTGCGGCCGGAGCTGGTCGAGCAGCTCAAGCGGCTGGGGCTGCAGGAGCTGCTCGAGCTGTTCGCCGAGCGGCTCCGGGAGCAGAAGGAGGCGCACCACGGCGGCAACCGCTGGATCGGCACCGGCGGCACCTCGCCCTTCGGCTGGGGCGGCCGCCATCCGTCGGGCATCCGCGTCGGCGGGCCGGGCGGCGCGCGCTCGGCGATCCGCATCGCGGCCGAACGGCGGTTTCGCGAGTACCGCCACGACCGGGTGCTCGACACCCGCCAGCTCAAGGTGGCGTTCCGCGGCCTCCGGCAGCTCCGGCGCGAGGGGCGCAAGGACGAGCTGGACCTCGACGGCACCGTGCGCGCCACCAGCCGCAACGCCGGGGACCTCGAGCTGATCTTCCGCGCGCCGCGGATCAACAACGTCCGGCTGCTGCTGCTGATGGACGTCGGCGGCTCGATGGAGCCGTACTCGCATCTGGTCGAGCGGCTGTTCTCCGCCGCGCACGCCTCGCGCCACCTCAAGGACTTCCGCCACTACTTCTTCCACAACTGCCCGTACGGCAAGCTGTACCGCGACGGCTGGCTGCAGGAGCCGGTGCGCACGGCCGAGGTGCTCCGCTCGTACGACGACCGGTACAAGCTGCTGCTGGTCGGGGACGCGTCGATGGCCCCCAGCGAGCTGCTCGAGCCGTGGGGTGCGCTGTACGGCTACGAGGGGGACCCGGAGCCGGGGCGGGACTGGCTCCTGCGGCTGGCGCGGCGCTGGCAGCGCTGCGCGTGGCTCAACCCGGAGCCGCCGGAGGCGTGGCGCTACGGCACGGCCTCGGCGATCCGCCGCGTCTTCCCGATGTACCCGCTGACGCTCGACGGCCTGGACGCCGCGGTCCGCGCGCTGGTCGGCGCCCGCAAGCAGCCTCCGGCGCCGCCCGCGGGGTAGGGCGCCCGGATCGGCCGCCGCGTTTGACTCGGCCGCCCCCAGCCGGTAGCATCCGTTCCTGCGGAGGACGGACCATGGCGGTGATCGACAAGGACGAGACGGCGGCCAAGCGCGTGGCGCGGGCGATCGTTTCCGACATCGTGATCTACAACAAGGCCAAGATCGAAGAGGGACTCAAGAACGACAACCTCTTCGACCTGCTCAAGGAGACGATCGACGAAGGCCGCACGTTGTACCAGAGCCGCGTGTCTCCCGAGCTGTTCCGCAAGAACTTCTACGGCCGCGCCCTGGTCGACAAGCTGCTCAAGGCCCAGGTCCAGATCCGGACCAACATCTGGTAGCCCTGCCGCGCCCCGATTCCGGCCCCGCACCTGTCGAACGGGTCGTCCCGACCTCCGCGGCCCGCGAACGCCTCGACCGCGCCCTGCCGAAGCTGGTCGAGGGGTTGACCCGCTCCCAGGCGAAACGGCTGATCGATCTCGGTCGGGTGACCGTCGATGGCGCCCCGGCCAAGGCGGGCCTCGTGCTGCGCGGCGGCGAGCGGCTGCGGGTGGAGCCGGAGCCGCCCGAGGCGTGGAGCGTGGAGCCCGAGCCGATCCCGGTACCGGTGCTGTTCCAGGACGACGATCTGGTCGTGGTCGACAAGCCGGCCGACCTGGTCGTCCACCCCGCCGTCGGGCACCCCCGCGGCACGCTGGTCAACGCCCTGGCGCACCTCGGCGCCGCCGGTGGAGACCCCGGCCGCCCCGGCATCGTCCATCGCCTCGACCGCGGCACCTCGGGCACGATGGTCGTGGCCCGCAACGTCGAGGCCCACGCCCGCCTCGCGGCGCAGTTCGCCCGCCACACGGTGGAGAAGCTCTACGCGGCGCTCGTGGTCGGAGAGCCGCCGGCGAACGGCCGGATCGAGACGCTGTTCGGCCGGCACCCCGTCGATCGCAAGCGGTTCAGCTCGAAGGTGCCGCGCGGACGCAAGGCCCTCACGTCGTTCCGGACGCTCGAGCGGGCCCCCGGCTGCGCGCGTCTCGAGGTGCGGCTCGGGACGGGTCGCACGCACCAGATCCGCGTCCACCTGTCGGAGAGCGGCTGGCCGATCCTGGGGGACGAACTGTACGGCCGGCGACTGCGGGACCCCGTGCTGCGACGCGCCGCCGCACGACTCGGCCGGCCGGCGCTGCACGCCGCCGTGCTGGCCTTCGACCATCCGCGGACGGGCGCGCGGCTGCGGTTCGCGGCCCCGCTGCCGACGGACTTCCTCGAGGCTTGGGCGACGGTGCGGGGAGGCTGACCGGCGGGCTATCCGCGTTCCGCCAGCACCAGCTGCAGGAAGCGCGTGGCGTCGTTGTTCATGTCGATGTTGCCGAACAGGCAGTAGAACTCGCGGTAGCCCCGACAGATGTCGCGCAACCGCAGCAGCGCGTCCTCCTCGTAGCGCGAGCGGAACCCGGCGGGGCCGTGGAGGTGGCAGTAGGCGAATTCCGTCTCGGGCGGCGCTTCGTGCAGCGGGTCGACGCACAAGGTCAGGTCGAGGTCCCGGGCCAGCGCGGCCGCGTCGTCGTGCGACCAGCCCCCCCTCGGCTCCCAGACCCAGCGCCGCTTGCGCCGGTCGGTCCTCTCGAAGAACTGCTGCATCGCCCGCAGCAGCGGCTTGGTCGGCTCCAGGTCGGCCGGCGTCTGGAACAGCAGGATCTTCGCCCCCAGCTCCTTCGCCAGCGCCTCGCTCTCCGCAAACGCCTCGCCGACCTCCCGCGTGCCGGCGAACGGCGCGTACTTGCGCCACTGCGACTTCGGCGGCGCCGGCTGGTACCGGAAGTGCTGGCTCGCGGGGCCGCACGTCACCAGCGGCGACACCGCGACGACGAACTCGAAGCCGGGCGCCGACTCGCGCAGCCAGCGCTTGACCGTCCCCTCGCCGGGCAGCCGGACCATCGTCTGCTGGATCTCGACGAGGTCCCACTTGCGGAAGTACCGTGAGGGAGGAATCGGGAAATCGATACAACCGATCCGCAGCGCCATGATGGCCGCCATGCTAGCATGGGTGCCCGTGACAGGGGGAGATGCCTCGCACGGGCCCCCGGAACCCCCTCCGGAGCCCGGAAAACAGCCCTCGACGCCGTCTCCGGCGCCCGGGGAGCGCCGCGCCCGCCCCACCGCACGCCTCCGGCTCGCGCTCCTCCTGGGCGCGGCGGCCCTGCTCCTCGGCGCCGCCGTCGTGCTGCTCGTCCTGCGCCCGTGGGACGCGGCCCCGCCCGCCGCCCGCCCGCACGACGCCGCGAGCGCCGCCGAGGCCGCGTCGCCGGACGCCGTCGCCGCCCCGAGCGCCCGGCTCGCCGGACGCATCGAGCTCCCGCAGGGCTGCGAAGCCGCGACGACGAAGGTCGTGGCCTTCGACGCCGCCGGGACATCGCTCGCCGAGACCGCGCCGGCGGCCGACGGGACGTTCCGGCTCGAGGCTCCGGGTGCGGCCGGGGTGCTCGCCGTCTGTCCGGGCTTCCCGGCCGCCCTCCGGCGGCTCGACGAGACCTGCGACCGCGAGGCGCTGGTCCTCGCGCCGGTCGCCGCCTGCACCCTGGCCGTCCGGGTGCTCGACGACCGCGGCCTTCCCGTCGCCGGCGCGCTCGTCGCCCCCGATTCCGTCGATGCGGCCTGGACCGCGGGCGAGCGCCGGATCCTGGCTTCCGTGGAGGCCGTGCGCAGCTCGGTCGAGGGGCTGGCGTCGCTCGCCGTCCGGGCTTCGGGCACGGTCGAGGTGCTGGTCGAGGCGCCGGGGCACGTGGCGGCGCGCACGGACCCGGTGGCCCTGCCGTTCGACCAGCCGCTGGAGGTCGAGCTGCCGCGCGGCGGACGGCTGCGCGGCGAGGTGCTCGACGCCGCCGGCGCGCCGCGCCCCGGCGCCCGCGTCCGCGTCGTCGGCTCGGGGTTGTGGCCGGCCCGCGAGTTCCCCGCCGACGCCTCGGGACGCTTCGACGCCGGGATGCTGCCGCCCGGGTTCTACGAGGCCGAGGCGTTCGAGGGTTCCGACGTCTCGTCGCTGCAGCGCGGGATCGAAGTGCAGCCCGCGGCGGACACCTCGGTGCGCCTCACGCTCGCCCCCGGCGGGTTCCTCGCCGGCCGCGTGACCTTCGAGGGCGCCGCGGCGCCCGCCGACGGCGTGGTGGTGACGGTCCACGGCCTGCGGGCCCGGCTCGTCCCGATCCGCGCCGCGCCCGCCGCCGACGGCCGCTTCCGCGTCGGCCCGCTGCAGCCGGGACGCCACCTGGTGCGCTCCGTCGCGGACCCGTTCCTCCCGGGCGAGGCGTGGGCCGAGGTGGCGGCGGGGGAGACGGTCGAGGTCGAGCTGGCGCTGCGCGTGGGGCGGACGCTGCGCGGCCGCGTGGTCGGGCCGGACAACGCGCCGGTCGCCGGCGCCCGCCTGACCCTCTCGGGGCGCGCCGACGACGGCAGCTTCGTGCTGCGCTCGCCCACCACCGAGGCGCTCGCGGCGCTCGACCGCCGCGGCCTGGCTCCCGTCGGCCGCCTGCTGCCGATCGGCGAGCTGGGGGTGCTCGAGGGCCCGCTGCCGCCGATCCCCCCGCGCCCGTTCGCCTGGCTCGACGGCCGCGTGCCGGAGCCGGACGAGCGTGCCGGCGGCGGCACGACCGGGCCCGCGGCCCCGGCCGCCCTGACCACCGACCGCCAGGGCGAGTTCGTGCTCGCCGGCCTGCCGCCGGGGACGTTCGCCGTGACCGTGACGCACGCCGACTTCGCGCCGCTCTCGCAGGAGGTCGCCGTCGCGGCGGCCGAGCCGGCGACGTCGGTCGTGTTGCGCCTGGCCGAGGGGTGCACGCTGGCGGGGCTGGTGAAGGACGACGGGGACCGGCCCGTCGCCGGCGCCAACGTCCGGGTCCTGTCGGGCGGCATGGAGCCGCTGCTCTGGCGGACCGACGACTCGGGGCTGTTCACGGCCCGGCACCTGCCGCCGCACGTCGCGCTCCGCGTGCAGCTTCCCGGCTTCTTCGCCGCCGACCTGGAGCTGGAGCTGACCGGCACGCCGTGCGCCGGGCAGGTCGATGTCGTGCTGCGCCGGCTGGGCGGCCGCGTCGCCGGCCGCGTGCTCGACGCCCGCCGGTTTCCCGTCGCCAACGCGCGCGTGAAGGTCGAGCCCGTCGGCGGAGCGGCGCGCTGGGCCGCCCAGGGGACCGTGTCGGCGGCGGACGGCACGTTCGGCGTCGGTGCGCCGGCGGAGGAGCGCCTGCGCGTCGTGGCGACCCACCCGGACTACGTCGAAACGGCGCTCGAAACCGCCCCCGCCGAGGACCTCGAGCTGGTGCTGCGGCGCGGCGTGCGCCTGCGCGGCACCGTGGTCGATGAGGTCGGCCGGCCGGTGGCGGCGCACGTCTCGCTGCGCGCCGACGGCCGCGAGCTGCGCGCGGTCCGCGCCGGAACCGACGGGACGTTCGACGCCGGTCGCGTGCCGGCCGGGACCTACGAGGTGCGGGCGGGCGCGGAGGGGTTCGCCGACGCCGCCGTGCTGACCGGGGTCGATGAGCCGCCGCAGGACTCCGCCGCGACCGAGCGCAGCGTGGAGCTGGTGCTGCGGCGCGGGGTGGTGCTGGAGGGGAGGGTGGTCGATCGGTTCGACGCGCCGGTCGCCGGCGCGGCCGTCGAGGCCCGGCTGCGCGGGTCCAGGTTGCCCGCGCGCGAGGCGCGCACCGACGCCGACGGCCGCTTCACGCTTGCCGGTCTCCCGCCCGGCACCTGGGACGTGACGGCGGAGCGGGAAGGGATGGGCCGCGTCGCCGCCGACGCGACGCTCGACGTCGGCACCCGCAGCCGGCCGGTGGAGCTGGTGTTCCGCACCGCGACGGTGCCGGCGCCCGGGCCCGGCGACGCCGCGGCCCCGGAGACGCCGTCGTCGGGCAGGGTCGGCTACTCGCAGGCCAACGACGAGGTGCTGGTCCGGGCGCCCGCGGCGTACCACGCGCCCGGGACCGACCCGCTGTCGGCCGGCGACCGGATCCTCGTGGTCGAGCGCGAGACGATCGCCGACCTCGAGCAGCTCCGGGCCGTCGTGGCGCGGATGCACCGCGCGACGCTCTCGATCGCGGTGCTGCGCGACGGCCGCCGCCGCTTCCTGACCGTCGACCGCCAGGCGCTGCTGGCCGAGGGGTGGTGACGGGCGCCGCCGTTCCGGCCTGCCGCTCCCTCCTTCGTCGGCTCGTGAGTCCTCGCCGGACCTGCGTCCTGCCCCTTGCCGTGTCGCCGGAACCACACTATGTTGCATTCCACCGGCAGGCTGATGGGCACCGCGAGGGACATCGATGGACTTCGGGAGCGGCCAAGGCCTCCAGGTACGTCCCGCTTGGACGATCTGTACACGACGAGACCGTCACGGTGCTTGCGAGTCAGTGAGTCCAGGGCCGGCGGGCCCGGGAGGGGTGCGATGCGGCGGACGACGACGACGGGGATGATGGGCGCACTGGCGGCGCTGGTGCTGGCGTGCGGCTGCGGCGACGACGACCCGTACGCGTCGTACCGGCAGCGCTGCGTCGACAAGATCAACCAGTACCGGGCCTCGGAGGGCAAGCCGGCCTACGCGCGCTGGACCTCGGCCGAGGCGTGCGCGGATTCCGAGGCGCAGAGCGACAGCGAGACGGGGACGGCGCACGGGGCGTTCCCGCGCTGCGGCGAGCGGGCGCAGAACGAGTGCCCCGGCTGGGGGTCGCTCGACCAGATCATCGATGGTTGCCTCGACATGATGTGGGCCGAAGGGCCCGGCGAGCCGTTCAGCGAGCACGGCCACTACATCAACATGAGCTCGACCAGCTACTCCCAGGTGGCCTGCGGCTTCCACGTCACGTCCGCGGGTCGCGTCTGGGCGGTCCAGGACTTCCGCTAGGTAGGGCGCGGGAGGCCGTGCAAGATCGCTTTCCGAACCGCGCGGGGTCTGCCTGGCCGGCGCTCGCCGCGGCGTGGTTCTCTGCCGCCGGCATCGTCGGCTGCGGCGACGACGGCGAGCCGGCCGCCGATGTCCCGGACGCGGTCGATGCCGAGGCGGCGGATGCCGACACCGACGTGCCCGCCGAGGCGGACGCGGAGGCCGATGTGCCCGTCGAAGCCGAGGCGGAGGCGGGCGACGACGGCGGCGATGCGCCGGAGGCCGACGTCCCGCCCGCGGAGATCGCCGCGGCGCTGGCGGCGATTCCGGGAATGCGGGTCGTCGAGGAGGAGTCGCACGAGCCCGGGTACCGGGCGTTCGACCTGCGCTTCCGCCAGCCGGTGGACCACGACGACCCGGCGCGCGGGACCTTCGAACAATACCTCTCGCTGCTGCACCGGGCGGCCGACGCGCCCGTCGTGCTGGTCACCGAGGGGTACGTCAACTGGGAGCCGTTCGGCGTGGTCGAGCTGACCGGGATGCTGGAGGCCAACCAGCTCGTCGTCGAACACCGCTACTTCGGCGATTCGCGGCCGGTCCCGACCGACTGGTCGCGGCTGACGATCCGCCAGGCCGCGGCGGACCACCACCGGATCGTGGAGGCGCTCGCCGGGATCTACGGCGGCGCGTGGATTTCCACGGGGGCGAGCAAGGGCGGGATGACGGCGGTCTACCACCGCCGGTTCCACCCGGACGACGTCGACGGCACGGTGCCGTACGTGGCGCCGATCTCGTTCGGCGCGCCCGACCCGCGCTACGTGCCGTTCGTGGCGGCCGGGGGCGACGCCGGGTGCAGCGCGCGACTGCACGCGCTGCAGCGCGAGCTCTTGACCCGGCGCGACCCGATGCTCGCGCTGCTCGACGACTACGCCGCGGCTTCGGGCCTGACCTTCGTCCGCATGGGCGGGCTGGAGACGACCTTCGAGGCCACCGTGGTCGAGCTGCCGTTCGCGTTCTGGCAGTACCACGGTCTCTCCGAGTGCCCCGCGGTGCCGGGGGCCGCGGCGTCCGACCGCGTGCTGTTCGAGTACCTCGACGAGGTCTCCGGCTTCTACTGGTCGGCGGATTGGCTGATCGACATCTTCGAGGCCTACTACTACCAGGCGGCGACGCAGCTCGGGTATCCGGACGTGGAACGCGACTCGCTGGCCGACCTGCTGCTCACCGACTTCACCGACCTGGAGAGCGGGATCCTGCCGGCGGGCGTCGGGCCGGTGACGTACGACCCGGCGGTGATGCGCGACGTCGCCGGCTGGGTGGCGGGGGAGGGCGAGCGGCTGCTGTTCGTCTACGGGGAATTCGATCCGTGGACCGCGGGGGCCTTCGCGCTCGGGGCCGCGGTCGATTCGTACCTGCTCGTCGTGCCC
>JAFGHH010000368.1 GCA_016930215.1 Deltaproteobacteria bacterium
CGGCGGAACGCTCGGCACGCTCGCCGGCCTCCCGTGGCTGCGCCGGAGGCCCGGCAACTCGACGACTACGGCCAATTCCTGCTCACGGTCTCACTCCTCCAGCTCGTCGCGGAGGCGCTCCAGGCGCCGGCGGTAGCGGTCGCGGAACTCCGCGAGCTTCCGCTCGTCGAGACGCGCCCAGCGCCAGGCGAAGAGCTGCAGCACGACGTAGAACAGGAACGCGCCGCCGACGAAACACAGCAGGGCGAGCGTCGGGTCGAGCGCGTCCTGCAGCAGGAAGCCGACGGCGGCCAGCGTCGAGACCAGGAACAACGGGCGCATCATGCGGAAGCCGAACTTGCGGTACCAGACGTGCTCGGACTTGACGTAGAACGTGCTGCGCCGCAGCTCCTCCTTGAGGTCCAGCAGGCGCAGCGCGGGCTCGAGGGAGCCGAGCACCTCGAGCAGCTCCTGCCGGAACGACGCGTCGTCCCGCGGCGACTCCAGCTCGCGCTCGACGAGCGTCCGCAGGCGCCGGCGCTCCGCGGGGGTCACGACGCCGGCGGCTCGGCCGTCGTCCCGGCCGGCGGAGACGAGACGGGCGGCCCGTCGCGGCGCCTGCCGCGGCGGAGCCACAGGCCGATGCACAGCGCGTTGAGCGCCAACACGCCGCCCATCGTCAACAGCATGAAGACCACGGCCCCGGCGCTCATGACGGCACCTCCGCCTCGGCGGGGACGCTCCCGGCGTTCGCGGCCTCCTCGCGCCGCAGCCGGGACCGCCGCCTCCAGACCGCGTGGGTGATCACGAGGAACGCGAGGATCACGCCGATCATGATGATCCGGACCAGCCAGATGTAGGGCGCGCGGTTCCAAGCCTCGACCTGCACGCGCACCGCCCGCAGCTCGCCGTCCGTCGCGGCGCAGTCCTCGCCCGGGTGGGGCCGGTAGCGGAAGCCCTCGAGGCCGAGCCAGCGCTCGAGGGCGCCGGCGTCGAGGACGCTCCCGAGGGCCGGGTCGCCGCCGAAGGAGCGGACCCGGATCCGGCCGTCCGGGTCGATCACGCCGTCGGCCCAGCCGAACAGGTCGTGCTCGACCTCCTCGACGCGGCCGGCGATCGCCGCCCGGTACTGCTCGGCGCTGCGGGCATCGCCGGCGGGGTCCGGGTCGGGCGACACGAGCGCCGGGCCGGTCGAGAAGCGTCCGGGGAACGTCCCGACCTCCGCGACCGCGTAGTCGACCCGCGGCTTCGGCAGCAACAGGTCGTTCGCGATCGCCTCGACGAACCACCAGCAGAAGACCACGGCCAGCAGGACCGGCGTGACGTACTGCATCACGTAGCGGAAGACCCGCGGGACGCGGATCAACGCGCCGCGGTGCAGCTCGTTCCAGCCGCGCTTGATGCCGAAGATCCACGAGAACAGCACCGATTCGATCAGGGCGAAGACGACCAGGCCGAGGGTGCCGGCCCAGAAGTCCAGCTCGTCGAGCACGCCGTAGCGGTAGAAGAAGATGATCGGGATCGTGCCCAGGATCCACATCAGGCCGACGAGCGCCGCCGCCGCGGGCCGCGGCAGCTTCGCCTCGTCCTCGAAGAAGGCGATCACCGGCTGGGCCACGCCGACCGACGAGGTGAAGGCGGCGAAGAACAGCAGCAGGAACCAGATCGTGCCGAAGAACTCGACGCCGGGGAAGGAGCGCAGGACCTCGGGCATCGAGACCATCCCGATCGAGAAGTTGCCGCTGGCCGCGATCTCCGGCACCTGGTCGGCCCCGAAGAACAGGGCGCAGGCCGGGATCGCGATCAACGACCCGAAGATCACCTCGACGAACTCGTTGGCCGCCACCGTCGTCAGCCCGGACAACGCCACGTCGTCGTTGTCCTTGAGGTAGCTCGCGTAGCACTCGAGCGTCCCGAAGCCGATCGACAGCGTGAAGAAGATCTGCCCCGCCGCCGCGATCCAGACCTTGGGGCTCGACAACGCCCCGAAGTTCGGCGTCCACAGGAAGGCCAGGCCGTCCCAGATCGAGCCCTCGGCCTCCCCCAGCGAGAACATCCGCACCACCAGCACCAGGCAGAACAGGAACAGCGCCGGCATCGCGATCTTCGCCAGGAGCTCGATGCCCCGCGCCACCCCGCGGTACAGGATCCAGATGTTGAGCAGCACGGTCACGACCGCGAAGACGATCGTGGCGTTGAAGCCGGGGAAGTACGAGGTCGTCGTCGTGTTGCCGAGGAACTCGCCGAGATACGTGCGCAGGTCCACCGTGTGCCCCGCGCTGCTGACGTAGTCGCCGGTCAGCGAGAACCAGGCGTAGCCCAGGCACCAGCTCTCGATGTAGGTGTAGTACAGGCAGAACAGCAGCGGCAGCGCGAGGCCGATCACCCCGAGGTACTTCGCCACGGGGTGGCTCCACATCCGGTCGAACATGCCCGGCGTCGAGCCGTGCCCGAAGCGGCCGCCGTGACGCCCGATGGTCCAGGCGATCCACATCATCGGCAGCCCGAACAGCAGCAGCGAGACGACGTACGGGATCATGAACGCCCCGCCGCCGTTCTGCGCCGCCTGCGCCGGGAAGCGCAGCAGGTTGCCGATGCCGACGGCGTTGCCCGCCGCCGCGAGGATCAACCCCCACCGACTGCCCCACGACTCGCGCTGCTCGAGGTCCGCCATGCGCCCCGCCCTCCCGTCGTCGTCGCGCCGTTCGAACGCAGCCTAGAAAGAACCGGCCGCCCGGATCAAGGCCCGAATGCGACGGCGCCTGAGGATGCGGGCGGGACTACGGGGCGTCCGGAACCGGGCGGGCCAGTTCCTCCAGGCACCGCGCCTGCTCGGACGTGAGCCGCTCGGGGTCGGCCAGCACCGCGTCGTGGATCGCGATGCCGATCCGGTCGGCCTCCACCGTGCGGCGGGCGTTGGACCACCAGATGAACAGCGCCTTGCCCTTGATCCGCTCGAACGGCACCGGCCCCCAGAAGCGGGAGTCGTTGGAGTTGTCGCGGTTGTCGCCCATCACGAACACGTGGCCCGGCGGCACGACGAACCCCCCGCGCTCCGCCTCGGGCGTGCCGCGGCGCGGGTACGGGCGGCTGTGCAGGTCGCCGCCCGTGACCAGCAGCAGGCCGCCGCCGACGTCCCGGACCCCCGACCGGCCGCCCCCACCCGGCGGAGAGCCCGGGTCGTGGATCTGGCGCACCGTGTACCGCACGTCCCCCAGCCGCTCCACGAACAGGTCGAACGTCGCCTTGGGCGAGCGCGGGTCGTCGCCCTGCGGGGCGGTGACCGCGCCCAGCGGACAGCGTCGCACCGTCTTCCCGTTGATCCGCAGCGTCCCGTCCGCCTCCACCTCGACCCGGTCGCCCTCCACCGCCACCACCCGCTTGATGAACGCGTCCGGCCCCTGCGTCGGCTCGGCGAACACCACGACCTCCCCGCGGTGGGGCGCGTCGTAGCGCAGCGGCAGCCAGTCGGTGAACGGGAAGCGCACCCCGTACTCCAGCTTGTTGACGAAGATGTGGTCGCCGACCTCGAGCGTCGGGAGCATCGAGCCCGAGGGGATCTTGAACGCCTCGACGACCGACTCCCGCAGCACGAACGCGGCGAGCACCGCGAGGCCGATCTGGCCCGCGTACTCGACGTAGACGCTGTACTTCATGAAGGCCAGGTGCCGGTCGAACAGCGCCTCGAGCCGGTCGAGCGGCGCGTGCAGCTCGGCCGCCGCCAGCTTGTCCTTCATCGCGTCCCGCAGCGTCCGGACCGCCTCGTCGAGCTCGCGCGCCAACCCCTCGCCGAGCCGGCCGCGATACCACGGCCGCCGCAGCGCCCGCCGCGCCAGCCGCAGGAGCTGCCCCGCGTGGCGCCGGATCTGCCGCCGCTTGTACCCGGCCTCGTGCGCCACCCACTTCCACAGCGGCAGGCGCTCGCGGATCCCGTAGGCGCCGTAGGCCAGCACCGCGAAGCCCAGCAGCAGCTGCCACGGCGCGATGCCCTCGAGATACCCCTGGTGGACCAGCAGGATGTTGAGCCCGACGCTGCACAGCGCGGGCAGCAGCCCCACGCAGACCAGGAGCCAGGTCCAGACGCCCGCGGTGCGCAGCCAACGCCGCCAGCGCGGCTCGTCGTGCGCCGTCAACGGTCGCTCTCCGCCCCGGCCCGCGCCCGCCGCCGCCCGGGCTCCTCGAGGCCCGGGATCGTCACCTGGCCGGGCAGCACGTCCGCGTGCCGCTCGAGGATCAGGTCGATCCCCTCGCGCACGTACTCCGCCACCGGCACCTTGGTCCGCTCGTGGAGCGACCGGAGCGCGTCCGCCTGCTCGGGCGTGAGGTAGACCGTGGTCGGGATCTTCTTCCTCGGCATCGTCGCGTCGTCCGCCGGCAGCCTCGCCGCCCCGGTTGCCCCGGAACCTAGGAGAACGGTCCGAAGGATGTCAAGGAACGGTTCGCGGACGTGTTCGCCGCCGTGCCCCGCGGCTCCCGCTTCCGCCCCGCCCCCGGCTGTGCCACAGTCCGCGGTCGGAGGTGCCCGCCGTGGCGCAGATGAAGAAGCCGTCCTCCCCGACCGCCGCCGCCCGCGTCCCGAAGCTGCTCGTGCTCGGCCCCTCGACGATCGCCCCGGGGCTGCTCGAGACCTTCCCCGACGAGGAGGCCGGGCGCGAGGTGGTCGTCGAGATCGATACCGACGAGTTCACCGCGGTCTGCCCCTGGTCCGGGCTCCCCGACTTCGGCAGCGTCCGCATCCGCTACGTCCCGCGCCGCCGGATCCTCGAGCTGCGCTCGTTCAAGTACTACCTGCTCACCTACCGCAACGTCGGCATCTACCAGGAACACGCCGCGCGCCGCATGCTCCGCGACCTGGTCCGCGTCGTGCGGCCGCGGTGGATGGAGCTGGAGCTGGAGTACCGGGTGCGCGGCGGCGTCCACACCGTCTGTCGCGCGCGGCACGGCCGGGTCCCCGGTCGCCCGATCACGCGCGGCTGACCCGCTCGAGCTGGAACTGCAGCCGGTCGGCCAACCGCAGCACCTCGGCCGACACCGCCCGCCGCGTCGCCTCGTCCGCCGGCAGCCGGGAGGCCCAGGTCGGCTCGGTCAGCGCCCGGAACGCCACGCTCTGCACGCGCCACAGGTCGAGCTCGACGTTCAGGTCGCGCGCCAGGTCCAGCAGCGCGTGGAGCGCGACCAGCGTCCCGGGCCGCGGTGCCTCGCCCAGCCGCCGGAGCTGCGCCAGCAGCGCCTCGTGCAGCGCGCGCCGCAGCCGCGGCTCCGCCGCCCGCAGCCGCCAGCTGCGCGCCTGGCCCGCCAGCCGCGCCGATTCCTCGACCGGCCCCGCCAACGCCGCCGGCTCGGCCGCCTCCGCCGACCCCAGCGCCTCGACCAGGCGCTCGGCCTCCGAGGCCAGCCCGGAGGCGGCGGCCAGCCGCATCGTCTCCGGCAACGGGTAGTTCGAGTCGACCAGGTAGGTCAGCAGCCGCCCGTGCTCGCGGTAGAACCGGACGTGGCCCGCGCGCAGGTCGTCGTGCGTCCCGCCGACCACCCGGTCGAGGATCCGGCGCCGCTCCTCGAGGAATGCGTCGCGCAGCGTGAACGCCCCCTCCTCGCCGAAGCGGCGGTTGAGCGCCGTCACGACGTCGGAC
>JAFGHH010000369.1 GCA_016930215.1 Deltaproteobacteria bacterium
AGCGTCCCCTTCTGCACGTAGCGCGTGTCGTGGTCCTGCGGCAGCTCCTCGGACGCGTCCCGACGGAGGAACGGCGGCGGCTCGGCCCGCGAATGGTTCTCCAGGTACCGCTCGAGGTCGACGTCGCTCATCGCCGACCGCGAGACCTCCGTCCCCGGGTCGTCCGGCAGGATCTCCTGCACCCGCTCGGACCAGTCCGCCTCGCGACCCTCCCCGGCCAGCAAGCCCGGCTCCGCCGTCCCCGCCGCCTGCGCCTCCGCCGCCGCCTCGGCCTTCTCCGCCGGCGACTCCCCCGGCGCCTCGGGCGACTCGTCGAGGAACGGGTTCTCCATCAGCTCCTGCTGCACGTGCTCCTGCAGCTCGAGCCGCGACAGCTGCAACAGCTTGATCGCCAGCTGCAGCTGCGGCGTCATCACCAGGCTCTGGGAGAGCTTCAGCTGCTGCCGGATCTCGATGCCCACCATCGCAACCCCGAGTATAAACACCGGCGGCGGCGATGGGAAGCCGGGTCGGCATCGTTCTTGCTGTGCCCCCTTGACAAACGGCGCGCGAGCGCGGCGCGGAGTTCGCATTCCCGGAGAAGGACATCTGCGAGGATCGGGCCGACGCGCGGCCCGGCGGTCAACGCGGGCAGCGCAACGCCGCCCCCGAACCCGACTCGAACAGCGGCTCGACCGACGTCCGCCGGTACACCAGCTCCGGACACCCGTGCGCCGACCACTCGACCGGCTCGTAGTACCAGCCGTCGCCCAGCACCGTCGAGCAGCGGCTGGAGGCCGGGTCGCGCGGGGCCTGGCGGATCAGGCACTGGCGGCGCCCCCGCGCATCGAGCCCCAGGTCGCGCTTGAGCGGCACACACTCGACGCTGCTCGACGGATCGCGGCACGCCGCCAGCGACCGCAGCCCTTCCGCCGTCGCCGCCGGACACCACGTCTGCGGGCACCCCGGGTCGGCCGCGCACGGTCGGTCGTCGTCGTAGGTCTCGACCATCCAGCAGCCGAGGGTGCAGGTGCCGGCGTCGAAGGACCGCACGTCGTCGAGGCAGAAGTAGTCGTCGTGCAGGTCTTCCACCAGGCGGCCCGCGATCGAGCCGAAGGCCGCCGTCCAGTCGGTCTTGCAGATCGAATCGACATAGGCGTCCTTGCCGAAGGTCTGCGCAAGCTGGACGAACCGCCGCGGCGGGAAGGCCAGCCCCATCATCGTGTTGCACGACGGGATCAACTGGGACGGTATCGCCGGGTCGACCATCTCCACCATCGCCGGCACGGAGAGACACTCGGACAGCCGGTCGCCGAACCCGATGCACTGCGGCGCATCCGGCGGCACGCCGACGATGAACGCCAGGAACACGTTCGCCGCCCCGGAGGGCCGCAGCGACCGGAACGCCGTGGCGTAGTCGGCCCAGTCCTCCACGAACTCCGGATGCGCGAAGCAGCGGATGTTGAGGTGCCCCAGGTCGGTGCGATCCACGTCGAACATCTCCGGGTGATCCTCCTTCACCGAGCAGTCCTCCTCGTCGGTGACGAAGATCAGCGCCAGCAGCGAATCGTCCCGCAGGAACCCGGCGTTGCAGCCGCCCGGGCGGACGTTGTCGGTCAGCGCCTTGCGCATCGCCTTGAGTTGCTGCTCGAAGCCGCAGCCGCGCGTCCCGAGCGTCGCGATGCAGGCGAAATCCTGCACCACCAACTCGACGGGGTACGTCTCCGCGTTGGCCGGGTTGCGCTGCAGGTAGATCGGATAGGACAAGGCGCAGCCGGGGATCGCCGCGCTGCCCCCGTGCCGCATGCAGCCGTCGTCGCCGACCAGCGGGTCCGCGCAGGTGGAGACGGCGTGCCCGGCGGTCCCCATGTCGGAGCTGATCACCCCGAGGTTGATGTCCTCGACCGCGGCGTGGTCGGGCCGCGTGTCGCCGTTGCGGTCGGGCGGGTCGAGCAGCTCGGTCAGCAGCTCCGGGAAGCGCTCGACGAGCGCCGCCTGCTCCTGACCCATCGACCCGGAGTTGTCGACCAGGAACAGCATGTCGAGCTTCGTCAGCCCCGGCTGGCGCACCGGCTCGTCGGTCCACCACGACGGGACGTCGGCGTCGGCGTCGGCGTCGGCGTCGGCGTCGGCGTCGGCGGCGTCCGGCGGCGGCTCGACCGCCAGGCAGTTCAGGCCCGACGAGTCGCGGAAGTAGCCGAGGTCGCAGTTGCAGACCGGGACCGTCCCGGCGACCGTGCAGGTGCCGTGGTACGAGCAGGCCACGTCGAGACACGGATCGACCGGGTCGTTCGGCACGCAGGTGAGGTCGCCGGGGCCGCCGGGATGGTAGCCGGGCCAGCAGGCGCAGTACGGCCCCTGGTTGAACGGCAGCTCGCGACACTCGCCCTCCCCGCATTCGACTCCGTCGCACCAGTTGGTCGGCGGGTTGGACCCGCAAGCGACGACGCCCAGCAACAGCGCCAGCGGCAACAGACTCCCCAAACGCCTGCTCGTCATCCGTCCCTCCCGCTTCCAGCCGGCGGACCGAGGAGCGATGCGTTCCTCTCCTGCCCGGCCCTGCATCTCGAGACTCCGGTCTCCACAAGGATACGCGCGGAAACCACATCCTTCCAGTACCCGGCCGGCTGATTCCGGATCATCCGTGCCGGTCGATTCCCGGGCCCGAGGCCGCCGGAGGCGCCGGCGCGGCCCGGATCCCGAGGCCCGGACCCGCGGATCCGCCATGCGGGCGGCACCCGCCCGGTTCCGGCGCATGCCCCTTCAGTCGGCGGGGCTCGACCCGAGGTACAGGCGGCGCGCGTCCGGATCGGCCCGGATCTCCTCCGGCGTTCCCGCCCGCAACACCCGCCCCTCCACCAGCAGCGAGACCCGGTCGCACACGCGCATGGTCTCGACGACGTTGTGGTCGGTCAGGAGCACGCCGACTCCACCCTCCCGCAACGCCCGAATCCGCCGCCGCAGGTCCTCGGCGGCCAGCGGGTCGACCGCCGAGAACGGCTCGTCGAACAGCACGACCCGGGGCTCGACGGCGAGCAGGCGGGCGATCTCGAGGCGTCGGCGTTCGCCGCCGGAGAGCGTCTCGACGCGCTGGCCCGCCCGGGCGGCCAGGCCGACCTTCTCGATCACATCGCGAGCCCTGGACTGCGGGTCCTTGAAGCCTCTCTCCTCCAGTACCACCTTCACGTTCTCGAGGACGCTCAGGCCGACCAGGACGGAGGGGGCCTGGGGCAGGTACCCGAGCCCCCGGCGGGCGCGCAGGTGGACGGGCAGCCGGTCGATCGGCTCGCCGAGAAAGTCGACCCGGCCGCCGTCGGCCGGGAGGAAGCCCATCAGGATGCGGAAGGCGGTAGTCTTGCCGGCGCCGTTGGGACCGAGGAGCCCGACGACCTCGCCGGCGCGAACCTCGAGGTCGATGCCGCGGAGCACCTCGCGCGGGCCGAAGCGCTTGCAGAGCGCGCGAGCGGCGAGCAGCGGACCGGCGGGCTCGGTCACGGCGGGCGCACCCGGAAGGTGCCGCGGACCTCCTCGATCGACACGGTTTCGTCGTCGACGTCGAGGACGATCCGGGCGCCTTCGAGCACCCCGACGTCCCCCTCCACGCGAGGCGACTCGGTCAGCGTGAGGAGGCCCTCGGCACCCTGGTACTGGGCCTTTCCGGCGGTGGCCTGCAGCCCTTCCCGCTCGGCGCGCACGTTGCCGGTGGCGACGAAATCGACGTAGCCCTCGGCGCGGTGGTAGGTCACCTCGAGGGCGTCGCAGGTGAGCCGGAGGGGGTCGAGGGTCACGACGACGTCGCCGGAGAAGGAGGCGCGGCCGCCGCGGGCGTCGTAGCGCATGCGGCGGGCGCGGACGGCGAAGTCGCGGAGCGTACGGTCCTCGCCGGGGGTGGCCTCCTTGGTCGCGGCGGGGTCGGGCGTGGGGGTGACGGCGAAGGCGGCGTCGTCGAACGCGCCGCCGAGGCGGTCGGGGAAGCCGGGCTCGAAGGAGCCGCGGGCGGCCCGCAGCTCCACGCGGCCCTCGGGGGACTCGACGACGGCGGCGAGTCCGACGGCGGTGGGTGCGAGGGGCGCGCAGGCGGGTCCGGCGTGGGCCTGGTCGGCGCAAGCGGGCGCGAGAGCGAGCGATACCGCAGCCGCGGCGATCCGTCGGAGGTCCGTTCCTGCAAACATCGGTTTCCGGTCCCCGTCCTCCGGGCCCTGGCCCCTGACCCCTAGCCCCTCGCCCCTGCCCTGATGTATACAGCAGTCCGGCCCTGGGGGAAAAGCGCGGCGGGTTCGGATGGCGCTGATCGAGATCACGAAGCTGACGAAGACCTACCGGCTGGGGAGTCTGGTGACCCCCGTGCTGGAGGAGGTGGGCTTCCGGATCGAGGAGGGCGAGTTCTGCTCGATCGTGGGTCCGTCGGGTTCGGGGAAGACGACGCTCTTGAACCTGCTGGGGGGGTTGGACCGCGAGTACGAGGGGAGCTTGCAGATCGCGGGCCAGGAGATGCGGGGGCTGTCGGACCGGCAGATCTCGCTGCTGCGGAGCCGGACGATCGGGTTCATCTTCCAGTCGTTCCACCTGCTGGAGCACCTGACCTGCCAGGAGAACGTGATGCTGCCGTTCTTCTTCGCGGGCAAGCCGACGGAGGAGGCGCGCCGGCGGGCGGCGACGCTTCTGGAGAGGGTCGGCGTGGGAGAGAAGCGGGGGGTGCGGCCGACGTACATCTCGGGCGGGCAGAAGCAGCGGGTGGCGATCGCGCGGGCGCTGATCCTGTCGCCGAAGCTGCTGTTGTGCGACGAGCCGACGGGGAACCTGGACCGGGAGACGGGGGCGCAGATCGTCGCGCTGTTCCGCGAGTTGAACCGGGACCTCGGGGTGACGGTGCTGGTGGTGACGCACGACGAGCGGATGTCGCGGGTGGCGCCGCGGGTGCTGCGGTTGTGGGACCGCAAGGTCGAGGATACGCGGACCGACCCGTCGCGGGTGGTGGACGACCTGGCACGGGCCTCTTCGGTGCCGCCGGCGGCCGGGGCGGGGGGCGCGGCATGACGCTGGTCGGCCTGTCGCGGGTGGTGGGCCAGAACATCTGGCGCAACGCGACGTCGCTGTCGATCTCCGCCGTGGGCATCGCGGCGGGGATCGCGCTGTTCAGCCTGTTCCTGGCGCTGGTCGAGCAGGTGCGCAACGTGGTGGAGGGAGACATCGTCCCGATCGACGAGGTCGAGGTGGTGCCGTTGTCGTCGGACCTGCAGCGGATGGCCAGTTCGATCTTCGGCGAGGACGCGTTCGGGCTGTCGGACGACGACGTCGCGGCGATCCGGCGCATCCCCGGGGTGGTCGACGTGCTGCCGCGGATGAACCTGAACTTCTCCGCGGTGAGCTTCGGCGGCAAGGCGCTGGTGGGGAGCGAGATCCGGGTCGAGTTGATCGCGGACGGGATCCCGCCGGAGCAGGTGCGGGACGAGCTGAAGGACCCGCCGCTGCCGTTCGAGGACCTGCGGGGCCGGCAATCGAACCGGATCTGCCGGTACGACACCGACTGTCCGCGGGGCGAGTACTGCGAGGTGCGGTACGACGGTCCGCCGGCCAACCAGCTCGTCGACGCCGACCCGCTCACGGTGCGGCGGTTCCGGGCCTGCGCCCTGCCGGTGCCGGCGCTGCTCTCGCGCTACCTGCTCGAGTTCTACAACACGGTCTTCGCCCCCGGCCACGGCTACGTCCAGCTCAACGAGGGGCTGCTGCGCGCGGCGGAGAAGGAGCTGCAGTTCACCACCCGCCTCGGCGACTCGTTCATGGGTCCGGAGGCCGTCGGCTGGCGGCAGCGCAACGTCCGCATGCAGTTCACGGGGGTCTCCGAGAAATCGATGGACCTGGGGGTGACCTACCCGATCGAGTACGTCCGCGACTGGAACGTCGAGTACACGGGGCTGAAGAGCGGCGCCCGCTACTCGAGCGTCTCGGTCCGGGCGGCGAGCAAGGAGGACATCTCCGACGTGATCCGGCTGATCCGCGAGGCGGGCTTCGACATCAAGTCCCGCATCGCGGAGCAGGTCTCGAGCATGGTCGAGGTGCTGGGGATCATCCTGCTCTTGATCTCGCTGATCGTGATCACGATCGCGGGCTTCAACATCACCCACACCTTCCTGATGCTGGTGCTCGAGCGGCGCCGGGAGATCGGCCTGTTCCGCGCCGTCGGCGCCACGCGCGCCAACATCCGCAACGTGTTCCTGCTCGAGGCCGGCTTCATCGGACTGCTCGCCGGCGTCCTCGGCCTGCTCCTCGCCTACGTCTCCAGCCTCGTCTTCGACACGATGCTGATCACGCTCGTGCCCCAGTTCCCCTACAAACCGGACACGTTCTTCGACTTCCAGCCCTGGATCGTCGCCACGGCCCTCGGCTTCGCCGTGGTCTTCACGGTCGTCGGGGCGTTCGTCCCGGCGCTGCGCGCCGCGCGGCTCGACCCCGTGCGCGCCCTGCAGTAGGCGGCCGCGATGGGTGGCACCACCGGCGCAGGCCGCCCGGCGGCCTTCTTCGACCTGGACGGAACCCTGCTCTCGGTCAACAGCGGCCGGCTCTGGCTCGACCGCGAGCGCCGGCACGGCCGGGTGAGCGCGCTCCAGACGGCCCGGGCCGTCGGGTTCCTCGTCGGCTACCACTTCGGCGTGGTCGACATCGTCGACGCCATGCGCCAGGCGCTGCAGACGATCCAGGGCGAGCGGGAGGAGACGCTGCGGGAGTGGACGCGGGTCTGGTTCGAGAGCGAGGTGGTCCCGCGGCACGAGGCGCCGGGGGCGCGGCCGGCCGTCGAGGCCCATCGCGCCCGCGGGCACGCGCTCGTGCTGCTGACCTCGTCGTCGCCCTACGAGTCGGAGTTGGCGACGCGCTACTTCGGCCTCGACGGCTTCCGCTGCACGCGCTACGAGCTGGGTCCGGACGGGCGCTTCACGGGGGACCTCGTGCTGCCCCTGTGCTACGGCGAGGGGAAGGTCCACCATGCCGAGGCCTACGCCGCGGACCACGGCCTCGACCTCGACCGCAGCTACTTCTACACCGACAGCAACACCGACCTGCCGATGCTGCGCCGCGTGCCGCACCCGCGGGTCGTGAAGCCCGACATCCGGCTGCGCTGGGAGGCCCGGCGACGGGGTTGGCCGATCCTCGACTGGTCGCGGGCGGACGAGCCGGTGCTGTTGGCCCGCGGGTGATCGGCCGCGCCGGTTTCCGGGACGTCGGCACGGCACGTGCTATACTCCCGCCGTGGATGCGCCCGGCACGGCAACCGGGCGGGCGGAGGGTGTCATGCCCGACGAACGGCTTGGAACGAGCAGGGGCGCGGGTTGGATTCGTGCCGCAACGCTCCTGGGTGCGGTGTTCGCCACCGGCGTGGCGGCCTGCGGCGACGGCCACGAGGCGAGCAACTGCGAGCCGAGTTGCACGATCCACGAGATGTGCGTCGACGGCCGATGCGTGCCGATCGACGCCGGGCTCGACGTGCTCGAGGTGGTCGACGACGCCGGCGACGCGCCGGACGTCGAAACCGAGGACGACGCCGAGGACGACGGGGCCGCGGAGGACGCGGCGCTCGAGGACGTCGGCCCGGAGGACGTCGACGCCGGCGGACACAACATCGGCGACCCGTGCCGCGAGGACTCGGACTGCCGCGGACCGGGCGATGCGACCTGCGTCACCGCGATCGTCGTGTTCGGCAACCCGTGGGAGTGGCCCGGCGGCTACTGTACCAGCACCTGCGACTCCACCGACCTCGACTCCTGCGGCGAGGGCGCCCTCTGCCTGTCGATCCCGCTGGTCGGCTGGAACGGCTGCGTCCAGGAGTGCACCCCGGGCGTGCCCGACGAGTGCCGCGAGGCCGAGGGCTACCAGTGCCTCGACCCGGCCTCGATCCCCGGGGGCCTGGTCCCCGCCCCGTTCTGCGCTCCCATGCTGTTCTAGGTCGAATCGCGGCGACGGCGCCTTGCGCAGGTCCGCCAGACGAGGCGAAGCAGCATGAACGTCAGGAGCAAGCCCGTGGCTCGGACGACCCATCGCACCGTCTCATGGGTGCCGGCCGCGGCGGCCGCGGCCGCCGCGCTCGCGCTCGAAGGGCCGACCGTCGGCAGCGCCGGCGCACAGGAGTACTCACCCGAGGCGATCGAGCTGCATCGGCAGGGGGTCGCAGCCGTCGAGCGCGGCGACCTCGACGAGGCGATCCGCCTTTTCCGCGAATCGTATGAGGTCCACGGCGGGCATCCCTACGCACTGTTCAATCTCGGCGAATGCCACGAGCGGCTGGGCGACCTGGCGCAGGCGGTGGACTACTTCGAGCGGTACATCGCCGCCAGCAGCGACGACGCGGAGGACCGCCAGGCCGTGCTGGAGAGGATCAGGAGCCTGCGGACTCGTCCGGCGGTCGTCTCCGTGCGCAGTACGCCGAGCGGCGCCGCAGTCGTCGTGTGTGACTCGGACGGCCACCCGCTCGACGACCGGTCTCCCGGCAGGACGCCCGCGGAGCTCGAGCTGCCGGCAGGGACCTTCGTGCTCCGGTTCGAGCTGCCGGGGGCTCTCGCCCAGGAGCGCGCCGTCGAGGGCGGCCTGGGACGCCGGAGCACCGTCGAGGTCGTGTTCGACACGCGCTCCGGCCCGCCGGCCGGCGGCGAGCTGGAGCCGGACGACGGCCTCGAGGCGAACGACCGGGCCTTCGTCGGGCTCGAGGGCGGGACCGTGGCGGCCCTGCGGGGCGCCGGGAATGTCTTCGCCTCCGGCGGCCTGGGGGTGCTCGGCGGGTACGAGTTTCCGGGCGACGCGTTGCGGTTCGTCGTCGGCGGCGAAGCATGGCTGAGCTTCTATCCCATCGAGGTCCGCCAGACCGGCGCTCGCCACCTGAGCATGTTCCTCGACTTCTCCGTCCTGGCCGGTGTGGTCTGGGAACCTCTGCCCGGCTTGAGGTTGTCCGGAGTCCTCGGGCTCGGATTCGGCCTCTACCTGCCTCCCGAGGACGCATCCGTCCCGGTCCCCTGGGCCGACTCGGGCCTGGAGGATCCCGAACCCCTGATGCACCTTCGCCCTGCCCTCCAGGTCGAATGGACGCCCGCGGCCGGGTTCGGTCTGTTCGTCACGCCGGTCGCTTGCGACCTCGACGTCCCGGTCGGCGCCGACAGCCCGACCCGGCTCTTGGTGAACTACGTCGCGGCCGGCGGCGTGATGGTCCGTTTCTGACGCCTACGGCACGGGTCTCGGAGCGAGCTTCTCGAACGGCGGCGTCTCCCCGGACGCCGGCGACGCAGCCTCGGCAGGCGGGTTCGATCCGGCGTCGCGCGCGCGTGCCGACTCTCGCCGCGGCCGCCCGGCGTCCGCAGGCGCCGGCTCGAGGAGTGCTCCGCCCGGGGCAACGAGGCCGGTCGCCGCGTCCGGCACGGCGCTCGCAAGTCCGACATCCGCGGCGTTCGGCCGCGCGTCCAACGGGGGAACGACCACCTCCAGTTCCGGAACGACCGGCGAGATGCCGCGAGCGGCCACACCGGGCTGGGGCGTCGGCGAACGCAGGGCGTCCTCGGAAGAGCGCGCGTCGGCCGCGCCGCCGGCCACCGGCCGGGATTGGCGCACAGGCAGGACGGCGAGCAGCACAGCGACTGCGATGAGTCCGAGGCCGCCGAGCAGCCACCACCAGTGCCGGCGCCCCGGGACCGGGATGTCGCTGTCGCCAGTCGCGAGGCTCTCCACGGCGGAAGCGCGGGTCGGTGCGGTGTGGGGAACGGTGGATGGGAAGGCCGGGGCCGTCGGCCGGCCCGGCGCTCCGCGATTCGAAGCGTCATCGATGCGCGTGGATCGCGGGGAGGGGAGGGTCCAGCCGTGAGCCGCAGCGAGGCGGCGAAGCGCCCGGGCAATCGTCGCCATGTCGGGCGGGCGCTGCTCCGGCTGCTTCGCCAACATCTGCGAGACCAGCCGATCCAGATCTGCCGGGAGATCGGGGACCAGCGCGCGCACCGGCCGCGGCTTCTCCGTGAGGTTCAAGCTCAGGTAGGCGAGTTCGACGTCCCGACGCGGGATCGGCGGCTCGCCCGCAAGCAACTCGAACAGGAGGACGCCGAGGGCGAAGGCGTCGGTGCGTCCATCCACCTGCCGGCCGCGGATCTGCTCGGGCGCCATGTAGCGGGGCGTGCCGACCACGGAAGTGGTGGCCGTGCCTCGGGGTCCAACCACGCGTGCGACGCCGAAGTCGAGGATCTTGACCAGACCGGTCGAGTGTTCGAGGCGGATGTTCTCCGGCTTGAGGTCCCGATGCACGACCTGCTTGGCGTGCGCCTCGGCAAGCCCCTCGGCGATCTGGCGGGCAACCTCGATCGCCTGCTCCGGGGGCAGGCGTCCGGAACGACGCAGGAGTTCGTCGAGTCCCTCACCCTCCACGTACTCCTGCACCTGGAAGGGCACACCCCGGTCGTCCTCTGCCACGTCGAGGATGCGGACGATGTGCGGGTTGGTGAGGTGGCGCGCGACCCGGACCTCCGTGAGGAACCTGCGCCTGGCCTTCAGGTCCGCCGCGACTGCCGGATGCAGCATCTTGACCACGACCCGGCCGAGGTCGGTCCCCTGGTGAACGTGGGTCGCGAGGAAGACGGCGCCGAAGCTGCCGGCGGCGAGACGTCGTTCGACGCGGTAGCGGCCGGACAGCAGGCGGCCCGGTTGGTCGTCCCGGGGCCAGCCGTCGCCGGGACGGCCTGCGCCGCAGGCTGGGCATTTCGCCGTCTCCTCTCGCACGGCCGACCGGCACTCGTGGCAGTAGGCTGGGTCCACCACATTCCCCGCGCAGGGACCGCGACCCGGTCGACCGGACGGCCCTGCGACGAGCATACACCACATCGTTCGCCGAGAGCGGGGGGGACACCGAACGGCACCGGGAGCCGCCGGCGGCTGCGGAGCACGACGACGCGGGCCCTCGGGAGGCCGTGGCCGGCCCACTGCGAACGAGGCGTGCCGGGCGCGGCGTCGGCCGTGCGCCGTCGGCTGTCGGCTTGACCGGCCCGCAGTCCCGGCCTAGATTCCGGGCGTGGCGCGGCGAGGTTCGGGCTCGACACGACGATCGGGAGCGGCGCTCCGGATGACGGCGCTAGCCGTCTGGACGCTCGGGACGGGCGGCCCGGCCGGGTGCGGAGCGGCGGTGGTCGATGTCGACGCCGGCCCGGACGGGGAGGACGACGGGCCGGCGGGTCGCGACGACGCCGCCGTGGACGACCGCGGCACGCACGACGAGGCTACGGACGGGGCAGCGGGAGAAGACTCGGACTGCGGGACCGTCTGGTTTCGCGACGACGACGGTGACGGCTTCGGCGACCCTGACGTGTCGACCTGCTCTCCGACCGCCCCGGCCGGCTACGTCGCGAACGACGACGACTGCTGCGACGCCAACGGCGACGTGCACCCCCAGACCGGCGCACCCCGCTACTTCGTCCTCTCGTACGAGTGCGGCGCCGGACCGTCGTTCGACTACGACTGCACCCGGACCGTCGAGCAGGAGTCGCCGTCCGTCACCCCGGCCCCCGACTGCACGCTCGGGACGCCCTGCGGATTCAACCACGCAGGTTGGGAAGGTGGAACCGCGCCCGAATGCGGCGGCGCCGGCCGGTGGGTGCAGGGCTGCGTCGCGCTTACCTGCCTTGAGGACGTGGTCACCCGGACCCAGGCATGTCGCTAGCGCGGTTGGCCGGGAGTCCCGATCCGGACCGGGCATCAGTCCGCGGCGCACGTAGCCGGGCCAGGGGCGCCCCCGGACCGGTGCGGTTCCGGTCCGGGGGGGGTCGGACTTCCGACCGCGCGTGCCAGGCGGGGAACGCGCGGCGGGTGCCGCCGGCCGGGGACGTCAGCGGCATTCTTGCGTGCGGCTCTCGGTCGTCGGGCTGCAAAACAGGAAGTCGCAGCCGGCGACCCAAGTCCCCGACGCGCCGCAGGCGGGCGCGGCGGAACCCTCGAAACCCACCGTCGACGTGCAACTCGTTCCGGACGAGCGGCAGCCGCCGCCGGTGGCCGTCCACCGGTGCTCCTCGGTGGCGTTGCAGTCGTAGTCGAACGACGGCCCGGCGCCGCAGTCGTACGCCTCGTTGAACCAGGCCGTCTGGTCGGGTCGGACGCGGCTATCGCCGTCGCAGCAGTCGTCGTCGTTCGCGACATAGCCGGACGGGGCCGAGGCGGCGCAGACCGTCACGGCGGCATCTCCGTACGTGTCGTCGTCGTCGTCGCGGAACCAGATCGGCAGTCCCGCTCCGGCGAGACAGGCGCCGCCGGAGCAGTGATCGCCGGTGGTGCAGGGGTTGCCGTCGTCGCAGGCG
>JAFGHH010000370.1 GCA_016930215.1 Deltaproteobacteria bacterium
CGCCTTTCCAGCGCACCCCGTTCGCGGCGATGGTCACCACGATCTTCTGGCCCTTGTACAGGCGCTCGAATTGTGCGCCGACCGCCAATTCGTCATCCGCCTGGCGCAGGGCCTCCGGGACCGGGCGGGTGACGGTCTCGCCGTCGACGGGCGGCGGCGCGCTGGTCCTCGGGGCAGTCAGGCGCAGCTCCGCCTCGTCGGCCAGTTCGATGGCCCGCTGCCGGGCGCGCTCGGTGAGCGCCCCCTGTTCGTTCGCCTGCAAGCGCCAGGCGATGCGCCGGATCAGGCACTCCGCGTGCCGGGTGGTCGTCGTCTCGCCGAACACGCGCTCGTACTTTTCGCGCAGTTCGCCGATTGACAGCCGCTGCATGGCGGCCACTTCCTGGTCGATGTCGATGCTCATGGTCTGTCCTCCGGTTGGTTGTTAACGTCCTCACGGACAGTGACATGAGTCGCTGAACAGGGCGCGGATGCAAGGGCGGTCGGAGAGCTTTTCGAGAGTTTTTCCGTTAACGTCGGCAACGGGGCGGGACGGGTCCGCAACCGGACCACGGCGGCGGCCAGAATCCGGGCCACCTCGCGGCGTCGCGACTCGGGCGGAAGCGGCACGGTATCGGTACAGCGGGGCATGGCAGGTCTCCTTGGTGCTGGGTTGATTGCCCACGGAGACCTGCGCTTGTGCGCCCGGCGGACCGTCCGGCACGGGTTGGCGATTGAACGCACCATTGCGTCAACGCCCCCATTCAATCTTATTCACCGCCCCAACGCCGACTGGCGGACGGACGGGCGCAAAAAGTGAACGGACGGCAGCGGATGGCCCGCCGCCGGGGCGTTCTTCGATGGTAAAGCCGGTGGGCAGGCCATCGACGACCTTGAGGACGCGCACCAGGCCGTGACCGACCTGGCGGAACCGCTCCAGCAGATCCACGACCTTGGCTTTGAGCACGGTGTCGTCCCGGTCGCTTGCCGGGTGGGGTCCGTTGCTGCCGACGATCTGGTAGGCGGGCAGGCAGAGGGTGTCCGCGACGAACTCCGGGAGACCGTCGCGGATGGCCAGCCATTCGATGGTGCCGTAGCGGATGCGCTGCATTTCCTCGACGAGGGCGCGCTGCGCGGGACAGAGGTCTGAGATACGTTCAACGATCTTGCTCATGGGATGCTCCTGGTGTTTTCGGGTCGGTGCACTGCGCGCCGCCTTCACGGCATTTCTTCTACGGCGATGCCACCAACTGGCGGACGACCCGGCAAAAAAGGCGCGGCGACGGCCAGCCCGGGCTCGTCGCCCGGGTCTTCCTCGACGTCGAGATCGAAGGGCAGCCCGTCGATGACCGTGAGCGAGCGGACCAGCCCGTGACGGATTTCACGCAGGTGCCCGAGCAGCTCGACCACCTCGTCCTTGAGGTAGGCGGTGTCGAGGGCGCTCGCGGGGTGCGGGCGGTTCCGGCCCTTGAGCCTGATCTTGCGCAGCGACTGGGTGAGCCCCGGCTCGAAGACCGGCTCGCCGTCGCGGACGAGCAGGCGTTCGATGCAGCCGAAGCGGATGCGCTGCATCTCGGTGACGAGTTTGAACTGACGGGGCGAGAGATCGGATTTGCGGGTTCCCGGTGCCATACGGCGGCCTCCTGTGTGTTCGCCGTGGCGGACTGTCCAACCACGGTCTGGAGGTCCGGGAAATTGCGGAACCGGGCAAAAAGAACGGGGATAGCGGAGTCGCTATCCCCGTGATCTGAACGAGTTGCAAAAAGCTGACGGTTTTGCGGCGATTATTGCGGCGTGACTTCCCCCTCGAGGATTTCCACGAGTTCGGCCCGGATGCTCTGCCAGTTGCCGGGGTTCTGGTTGATGATCGCCTGCAGGATGTCCCGGAGCAGATCGTCGTGGCTCCGCGCGTCGTTCCCGTCCCGAATGGCGGCGAGCACGTCGCGGATGGTCTCCGGGTTCTCGGCCTGGCCGTCGACCTCGGTGCCGAGCAGCGAATCGTCCAGCCGCACCTTGATCTTGCGCAGCGACTTCTTGCGCCACTCGACCATGCGGTGCATCCGCCGGTAGTCGGGCCCGCGCACCAGCCACGAGTCCACCCGGTCGTAGAACGTCCGCTGCGGAATGCCCAGGCACTGTGCCGCCTGGTTCCGGTTCCCGGCCAGCATCACGGCGGCGAAGGCCCGGAAGTCATCCGCCTCGATGCGCGTGGCAAACTGCAGGATGCCGCCCTTGGCCAGCTCGCGGAGTTCCGCGTTCTCCTGCCGGAGTTCGTACTCGTTCCTCGCGATGGCCGTGGTGGTCTGCAGGACGGCGTCGACGTTCCTGCCCACTGCCGCGACGGCGGCGGGCAACGGGGCGGTGTGGTCCATGATCCGGCGGACGTCCGAGTGGAGTGCTTCGATAGCGGGCGATGGCATGGTCTCGGTGCGGCCCCGGCGCGCCGAGGTGCGGCACTCGGCCAGTTGCGCGCGGACAATGTCGGCGTCGAAGCACAGGGCACCATCCCGGAGACGCACGAGGTGGCGGACCTCGAAGACGCGCTCGGGTGCGTTGCCGAGGTCATCCTTCGGCTTGGCCCCGAGGAGAAAGAGGACCGACGCTTCGTCGTCTGGAAAGCGCGAGCGCAGGTCGGCGGTAAACCGGCGCGCCAGCCAGGCATGATGCAGTTGTCCAGCGACGGCGGCACACCCGAGGTTCCACAGGCGTCCGGGAACGGTCTCCCGGCAGCCGCCCCTGGTGTCCAGGGACTCGGCGATCAGCCCGGCGACGGC
>JAFGHH010000371.1 GCA_016930215.1 Deltaproteobacteria bacterium
CACCGGGGCGCCCGCCGCGACCATCCACGGCAGGTCCCGCAGCGCGTACAGCGTGTGCAGCGATTCGCGCGAGAGCGTCGGCTCGATGCGGGTCGAAACCATGTACGGGGAGACGAACAGCACGACGACGCGCGGCGGCGGGTCCCGCGACAGCGCCAACCCGGCCAGCGTGAGCTGCGCGAGCGGCGGCGCGCCCGAGAGACCGAGGTTGTAGGCGGTCCAGCTCGTGCCCGCCTCGGCCAGGGCCTCCTCGGCCGCGATCGGGTCGAGCGCGTGGAGCACGCGCGAGTCGCCGATGAACACCACGTCCGGCGGCCGTTCGAGTTTCGCGTACTCGAGCGGTCGGCGGCGGTAGTGGCTCTCCTCGTCGAGCGCGACCTTGAGGGCGCTGGTACGGAAGGCGAGGTCGAGTCCGACCAGCACGGCGAGACAGACCAGCGCGGAGACGAGCAGGTCGGCCCGGGCGGAGCGAGGCGGGCGGAGGCCCGCGCGCGACGCGCCCGCGGGCGCCGGCCCCTCCCGAAGTCCATCGACGTCGCCCACGGTGCCCATCACCCTCCCGATGCAGTGCAGGGTATTGCAGTCGCCGCGACGGGGCAAGGAGCGGGGCGCGGAGCGGGACGCGGGAACCCCGTACGCGCTTGCACCTGGCCGGGAGAGCGGCTAGCTTCAATCCGCGATTGGCGCCACGGCGAGGTGGACATGTCACGCGTGCAGCAACTGGTCATCCGGCGATTCGCACAGATCGAGGATGCCTCGATTGCCCTCCGGGATCTTACCTTCCTCGTGGGCCCACAGGCCACCGGCAAGAGCCTGGCCCTTCAGCTACTCACCCTGGCCTATGACGGACCGCGAATCGCACGGAGCCTCGACGATCTGGGGTACTCGTGGTCGGACGGCAAGGAGTTTGCGTACCACTACTTCGGCGAGGGAATGGAAAACGCCTGGAGCACTGAGACGGACATTCGGCTCGGGGCCTGGAAGATCGGGTTGCCTCGGCGCAAGGCCCCGCTCGGACGCTCCGAGGGTTCCGTCTTCTACATTCCGGCGCATCGGACCCTGACCATCGCTGAGGGGCTCCCGCGGGAGTTCCGACGCTACTCGCCGGACACGCCGTACGTGGTCAAGCAATTCAGCGAGCAGCTCCGCCTGATGATGCAGCGAGGCCTGGGTCGCGGTGGGGCAGCCTTGTTTCCACAGGATCGGCACCTCACGGGTGCTGTCCGCGACAAGATCGACGGAGCCGTCTTCCACGGTGCCGAGTTGCGAGTCCAGGTCTCCGGCCTCCAACGGCGATTGATGCTCTCGGTCGGCTCGTCCGGCAATCTTCCCTACATGGCATGGACCGCCGGCCAGCGCGAGTTCATCCCGCTGCTGCTCGGGCTCTACTACCTCCTTCCGCTGGGCAGGCAGCCGAAGCGCGATCCGGTCGAACTGGTGATCGTTGAAGAGCCTGAGATGGGTTTGCACCCGGACGGCGTGATGGCCGTCTTGTTGCCGATCCTCGCTCTGCTGGGTCGCGGCTACCGCGTCGTCGTCTCCACCCACAGTCCCCTCGTAATCGACCTTGCATGGGCCCTGGGCGCGCTTCGGGGAACGCCGCGTGGATCGCGCCTGCTTTGCGAGGCGTTCGATCTCCCAAATCCCCGTCACGACGTGATCAACATGATGGAACGTGCGCTGGCCTGCTCCACATCCGTCGTCTACTTCGACTACCAAGCTGACGGACGAGTCCGGTCGAAGGACATTTCCGAGCTCGACCCCTCGTCCGATGACGAAGGTGTTCGGTACTGGGGTGGCCTGACCCGGTGGAGCAGCCGCTTCGCCGAGGTTGTCGGCACGGCGGCGAACGGACGGAAGGGCGGTTGACGTGCCAGCACGTCACGCAAGTCGATCCGCTCGCCGGGTGGCGCCGTGCTTCGCCCTGCGGTCGAGCCCCCGCTTGGCCGACGAGGTGCGGGACGGGCTGGGCGCGTTGCCGGGTCGCCACCGCCGGCTGGTGAAGGGCGGGGCGCTAGCCTCGTGCAGCATCGATCTGGAAGCGGCCATCGGCACCGAGGCAGTCGCGAGGTTCGACTACCTGATTGCCTCCGACCTTCGGACGGTGGCGATGGAAGTCCACCCGGCAACGCCGGGCGAGGTCAAGACGATGGTCGCGAAGAAGAGGGGCACGGCTGGCGTGCTCGATCGCGACTGCCCGTGGCTCGTCGTCGACCGCTGGGCTTGGATCGTCCCGTTCGGCGCAACCCTCGGGATACTGCGGGGAACAGTCGCGGAGAGGCAACTGGCCACGGCCGGCATCGGCTTTCCCGACCGCAGATTGCGCCTGAGCACCTAGCCAGGGCTCCCGCCCACGGTACCTGTGAAGGCGGCGAGCCGACGACCACCGCGGCGAACCCGTGGAGGCCTTGCCCCGGCGACAGGGCGACAGCGACAAGGGCGACAATGGAAGCGCGGTCTGCCTGTAGACCGTGGCCGCTCCTGAGGTCCATCGATGTCCCCCGTGCTGCCCATCAGCCTGTAGACGCGCGCGGCAACGCCCGGGTCGCCGATCGTGCGCGGCGCGAGACCGCCGACGAGGAAGGACCTGGAGTTCCGTCGGCGGTGGGGACGCACAGCCGCCGCAACGGCCGCGCCGAGCGCGACTCGATTCCCACGCTCTTCCTTCGGCGAGCGTCCAGAGACACGCCGCACGAGCATCCCTCCTGCAACCGGATTGGAGCATGTTCGGGCCGTGTCGTTTCGGCGCGGTCGCTCAGGGGCAGCGCGCCAGCGGCGCGGACGAGACCTCCCCGAGCGGGTGCGAGCCGTGGGACCGGTCGCGCAGGATGCGCGCATGATCCCAGGCCCGGCGGATCAAGGTCCACTCGTCCGGCGACTCCCCGGGCTCGAGGCAGAAGGCATCCACACCCGACATGCAGGGCGGCGCCCAGAAGCAGGTTTGCCCGGTCTCCGGCACGTAGAGCGTGTCGATCGGCGCGCCACATCCGGTCGCCCCGGCGCCGCTCGGCGTCACCCGCAGCACGCCGTCCTCGCCGCGCGCGAACTCGAACCGCTCGCCGGCCTCGGTGACCCAGCACCCCGACGGTCCGGATGCCGGGTCGGTCGCGGCGGTGAGGCCGCCTGCGGCCACGACCAGCGTCGCCGCCAGCGCGAAGATCCCGACCGTTGTGCTTCCTGCCGTTCCGGTTCGCATCGTCCCTCCCGCTCGACGCCCGGAGGCCGGGCCGGTCGCGCGTCCTTCGACCTCGGGTCGAGCGACATCCTTGGGCGGCCACGGTGGAGACGACCGCTCGGAAGCGCGACCTGCCGTGCGTGAAGCGGTCGTGCGCCGCGCGAGCGGAAACCGCGCTTCCCGACGAGGGTCTCCAACCAGCCCACCGACGCAAGGTAGCACATCGCGGCTACCACGACACGCCAAGGACCGGGACGCAGGTTCGGGGGTGCCGCGCGGCTTGACCAGACGGGAGGACCGGGACAGGGTTCGGATCCTGGACGTGGAACGGATCCGGGATGAGGGATGGTGGGATCCCCTCCGGACGGGAGGAACCCGGGATGAGCGCGAAACGGAAGCGGACGGCTCGAGCCGGGGCCGGGGGGCAACTCGTGCGGGTCGCGGCGCTGGCGTCGGCGGCGTCGCTGGGCCTCGTTCCGCACGCGGCAAGCGCGAACGCCGCCATCATGTTCTACGACGCCGGAGCCGGGGGCGCGCTGCTGCCGCGCAGCAGCGCGGACGTGCGGATCGTCTCCGAGCGCCTCGAGTTCATCGAGAGTCTGCCGTCGACCGAGGCGCCGGACGACGACGCGCGGCCGAACCCGTGGTGGCACGTCCGCGTCGACTACGTCCTCGAGAACCTGACGGCGGAGCGGCTGGAGCTGGACGTCGGCTTCCCGGTCGCCGGTGCCCGGGGCGACTGGGAGCAACTCGACTACGGCGAGCGCAGGTGGACCGATGGGGACGGCACGGAGTTGTTCGACGCCTCGTTCCACGTCCGGCTCGACGGAGCCGAGCTGCCGCATCGTTCGGCGGAGAACGACTGCCCCCCCGCGGCCGAGGGCACGGACACGGAGGGCGCGGGGCTGTGCTACCCGCACGTGTTCCTGTTCCGCGCGGTCCTCGAGGCGCAGGCGCAGGTCGCGCTGACGGTCGAGTACGACCAGTCGCCGGCCTGGTGCTGCGACCCCGACAGCGGAGAGGACACGTTGCGTGCCTGGGTCGACTACATCCTGGAGACCGGCGCGCTGTGGGCCGGCCCGATCGGCAGGCTCGACATCGTCTGCCGCTTCGCGCTCCCGCCCGTGGGTGGAGTCCTGGTGTACGACGGCGTGGTCGGCCCGCTGTTGCCGCGCCGCGGCCCCTGGGGCCGTGTGGACGACGATGGCGACATGTTCGGCTGGTCGCAACGCGCGCACCGGGTGGCCGCGCCCGAAGGGGTGATGGAGCTGTGGGATCCGGCGGTGCGGTTCCACTACGCCTTCGCCTGCAAGGATGGCCGGATCGTGCTGCGGCTCAAGGCGACCGACGTCGAGCCCGGCGGGAACATCTCGTTCGGCGTGCTGGAACGCGGGGATCGCCTGTTCTCGATGGAGTACCCCGACTCGGAGAAGCTCCGCCCGGCCTGCGCCGCCACCCGGACTCGCGGACACGGCTCGGACGATCCGTGGTCGCGGTGGGAGCGGCAGGTCGTCCGGAACGGTCGTGTGCGTCCGGAGCGGCTCGACGAGTCGCCGCCGGAGTGGCCCTGTCGCTTCGTCCGGCACTACGGTCCGAGCGTCCGGGTGGGCGCGGTCGAATACGCGTACGACTGCTGCGGCGCGGCCGTCGCGGACGAGGGCCGCTGGAATCCGGACTGCGACAAGGAAGGGGGCTCCCGCAAGGGCTGCGCCGCCGCCGCGATTCCCGCGGCCGTGGCGGGCGGGCCCGCGTCCGGCACGGAGGCCGGCACGGTCGGGACGGTGGATGCCGGCACGGCGCCGTCTGCCGCCGAAGAGAACGCCGCGGTCCCCGAGGCCGGGCCCGAGGCCGGGTCGTCGGCCGCTGAGGGGGCGGGATCGCCGCCGGTCGACGGGACGGGGAGGCCGGAGCCACCGGAGGCGGCGACCGCCCCGGCACCACCCGCACCGACGCCACCGACGGCCGATGCCGCGGCCTCGCCGACGCAGTCGCGCCCCACGAAGGGCTGCGGCTGCGCCGCGGCCGGAGCGGGCGGTGGCGCGTGGATCGCCGCCGTCGGCGCCCTCGCCGCGCTCCGGCTCGGCCGGCGCGGCCTGCTCGTGCGCGTAGGCCGCGACGTGCACCGACCTGCGACGCGGCAGTCGGCGGGTCGGCGACGACGATCGCGACGGTGAGGCAGAGGCAACCGTCTCCCGTCGCTCCGTCCCGACCGCAGCTTCCCCGGCCTTGCTCGTGACGCCGCGCAGGGCGTGAACGGCCCACACCGGCACGTTCAAGGACGCCCCACCGCAGCTCGAGGAGTTCCTCAAGGCGCGCGGCGAGTCGACCAAGGGCCTCGTGTTCAACAGGAACCCGCTGTTCTTCGAGCAGGTCCTCGAGCCCGGCAGCGAAGTCAGCGTCTTCGGTTCGGCCCGGCGCGACCCGTCGACCGGGCAGCTCGTGTTGCGCTCGGGCGAGGGAGAGGCGGGAGATCTCACCCTCACCAGTTGTCCACGCGCAGACTTCGTCGCCCGGGAGCGAACTGGACTCCTGGTTCCCATCATCGCCCTCGCCCTCGGCGCCTCGCTCGGCCTCGCCGCCCTGGTGCTGTTCCTGCTCCGGCCGTAGGCTGGTTGCCAACCCTCGGCGTTCGACTCCTCGGTCCGCCCTCGCCCCCGCGCGCGCTCGCGCTCGCGAACGCGCTCGCGCTCGACTCGTCCCGGGGGCCAGGACGCCCAAGCGCGATCTGCCTGGAGCCGTCGGCTCGCGTCGCAACTCATCGTTGTCCCCGGCGTTAGCCATCCCCGTGCCGATGGGATGCAACGTTACGTGGATTTCACGACCGGGCCGGGACCGGGGACGGGCGCGCGCATC
>JAFGHH010000372.1 GCA_016930215.1 Deltaproteobacteria bacterium
GGCGATGCCGAAATCGATCAGCTTGGCCCACGGCTCGCCGCCCGGGCCGCGCACCAGCACCACGTTCTCCGGCTTGAGGTCGCGGTGGATCACGCCGGCGCGGTGCGCGGCCGCCAGCGCGTCGAGGATGTGCATGCAGACGCCGACGGCCTGGTCCTGCGGCAGCTTCTTCCGGGCGATCAGCACGTCGGACAGGCTCTCGCCCTGCAGCAGCTCCATCATCAGGTACGGCGTGCCGTCATCGAGCCGCCCGATGTCGAAGACCTGGACGATGCCCGGATGGCCCGCGGCGCTGGCCGCGCGCGCCTCGAGGAAGAAGCGCTTCACGATGTCCGGGAAGTTCGCGTACTCGCGCTTGAGCACCTTGAGCGCGAAGTGCTGGCCGATCTCCTCGTGGACCGCCTCGTAGACCTCCGACACCCCGCCGCCGCCGATCCGTCCGGCCACCCGGTATTTGCCGCCGACGAGTTGTCCGACCAGGTCCGCCATGCGACCTGCCATGCTGCTGCGTTCTCGCGTCCGACGCAAGAGCCTGGCGGCGGCCGTCGCGTCGGTCCCCTACCGTCGCGGCCGGCCGGGCTGCTCCTCGACGTCCGCGTCGGCCAGGTCCGCCGTGGTCACCGTGGTGTGGCCGAACTTGTCGGCCAGGCGGTCGAGCGCGGCGTTGAGGCGCTCCGCGGACGGCGCGCCTGCGGCGAACAGCCCGAGCTGCCCGGTCCCGGTCGTCACCTCCTGCCCCGACACCCCGGTGAGCCGCACCGGCCGGGTCGGCGCGAGCCGTTCCAGCAGCTCCAGGGCCGCCCGATACAGGGTCTGCCCGTCGTCGGTCGGTTGCTCGAGCGTGCTGCGGCGGGTGACGAGGTGGAAGTCGGAGAACTTCACCTTGAGCTGGACGGTGCGGGCGCGCAGGCCGGCGCGGCGCAGCCTGCGTCCCACCCGCAGGGCCTGCGAGTGGAGCCTCGGCCGCAGCGCCTCCAGCCCCGACAGGTCCTCCTCGAACGTGTCCTCCGCCCCGACGCTCTTCGCCTGGTGGTCCGGGATCACCTCCCGCTCGTCGATGCCGCGGCTCAGCTCCCACAGCTCGCGGCCGGCCCGTCCGAGCCGTCGTTCCAGCCCCCGCGGGTCGGCCGCGGCGAGGTCGCCGATCGTCCGGAGGCCGAGCTCGCGCAGGACTTCCTCGGTTCTCGGCCCGACGCCCCACAGGCGAGCCACCGGCAGTCCCGCCAGGAACGCGACCGTCTCGTCGGCGGGGACCTCGAGCTGTCCGTTCGGCTTGGCGAGGTCGGACGCGATCTTGGCGATGAACTTGACGGCGGCGATGCCGGCCGAGGCGGCGAGCTGGACCTCGGCGGCGATCCGTTCGCGGATCCGTCGCGCGATCTCGGCCGGCGCGCCGAACAGGCGGGTCGAGCCGCCGACGTCGAGGAACGCCTCGTCGAGCGAGAGCGGCTCGACCAGCGGCGTGAAGCTCTCGAAGATCGAGAACACCCGTTCGCTGGCCTCGACGTACGCCTCGTGGCGCGGCGCGACGACGATCGCCTGGGGAGCGCGCCGCACCGCCTGGGCCATCGGCATCGCCGAGCGGACGCCGAACGGGCGGACCTCGTAGGAGGCGGCGACGACGACGCCGCGGGTCGGGTGTCCGCCGACGATCACCGGCTTGCCGCGCAGCTCGGGGTGGTCGCGCTGCTCCACCGAGGCGTAGAACGCGTCGAGGTCCACGTGGAGGATGGCGCGCGGCACGCGGCCATCCTACCTCGACTTGGCGCGCCGTCGTGGATAGACTCCGCCGCCGTGCGCATCCTCTCGACCGTCCTCGTCCTGGCGCTCGCCGTCTCGTGCGGCATCGTCGGTGTCTGCGAGCAGGAACCGGACCTCGGGGCCGGGGCCGGGCCGCGCAGGTCGCGCGCGTCGGGGCCGGCAGTGCCCGAGGACCATGGCGACGTCGTCGTGCCGTGGGAGGGGCCGGACGGCGGCGCCGGCGACGGCGCGGCGGGGGAGGGGGGCGAGGCGCGCCTGCTGTCCACGGGGCTCGTGCCGGGCGTCTCGGCCTACGAGAAGATGAACGTCTTCGAGCGGCCGGACTACAACTCGGCGCGCATCGGCTACGTGCGCCGCGGCGTGCGGCTGCTGGTGCGCGGTCCGGTCGATGCGCCGCCGTGCGGCGACAGCGGACAACTCTGGTTCCAGCTCGAGGAGGGGGGGTTCGCCTGCGCGGGGAAGGGGCTGCTGATCGGCGCCCCGCTGTCGGGATATCTCTACGTGCCGCCGCCGCCGGACTTCGACCAGCCGGTGCCGTACCGCTACGCGCGCGTGCGCCGCAACCGCACGCCGGTCTACAAGCGGCTGCCGACGCGCGAGGAGCGGCAGGAGGTCCAGGATTTCCTGTTCCCGCCGCCCCCCGACGCGGGGCTCGACGGAGGCGTGGACGGCGGCGTGGTTTCGGACGAGGACGCCGGACCGGTCGAGCCGCCTCCCGTGGTCGACGACCTCGGGGACCTCGGCGAGGGGATGCCGCCGCCTCCGCCCGACGAGCCGCCTCCTCCACCGGTCGAGAGTCCCGACGCCGGCGCGGCGGACGCGGAGCCGGAGGACGCGGGGTTCTCGGACGCCGACCGCGAGCTGCTGCAGCGCGGGCCCCGGCACCGCCTGTTGACCCGGGTGCTGATGGCGGGGTTCACCGTGGCGCTGGCGGGGATGGAGCGCCACGAAGGACGGACCTGGTACCGGACGCTGGACGGCGGTTTCGTCGACGACGACGCGATCGGGATGATCGACATCCGCGACGAGCGGATCGGCCGCACGCTCGACGCCGCCAACACGCTGCCGGTCGGGATCGTGACGGGCCGTTCGGCCCGGGTGTACGCGAAGAACGAACGCGAGGAGATCGTCCCCGAGGGGTCGCTGGGCAAGTTCGACTCGTTCGCGATCACCGGCGAGGAGCGGCGCGGCGAGCGGGTGTTCTGGGCGACGTCGGACGGCAAGTACGTCTCGCACCAGCGCGGCGTGGCGGTGGTGGAGAAGCTCGACCCGCCGCGCGCGGTCGGCCGCTGGGACAAGTGGATCGTGGTCGATCTCACCTTGCAGACCCTCGCCGCCTACGAGGGCCCGGTGCCGGTGTTCGTGACGCTGGTCTCGTCGGGCAAGGAGGGGTTCGAGACGCCGCGCGGGGTGTTCCGCGTCCTGGCCAAGCACGTCTCGAACCCGATGGACGATTTCGCGCTGGGCGAGCCGTACGCGATCGACGAGGTGCCGTACGTGATGTACTTCCAGCAGAACGTGGCGCTGCACGGGGCGTTCTGGCACCGCGGATTCGGCGCGGTGCGCTCGCACGGCTGCGTCAACCTGGCGCCCCGCGACGCCCGCTGGCTGTTCGACTGGGTCCATCCGTTCCGGCCCGAGGGATGGTACGGCGTGTACGCGACCGACACCGACCCCGGGACGATCGTCTGGGTGCGCAAGTCCGAGCCCCGCGACTGAGGGCGGGGAGCCGGGGAGGAGTCGACGATGCGAACGACGCTCGCGCTGTGCCTCGCGCTGGTCGTCCTGCCCGCGTGCCGCAAGGACGGCGGACGTCCCGTCCCCGGCACGGTGGTCGTGGACCGCAGCAACGGCGCGCTGCCCGAGCTGCGGGCGCGGCGCGTCGCCCCGGGGGAGGTCGTGCTCGACGGGCGGCTCGACGAGCCGGTCTGGGCGCGCACCGGCACCACCGACGCCTTCGTCTCGACCGGCAGCGGGGCGCCGGAGCCCGGGTCGCGGGTCCAGGCGGCGGCCTGGGTCGCGTGGGACGACGAGCGGCTGTACGTCGCCGCGCGGATCGAGGAGCTCGACCCGGTGGCGGGGTGCGACCCGTCGGCCGAGGATCCGCACGTCTGGGAACGCTCGTCGGGCCTCGAGTTGATGCTCCAGCCGGGCGATCCCGGGGACAACCGCGAGTACTACGAGATCCAGCTCGACCCGGGCCGCGCGCTGTGGGCCACCGCGTTCGACGACTACAACCGTCCGATCGCCGACGGTCCGGACGGCCGGCGGTTCGGGCGCCAGGAGTGGGACCCGGCGATCGAGTCGGGGGTGCAGGTCGATGCCGGTGCGGGGAACTGGACGTTGGAGTTCGCCCTGCCGTGGGCCGACGTGGCCTCGACGCGGACCGCCGTGCCCCCGCGCGCGGGGGACGTCTGGCGGATCAACTTCTACAGCTTCCGCGACGGGCAGGGCGACGCGCTGGCCTGGTCGCCGATCCGGGGCGAGGGGAACTTCCACTTCGCGGGACGCTTCGGCCGCGTGATCTTCGACGGCGGCTCGTAGACGCGCCGGCGGGCTCCGCGGGCCCTCCCGGACCCTCGTCGGTCGCCCCGGACCGTGGCCGCCGACGAGCGAATTCTACCGGTCGGCCGTGCTCGTGCGGTAGGATGGCCGTCGCGAAAGGAGAGCGAGTTGGCATCGATCACCGTCGATTTCGAGGGCCATCGCGTGCAGCTTCCGGCCGGGGCGAAGATCACCGAGCTGACCGGGCGGCGCACCCACCCGCGCGGGATGCCCGTGGCCGCGCTGATGAACCAGCGACTGGTGGGCCTGGAGCAGGAGCTGGTGGACGGGGCCGCGGTCCAGGTCGTGACCAAGGA
>JAFGHH010000373.1 GCA_016930215.1 Deltaproteobacteria bacterium
ACGAAGAAGGTTGCCCTGCGCACGATGGTCCTCCTGCGAGAGACGTCACTCGACCGCGAACCCCGGGGCGGACGCAGCGCTCCCGACCCGCACGACGTCGAGCTCGACGGGGTCGTCGCACCAGTCCGGCCCGGAAACGTACTGCCGTTCCACGAGCATCAGGTCGCCCCGCGGGTCGAACCAGCCGCGCACCTCCGCCGGCACCAGCAGTCCGAGCGCGCAGCGCTCGACCCTGCTTGCCGCCGCGAACCGTGGTGCCGCTCCGGCGGAACGCCGATTCCCGGGCGGATTCGCTCCATCATCGTCTCCGGGCCTTCGGCTTCCGCGGCGGGACTCCATTCTCCCCCACCGGGTCAGCGGGGGAGCGAGGACAGGAAGCGCCAGAAGGCCGGTGCGGCGAGGTCGTCCTGGCGCGAGTGCCCTTGCCCGGTGGTCGGGCACCACACGACCGGCAGGCGGGGGTCGCAACCGACGTAGGCCACGCACGGGTCGGGGTCGAAAGCGACCGGCTCGGCCTCGGGATCGCAGCCGTTGCGGGTCCGGTAGTCGTCCCGGGCGCCGAGGCTGGCATCGATCCCGACGGTACCGTCGGTGTCGTCGTGGATCAGCAGCGCCGCCACGTTGCCGGTGCAGCTCCGGCCGGCCTGCCCGCCGGCGATGGTCGCCACGGCGCGCAGCTCGGCCCCCCGAATGCAGGCCAGCCGGTGGGCCATGAAGCTCCCGCTGCTGTAGCCGGTGACGAACCGACGTCCCGGGTCGGCACAGAACTCGGCTTCCACGGCCGTCACCATCGCATCGAAGAACGCCACGTCGGGGCCGTCCGCGGCGGAGTCCCAGCAGTCGGCGGCCGCCCGGCCGCGCACATGGACCGCCTCGGCGCCGCTCTCGCGCTGCACCGGCACGTTGTTGTCTTCGCGGGTGGCGGAGCCGCTGCAGCCGTGGAGCTGGTAGACCACCGGATACGGTCGCCACCGGTCGTAGCCCTCCGGCAGCCAGACGAAGTAGGTGCGCACGGCGCCGCCCACGGTGACCGTGCGTTCGGTCCACGTCGCCGGGACGCCGGTCGTCGCGGCGCCGCAGCCGGGACTCGGTGGAACGGCCGCGTCGGTGTCCGCGTGGTCCGCCACGTCGGCGTCGGCGCCGGTGTCTCCGTCGGCATCGCCGCCGCCGTCCGCCTCCGCGGCGACGTCGCCGTCCGCCGGGACGTCGTCGCCGGGTCCCGTGTCGTCGCCGCAGCCGGAGGTCAGGCCGACCAGCATGACCCACACCCACCTCGACCGGTCTCTCATGCAACCCTCCGCGCGCCCTTCGCCGCCAGTGGCCCGGATGCTACAGGCATTCGCGGAATCATCCCAGCCCGGAGCGGCGGTGGGACCCCGTCGCCCTCCGGGCTGCGGACCGCGCCTTCCGGATCGTGCTTCGCCGAGTCTGGTCGCACGGGGCGGACGTGCTGGCAGTCGTGAAGCCGGACACCGTCGTCCGGTGGCATCGCGCCGGCGGCACGCGCTACCGGAGCCGGGGACGAGGCGCATCTCCGTCGGCTGCTCCACGAGTACGTCGCCCATCATCACGAGGACCGGACGCACTGCGGGCCGGCGAAGGACAGGCCGGCATCCCGCCGGACAGCTCGCTACACCAGCGCGGCGTACGGCAGCCCGCGGCGGCAGCCGTGGGTTTCGGCGATCAGGTCCAGGTACAACCCCTCCACCACCTCGACCAGCGGCAGCACGGGACCCTCCCGGCCGGGGCTCCGGGCGTCGACCGTCAGGATGTAGTAGCGACAGTCGTCGCAGGTCTCGAGCCGGCGAACCCGCTCGCCCGGCTCCTCGATCAGGCCCAGCGCCGTGGTGCCGCCGCAGAACGGGCACTGCGCACGCGCGGCGGGCCAGGAGGTCCCGCACAGCGAGCAGCACAGGGTGCGGGCGCCGCGCTCGCCGGCGAGCACCGCCAGGCCCGGGGTGGCGCCGCAGGCCGGACACCGCAGCGACCGCTCGCCCGCCTCCGCCCCGTCGGTCGGGCCGGGACGGCAGACCGCAGCCGTGACGAACGGGGCCGCCAGGACGCGGCCGAAGAACAGCAGCGCGTCGGTCGAACAGCCGATGCGGCCCGCGTGCTCCTCCACCGCCGCCTCGACCGGGGCGAAGGCCGCAGTAACGGCGAGCTCCCGCAGCAACCCCGGGGACGGCCGGGCCGCCTCGAGCAGCGCGCGGGCGCCGACCTGCGGCTCCAGCCTGTCCGGCAGCACGACGCCGAGGGCCTCCAGCGTCCCGAGGAGCAGGCCGTCGTCGAGCGCGAGGTCGGCGGCGGTCACGGCGCCCGAGGCCGATGCCGGCCGGGACGCCGCGAGCGCGCCGCGGGCGACCAGCTCGTCCCAGACGACCCACTGCAGCTCGTGCACCCTGAGGCGGAAGTCGAGATACTCGGGCGGGACCCCGGGCCGGCCGCGCAGGCGCTTGAGACCCTCGCGCGTGGCGAGCCGGCCGTCAGGAGTGGGACGCCGCATCGGACGCGCTCGCGGCCCGCTCGCCGTTCGGCTCGGGCCGGGGCAGGATCGGCAGCAGCTTGGCCCCCAGCCCGAAGAAGAAGACGGCCGCCGCGATCAGCGACAGCGAGACGAGCCACTCGACCAGGCTCGGGAAGTACGTCTCGACCTGGCCGCCGGGCATCGTTCCGGGGAGGGACATCCCGAGCAGCACGACGTTGACGCGGTTGAAGATCACGCCGAGCATCGCCAGCAGCGTGGCCGCGACCAGCGGGGCCTTCTGCTTGCGGAGCCTGTCGGTCGCCAGCAGCAGCAGCGGCACGAGCCCGCCGCCGACGATCTCGGCGAGGAACAAGGCGCCGTGCCGACCGGAGAGCGACTCGAGCTGTCCGCGAACGGCCACGTCCACCACGCGCGTACCGTAGTACACCACGAGCGCGCCGAACAGGACCTTTCCCATGTCGGCGAGCAGGTCGCGGTTCCAGGGCCGCTTGAAGAAGCGCGACACGAGCATGTCCATCCCCATCACCAGGGCGATGCCGGCCGTGACGGCGGACAGGAAGAACAGGATCGACAGGATCGGGGACCACCAGAGCGGGCTGAGCTTGTCCGGCATCAGCAGGAACAGCGACCCCAGCGAGGACTGGTGCATCGTGGAGAACGTCACGGCCGCGATGATCAGGATCACCGGCACGCCGCTGCCGCCGGACCGCCGGGTCAGGAAGGCGATCGCGGCGAAGACGACCGCCGCGACGACGCCCATCCAGATCCGATGCGACATCAGGTAGGTGAACAGCCCGAGCGCCGCCACGGTGTAGACCGGCGACCAGGTGCGCCAGACGTCCCGCAGCTTGTTCCAGCCGAACCGCTCGAACACCGTCGGCGCGAACTCCAGCGCCAGCACCGTCACGTACAGCGCGACGCACCAGGAGACCTCGTACATCGCCGAGTGCTCCGGTCGCTGGACGCCGAGCTGCCAGAAGTGCCACGGGAGGCCGAGGTCGGCGATCAGGGTCACGACGACGAACGAGTAGGAGAGCAGCCCCATCCAGACCGCGGGGCGTGCCAGGGCGTGGAACTTCTCCCCGTGGAACACGTAGACGATGCCCGCCGTGACGAACGCGCCGCCGGCCAGCGCGATCCAGATCAGGTCGAAGGCGATCCAGAGGCCCCAGGGGTAGTTGTTGCTCAGGTTCGTCGTCGCTCCCAGCCCGAAAGCGAACCGGGCGACGAAGGCCACGGCGCCGGCCGCCATCAACAGCAGCAGCGGAAGGCTCCAGATCGTGAACAGCTTGCCCTTCACCGGTTCGTGGTGCACGGCGTCACTCCTTCCCCTCGGTCCGCGCCGGCGTCTCCGACGCGCCGCCCGCCTTCGGCGTCCCGTTCGCCTTCCCGGCCTGGACCTCCGCGCGCCGCCGGCTGAAGTAGTAGATCCCCGCGAGCAGCCCGCCGGCCGCGATCACCGCCGCCGGAACCGCGCCCATCGCCAGGGCCGAATAGGACGGGAAGCTGCGTTCGCCGAGGTCGGTCCGGAAACCGAGCTTGTCGAACGGAACCGCGGCGAGGTACAGCAGCGCCGTGCCGCCGGCCTCCTTCTCCCCGTAGACGTGCGGGACGTACCGCTCGGGATGCTCCGCGATCCGCTTGTGCGCCTCGGCCAACATGGCCTCCCGCTCGCCGAAGATCAACGCGCCCGTGGGGCAGGCGGCGACGCAGGCCGGCTTGGCCTGCGCCTCGGCCATCCGGGCCGCCGCCTCGGGCGCCACCGACTTGCCGTTCAGCTCCGCGGGCGCGCCGGCGTCCCGCAGGCGGTCGAAGCACAGGTCGCACTTGCGGATCCGCGGCGCCAGCGAGTCCCACTCGGCCGTCGGCACGCCGAACGGGCAGGCCCACACGCAGTAGCGGCAGCCGATGCACTTGGCGGGGTCGTAGGTCACCGAGCCGTCGGGCTCCTTGCGCAGCGCCGTGACCGGGCAGGCCGAGGCGCAGGCCGGCTCGTTGCAGTGCATGCAGCTGCGCTTGGTGAACACCCAGCGCAGGCCTCCCGGCGCCCGTGCGTCCTCGACCTCCCGGTTGGTGACCACCGTGTAGGTCTTGGCCGACAGCGCGTCGGGGTTCTGGAACCCGAGGCGTCGCTTCTCGAGCCGCGTGCGCACCGCCGAGAGGTCGTTGGCCTGCTTGCAGGCCACCTGGCACGACCGGCAGCCGATGCAACGGGTGGTGTCTTCCAGGACCGCCTTGCTCATCGCGCGCTCCTTGCCGTCACGGGCAGGCCGGGACTCCGGAGCGTCCCGCCCGTCGCCTTGCGGAGGTTGACCAGGAAGGTCTTGGTCTCGGGGATCATCGTGTTCGCGTCACCGACGCTCGGGGTCACCATGTTCGCGCTGTCCCCCGCGTCCCGCGTGGTCCAGCCGAAGCACCAGGGCATGCCGACCATGTGGACGGTCTTGCCGAGCACGGTGAGCGGCCGGAAGCGCTTGGTCGGGATCGCCACCGCCTTCACCGACCCGCGGATGCTCGTCACCTCGACGATGTCGCCCATCTCGAGGCCCTTCTCGGCCGCGAGCTGCTCGCTCAGCTCGAGGAACATCTGCGGCTGCAGCTCGAGCAGCCAGGGGCAGTTGCGGGTCATCACGCCGGTCTGCCAGTGCTCCGTCACGCGGTACGTCGAGCAGACGATCGGGTACTCGGCGCTGCCGGGCTCCGCCCGCAGGTCGCGCGGCCCCGAGAAGATCTTGCTCGCCGGGTTGAACGGCTGCGCGTTGAACGGATTGCGCTCGATCGGCGACTCGAACGGCTCGTAGTGCTCGGGGAACGGGCCGTCCGCGAGCTTCATCGTCCACAGCCGCCCCACCCCCTCCTCGTTCATGATGAACGGCAGCTTGCCGCCCTCCAGCGCCTGCGGCGGGGCCTTCGCCGGGCCGTCCACGACGTCGCCCTCCCACTTCCCCTCGGCCGCGTTCCAGGTCACCACCGCCTTCTGCGGGGCGTACGGCACGCCGTGGGGGTCGACCGAGGCGCGGTTGTACAGGATCCGGCGGTTGACCGGCCAGGCCCAGGCCCAG
>JAFGHH010000374.1 GCA_016930215.1 Deltaproteobacteria bacterium
CCGGCATCCGGAGGAGTCGCGGGCGGCGCGGGAGCGGCGTCGCCGGCAGGCGCGGGCGGCGGGGGAGGAGGAGGCGGTGGTGGCGCCGCGTCCGGCCGCTCCGGCGGTGGTGCGGGGGCGGTGTCCGACGCCGGCGCCGTGGCGGCGTCGACGACGACCGGCGACTCGACGACGTCCGGACCGGGCAGGCCCGGCGCCGAGAGGTCGACGGCAGGCGAGCCGGCCAAACCCCCGCTGGGAGGCGGCTCCGTCGGCGGTACCGTCTCCTTCTTGCAGGCCGTGCCGGCGGCGAGCGCCAGCAGGGCCGCGCCGACCGCCAAATACGACTCGAGCCGTCTCACTCCCGGTACGGGCGCTTCGCGGATTGCCATCCGCATCTTGCTATCAGAGGACGATTCCCCGGGCAAGGCCGGCGGCCCGACCGGGCCTTGGCGGCGAACCGCGGGCGACGAGACGGCGAGAGGCGGGCGCCGTGCGGCGACGCACGGGCCGCGGGTTCGACAGACGCGGCCGGTTCGGGTATCTAGGGTCGAACGGACGGTCGGGGGCTCGACGTGAGAGACGGGGGCCTCGCGGCAATCATCCGGTGCAGGAGGTGCAGCATGACTCGTGGAACGCGGATTGAACGTCGGGATTGGGGGCACGGACGAAGCGCACTGCTGACGGCACTGGCCGTCGCGGCGGCGACGCTCCCGGCGCCCGCGGCCGAGGCGCAGGGGGCCGGGCTGGAGGGGTTCTTCATCGAGGTGCCGGTGGGGCTGGGGACGCCGATCGCCGAGGGCGGCTACGAAGGTCTGTACGACCCGTCGCTGTGGCTCGGGTTGAACCTGGGCTACCTGTTCGGACTGGGAGACCAGGTGTCCATCGGCCCGGCGCTCGACCTGCAGTACTCGATCGGCAACGTCGAGAACGACTGGCACCACGGCACCGGCTACGAGGACGACTTGTACCTCGGCCGGTTGCGGGTGATGGCCGGGGCGCGGCTCACGGTCGGGTTCGGCTCGGCGTTCCTGCTGATGCGCCTGGGGCTGGGGCTCGACTACGCGCACGCGAGCTGGGACGACCCGGTGTACGACGAGGACAACGACGACGGCGACGTGTCGCTCGGGATCGTGACCGGCCTGGGGATGGGCTACATGGTGGCCGACTGGATCGGCATCGAGTTCCTGCTCGACTTCCCCGTCGGTTTCCACGACGAGGACGACGACCGCGACCCGATCGATTGGGACGACGAGATGATCGACCTCCTGGCGTCGCTCGCCGTGATCTTCGTGCTGTGAGGTGCGGCATGCGACGGCGAATCGGAGGAGGATGGCTGGCGGCGGCGCTGGCGCTGACCGCGCCGGCCGCCGAGGCGCAGGAGGCGACGGCCTCGGCCTCGGGGGGGTTGTCGGCATCGACGACGGGGACGGCCGCGATGCGGGCGACCGGCGGCACCGACGGCCTGTTCCTCGAGCCGACGCTCGGCTTCGGGATGCCGGTCGGGGACGGCCACTACGACCTGCTGGTCGACATCTCGTTCGTGCCGGCAATCTCGGTCGGCTGGCTGTTCGGCATCGGCGACGCGGCGATCGGTCCCGAGGCCTGGATCACCTACACGCCGCTGAACGTCGATGACGACTACCTGGGGGCGGGCTGGGACGTCTACGGCGGGCGGTTCCGGGTGGCGGGCGGGGCGCGGTTCCACGTCGACCTCGGCGCGCTGTACCTGTTCACGCACCTGGGCGTGGGCTTCGAGCTGGTGCACGCGAACTGGGAGTACGACGTGGGGCCGCTGCACTACGACGACGACGAGTCGGACGGCGGGCTGGTGATCCTGCCGGGGTTCGGCTTCGGCGGCCGGCTGGCCGACTGGGTCGGCCTGACGATGCGGCTCGACTTCCCGACGGCGATGCACTGGGACGACGACGACGGCGGCGTGGACTTCGACTACCACTCGACGGACATCGAGGTCGATTTCGGCGTGACGTTCTTCCTCTAGCCGCATCGGCGGCGGCTTCCCGGGGGCGCGGCGGGGCGCGAAGCGCATGTCGGAGACGAATCGTCGGGCCGCCCTGCTCGTGGCGACGCTGGCCTCGTTCCTGTTCCCGTTCATGGGCGGCGCGGCCCACGTCGCCGTTCCGGCGATCGGGGCCGAGTTCCGGGCGGACGCGGCGACGCTCAACTGGATCGTCACGGCGTTCATCGTCGTCTCGGCGATGGGGGCGCTGCCGTTCGGCCGGTTGGCGGACATCGTCGGGCGCAAGCGGACGTTCCTGATCGGCACGGCGGTGCTGGGGCTGGGGACGCTGCTGTGCGTCCCGGCGTTCTCGCTGCCGATGTTGATCGCGGCGCGCGCGGTACAGGGCGTGGGCGCGGGGCTGCTGGCCGGCACGGCGCCGGCGATCCTGGTCTCGATCTTCCCGCCGCGGGAGCGCGGCCGGGTGCTGGGGATCCAGACCGCCGCGGTCTACGCCGGGCTGGCCGCCGGCCCGGTGTTCGGCGGGCTGCTCACCCACTGGTTCGGCTGGCGCTCGGTGTTCCTGTTCTCGCTGGTGGTGACCGAGCTGACCTGGCTGACGGCCCGCACGCGGCTGGTCGGGGAGTGGGCGGAGGCGCGGGGCGAGCGCTACGACGTCGCGGGCGCCGTGCTCAGCGCGACGTCGGTCGGCCTGCTGACCGTCGGCATCACACTGCTCCGGAGCTGGGTCGCCGCCCCGTGGCTCGCGGCCGGCGGGGTCGTGACGCTGGCGCTGTTCCTGTGGCACGAGTCGCGGACGGTGCAGCCGATCCTCGAGGTCGGGCTGCTGCGGCGCAACCGGATGTTCGCGCTGTCGAACCTGGCGGCGCTGATCAGCTACGCGGCGACGTTCGCCGCGACCTACCTGCTGTCGCTGTACCTGCAGGTGGCGCGCGGGCTGTCCGCGCAGGCGGCCGGCGGCCTGATGCTCGCCGGGCCTGTCGTGCAGGCGGCGCTGTCGCCGTGGGCCGGACGCCTGTCCGACCGCGTGGCGCCCCGGGTCGTCGCGTCGGTCGGCATGGCGGTCTGCGCCGTCGCGCTCGGCGGGCTCGCACTGGTCGGCGGGACGACGCCCCTGCCGCTGGTGATTGGCGTCACCATGACCCTCGGCGCGGGCTTCGCCCTGTTCAGCTCGCCCAACACCAACGCCGTGATGTCGTCCGTCGAGCGGCGGACGTTCGGCGTGGCGGCCGCGACGCTCGGCACCGCCCGCCAGATCGGGATGACGCTCTCGATGGCGCTGGTGACCGTCGTGCTGACCCTGCACCTCGGCACGGCGCCGGTGACGCCCGAGGTGGCGGGCCCGCTGGTGGAGGCGATGCGCGTCGCCTTCGCGATCTTCGCGGTCCTGTGCCTCGCGGGGGTCCCCGCTTCCCTGGCGCGCGGCCGCGCCAATCGGTGATAGACTCCCGTCCGTCCAAGGAGCCGGTCCGACGCGCAACAGGTGGCAAGGAGGGTGCCGATGCGTTCAATCCTGGGTTGGGTCGCCGTCTTCGGTCTGTGCCTCGCGGGAACGGCCTGCAAGAAGAAGGAGGGGGAGGCGCCGGCCCCGGCGCCCGCGGCGGAAGTCGGCCCGTTGGTCGAGCCGGTCGAGCCGGTCGAACCGCCGGCCGTCGATGCGGGCGCGCCGGCGGCCGCCATGGACGCCGGACTGCCGGTTGAGCCGCCGCCACCGGAGCCGTCGGCCGATGCGGAGCCGTCGGCCGATGCGGAGCCGCCGGTCGATGCGGCGCCGCCGGCCGATGCGGCACCGCCCGAGCCGCCGCCCGCCGAATTCCTCACCGAGACCGGGGCGGCGGAGGGACTCGGCGTCGAGTCGATCGTGTTGTGCACGGCGATCGAGAACCGGATGTGCGTCGGCGAGAAGCGGGAGTTCGCGCCCGGCGAGATGGTCTGGGCGCTGCTGCGGCTGACCAACGAGACGCGGGCCGAGACGGAGGTCCGGGTGACCTACGTCGCGGAGGCCGTATCGGCGACGCCGGGGCAGGGGGTGCAGCTGCGGGTGCCGGCCCAGGAGCGGTACACGACCTTCTCCAAGTCCTCCAAGCCGGCAGACGGGCGCTACGACGTGGTGGTGACGACGGCCGGCGGCACGGAGGTCGCGCGGGCGCGATTCCAGGTCGGCTCGAGCGCCGCGGAGACGCCGGAGACGACGACGCCGGCGGAGCCGGCTCCCGGGACGACCGCGGCTCCGGCACCGCCCGCCCCGCTGGGGACGGAGCTGGGGGTGGCATCGATCGAGCTGTGCCGCGCGCTCGAGAACCGGCGGTGCGCGGAGGCGGCGAGCGTGTTCGCGCCGCGGGAGCTGGTCTGGGCGCTGCTGCGGGTCACCAACCCGGACCGCACGGAGACCGAGCTGCGGGTGTCGTACCTCGCGGCGGGCGGCACGCCCGCGCCCGGCGAGGGGCTGGCGCTGCGGGTGCCGGCGCAGGAGCGGTACACGACGTTCTCCAAGGCGGGCAAGACGAACCCGGGGCGCTACGACGTGGTGGTGTGCG
>JAFGHH010000042.1 GCA_016930215.1 Deltaproteobacteria bacterium
CCGGCTGCGCCTCTGCGTCCCTGCGCGAGATCCCCCCGGCTGCGCCTCTGCGTCCCTGCGCGAGATCCCCCCGGCTGCGCCTCTGCGCGAGAGCCCGTCTTCTGCGCCCCGGCGCGCATGCGGCTTCCGGCAGCGCGCCGAATGCGCTAGGTTCCGCGACATGCGGAACGCGGGATGGCTGATCGTGGTGGGTTCGCTGGCGGTACCGTGCGCGGCGGCGGCGCAGACCGAGCTGCGCGCGCCGGCCCCGCCCGCCCCGGTGGAGGGCGAATACCAGGGCGCCGAGAGCGTCCTGTGGAATCCCGCCCTGCTGGGCGACGCGCCGACCTGGCAGGTGACGTACCTGCACCGTCAGCAGTTCGGCGACGCGCGGGTCGGCGCCGGGAGCCAGGGGGACGCGGTGCTGGCGGCCCTCCCGGTCTTCGGCCCGCTGACCCTGGCGGCCGGGTTCGGCGTGGGCTACCCCGCCGACTCGTTCGACTACGACGACCGGAACGCATCGGACCGGATGTGGGGCATGTTCGCGCTCGGCTTCGCCCTGCGGATCTCGCCCCTGTCGTTCGGCCTCCTGTACCGCGGCTACGTCGCCGACCGCGACCCCGACCTCGACGGGTGGAACACGCTGGACGCCGGGATCACGTTCCGGCCCTGGCGACACCTCGGCATCTCGTTCGCCGCCTCGGACCTGCTCGAGCCGCGCGCGGACACCAGCCGGGCCGCCCTGTGGGCCTACGAGCGACGCTACCTGGCGGACGTCTCGGTGCGCCCGTTCGGCGACGACTTCCTGACGATCGGCGCCTCGTTCCGCGCCGGCGAGACCAGCGGCCGGATGTGGACCGGGGCGGGCGTCGCCCTGCGCCCCGTGGAAGGACTGGCGCTCCGCGGTCGCTTCGACGCGCGGGTCGATGGGTGCGGGGACGGCGCCTGCTTCGCCGAGTGGCAGGTCGGCACCGCCATCGAGGTCGCCTTCCCGTACGCGACCCTCGGCGGCGGCCTCGGCGTGTTCGAGCGCGGCGGCCCGGTCGATGCGCTGGACGTGATCGCGCGCGTCTCGGGGAGCGACCGCCCGGCCGTGGACCGGTCCGACCGGATCGCCGCCTTCCGCTGGACCGGCGCGCTGTCCGAGGGCGACTGGGTGCAGCTCGTGCGCTGGTCGGAGGCGCTGCAGCGCGACGACGACGTGGCCGGCGTGCTGCTGGTCCTGGACGGCTGGTCGGGCTCGACCGGCGACGTGCAGGAGGTGCGCCGCACGCTCGCCGCGCTCGAGGCGGCCGGCAAGCCGGTGTGGTGTTTCTACGACGACGCGGCCGGCGCGGCGGCCTACCTGTGCACGGCGGCGGACCGGACGATCGTCACGCCCGGGGGCGGGGCGCGGCTGACGGGCATCCGCACCCGGCTCACCTTCTTCCGCCGGCTGCTCGACCGGCTCGGCGTCCGCGCCGAGATCGTGCGCGTCGGGGCCTACAAGTCGGCGCCCGAGTCGTTCACGGAGGAGGCGCCGTCGGCGGAGCACGAGGAGGCGTTGGGGGCGTACCTGGACGACGTCTACGGCTCGCTGACCGCGGACGTCGCCGCCGACCTCGACCTGCCGGGCCCGGAGGACGCCGCGGCGCTGATCGACGGCGGCCCGTTCACGCCGACGGAGCTGACGGAGGCGGGGCTGGCCGACGACGTGGCGTACCTCGACCAGGCGAAGGAGCGGTTCGAGGCGGCGGTCGGCGCGTCGGTGGAGGCGATCCGGCTGGACGACCCACCGCCGGGCGACCCGTGGAGCGCGTGGGGCCGGCGGCCGGGCGTCGCCGTCGTGCGTATCGACGGCTCGCTCGTCGACGGCAAGAGCCTGACGTTCCCGCCTCTCGGGGTACGGATGATCGGCGACCGCACGGTGGTCGAGGTTCTCGACCGCCTGCGTACCGACCCCCGGGCGGCGGCCGTCGTGCTGCGGATCGATTCCGGCGGCGGCTCCGCCGTCGCCTCGGACAACATCTGGCGCGCCGTGATGCGGCTGCGCGAGCGCAAGCCGGTCGTCGCGGCGATCGGCCCGATCGGCGCCTCCGGGGGCTACTACGTCGCGGCGGCGGCGGACGAGATCTTCGTGCTGCCGGCCACGCTGACCGGCTCGATCGGCATCTTCTACGGCAAGGCCGACGTGGGCGACTTCCTGCTGGGCCTCGGCGTCAACGCCTACGAGGAAGGACGCGGGGCCCGGGCCACGATGGAGAGCTGGTTCCGGCCGTACACCGCGGACGAGCTGCTGGAGCTGGAGGAGAAGGTCGGGTTCTACTACGGCCGGTTCGTGGACTGCGTGGTCGAGGGCCGGGCGGGGCGGCTGACGCGCGCGCAGGTGGACGAGGCGGGCCAGGGCCGGATCTGGAGCGGCCGGCGCGCCGTCGAGCTCGGCCTGGCCGACCGGATCGGCAGCCTCGGCGAGGCGGTGGCGCGGGCCCGGGAGCTCGCGGAGCTGGACGCCACGGCGCCGCTGTTCGACGCCGAGCCCGCACCGGGCGGGCTGCTCGGCCTGCTGCTGGGGGCGCTGGCGGGCGAGACGACGCCGGCGGCCGCCGAGCCGGAGACCGACGCCGACACGCCGCTCGGCTGGCTGCTGCGGGTCACGAGCCTCGACGCCGTCGCCGCGGGCCTCGTCCCGTTCCTGGCGATGGAGCGCGGCACGCCGATGGCGCTGTGCCCGTACGTGGCGGAGCCGCCGGAGCTGTGAAGCCGCGGGACGCTCGGGACGCCTACTTCTTCTCTTCGGTCGGGGGTTCGTCGGACTTGTCCCCGGACCGTGCCAGGACGGGAAGGACCCCGGTGGGAGCAGGTCCGGGAGTCGCGACGCCGGCGAGGCGCAGGTACATCTTGGCCGAGCGACTGCCCGGGTCCTTCTCGAGCACCGCCTGCCATTGGGCGATCGCGTCCTGCTTGCGGCCGGACTTGATGAAGGCGATGCCGAGCTGGATGCGGGCCTGCAGGTAGTCGGGCTTGGTCTGGACCGCGTGCTCGTAGTGGACCAGCGCCTCGGGCGTGCGCTGGGCCTCGGTGAGCATGTTGCCGAGGCGGACGCGGAGGTCGACGAAGTCGCCGCACAGCTCGATCGCCTTGGTCATCTCCTCGATCGCCGCCTGGAGCATGCCGACGTCGTAGTAGGCCTGCGCGACCTCGGCGTGGAGGTTGGCGATCTTGCCGCGGGCGTAGGGTTCGAGCGAGTCGGGTCCTTCCTGGCCCTTGCGGGACCCGAGGTGCTCCATCAGCCGGCGGGCGTCCTCGTAGCGGCCGATCTCGTTGTACGTCACCGTCAGGTTCAGGATCGCCTCGGTGTAGTTGGGGTTGATGCGCAACGCGGCCTCGAACTGCTCCTGGGCGCGCGCGAGGTCGCCGGCGTCGTGGTGGATCACGCCGAGCATGTTGTAGACGTCGGCGTAGGCGACGCCGCCGGCCTCGAGGATCCGCTCGAGCAGGTTGCGGGCGCGCTCGAACTCCTTGCGCTTGTAGTGCTCGCGCGCCTTGGTCAACAGGTTCCGCTGCTGGTCGTCCATCGTGCCACCGATCCTAGGGTGCCTCGTCGCGCCCTTCGAGGAAACGGAGATAGCGCAGGGCCCGCCGGCTCTCCTCGGAATCCGGATAGCGGGCGACCAGCAGGGCGAAGTAGCCCCGCGCGGCCCCCCGCTGGCCGGCCTCGAGCGCGATGCGGCCCATGAGCAGCAGCGCCTCGGGGGCCAACCCCGAGTCGCCGTACTCCCGCAGCACGGTGCGCGCCCGCAGCGCGGCGGCCACGGGCTTCTCGCGGTTGAGGTAGAACTCGGCGACCGACAGCTCGCCCCGCGCCAGCTCCGCCAGGCAGTCGCGAATGCGCTCGCGCGCCTCGAGGACGTACTCGCTGTCCGGGAAGCGGTCGATGAAGCTGCGCAGCTCGCGCAACGCGTCGCGGGTCGGAGCGCGGTCGCGCGTGTAGGAGGCGGGGAAGATGAACCAGTCGGACGGGATGAGGTTGAAGAACGACAGGCCGCGGCGGAACATCGCGTACGGCACCTCGTCGTCCGCCGGATAACGCTCGATGAAGGTCTGGTAGCCGGTGGCCGCCGCGCGGAAGTTCTCGGCGACGAAGTCGCAGTCGGCCAGCCGCAACCGCGAGAGCACCGCCTCGCGGGTGTACGGGAACCGCCGCATCACCTGCTCGAAGTACTTCTGGGCCTCGAGCGAGTTGCCGTCCTCGAGGGACTCGAGGCCGGACGCGTAGTTCTCCGCCGCCGACTCGGCGTAGGACAGGTCGGGCTCCTCGGCGTCCCGCGAGCCGGTGCATTCCAGCCAGCCCCCCGTGCCCACGGCGCACAGGACACACAGCACCGCCACACCCGCGCGGGCGACACGTCCACGTCGTTCGGCAACACGACGGGTCATTCGTACCTCTCCCAGGCCGCGCCGGACGTCGGAAGCGGCGGGGAATCGAGGGGAGGATATTCCGGCCGGGCGCCCCGGGCAACCCCTACGGCCGTTCAGCGCTTCTTGCGGCGCCGGCGCTCGGGCCGCTTGTACGGCCCGGCCTGCTGCTCCGCCTCCGGCACCAGGTCGATGCGCCGCAGGCGCAGCACGAACCCCTCGCCGTCCCGCTGCACGCTGCCCTCCAGCTTGACCAGCGTCCCCGGCCGGATCAGCTGCTCGGTGGCCTGGAATCCCGGGAACCCCCGCGCCTGGAGCTGCCGGTGCTCCTGCGGGTCGAGCGGAACCCCGCGCGGCGGGAGGACGCGGATCGTCCCGCCCTCCAGCGCCAGCCCGAACGACGGCGCGTACACCTCGGCGTCCTTCACCACCCGCTCGACCCACTTGCCCCGCGCCTGCGCCTTGTAGGAGGCCTTGTAGTAGTAGGCCACGCAGCCGAGCCCCTTGAGCGGCGAGCGGACCTGCTCGTCGCCGGCCTTGATCGTGCCGCGCAGCACCGCCTTGCCGGGACGCAGCTCCTCGAACGACGTGATTTCCTTCCCCCCTCCGAACAACCGTCGCAACAGATCCAACACCATGCTCCCTCACCTGCAGTCCAACAGCTCGGCCGGGTAGTCCCAGTTGCGCGTGCGGCCGGCGACCCGGATCCGATACGCCCCGGGCGCCACCCGCGTCACCGTCACCGTCGCCCCGGCGAACCCGCCGCCGCTCGACCCCAGCGACCAGACGGCCGGGGTCCAACTCGCGGTGCGGGCGAAGCGCGCTCCGTGCATGTCGATGCCTCGCGTCCGCGGTCGGCTCAGGGCACTCCGTAGTCGGGCGCGGCGTACTCGGGAACCCCGTAGTCGGGAATGCCGTAGACGGGGGCGGCCTCGCTCAGGCCGTCCGGCAGGCCGTAGACCTCGAAGGCGACGTCGCGGGTGTCGGTCGCGTCGGAGATGTCGGCGACGTCCTCACCGGGGTCGGACTCGTAGCAGCCGGCGGCGGGGGCGGCCGCGGCCGCGGCGGCCGCGACCAGCGCGCGGAAGAACCCGCCCGACCGGGATCGCGGGGCGGCCGCCGGCCGGTCGTCGGCCGGAACGGCGCCCGTCGGACCCTGCTCGCGTGGATGCTCTGCCATTTCGCTCCCTCCATCCCGGGGTCACGTCGCCCGGGGATGCAACGCCGCACGGAAGAAGTCTAGCACGAACCGCCGGCCCTGCGACCCCTCCCGTGCCGGGCCCGGGTTCCGCCGCAGCGTCTTCCCCGACGGCGCCAGGGGCGGCACGCTGCCCTGCGCGCCGTCGAGGGGCGAATGCGCCCGCGGCACTCAGGGGCGCAACCGCCCCAGAACCTCGCCGCGGACCGCGTCGTCCGCCGCCAGCACCACCAGCCGGACCGGCCGCGTGTTGGACAGCGCCACGCCCTCGAGCGTCACGCGGCGGCCCTCGATCCGCACCGGGAAGTCGACGTCGCGCGCGACGCGGGAGGCCGGGTCGAACACGTCGCCGTCGATCGCCACCTCGAACAGTTCGACGACGCCGAAGTCGTCGGGGATCTCGAGCGTCACGTCGGGGGCCGCATCGCCGAGCACCCAGTGCGGGACGGCGGCCTCCGAGAGGAACGCGGCGCCGCACAGCACGTCGGTGGGGGCCGTGGCCACGGTGATGTTGATGATCGGCACCACCAGGGCCCGGCGGGCGCGCACGAGGTCGACGATCGCAGGGTCGTCGGCCCAGTCCTCCGGCGTGGCATCGCCGCGGGCCAGCCCGGTGATGTCGCCCTCGCGCAGGAACGGACGCACGCCGTGGAGCAGCCAGTTCGACTCGGCAATCGCGGCCCAGCGCGCCGGACGATGCTCGGCCTCCTCCTGGTTGACCTGGAACCACATGCTCCCCTTGCCGCCGGCGGCGACGACGCTCAGGGCCTGGACCAGGATCTCCTGCGGGTCGGGCTGGACGTGGATCGTCGCGCCGCCGATCAGCGCGGTCTTGTTCCAGCCCTGGTGCAACCCCTGGGCGTACATCCAGGTCGTGCCCGGCATGTGGTTGTTGCGGGCGTTGACCAGGTAGTCGTAGGCGGCACGGATCGGCGGATGGGTGCCCCAGCGCGTGATGTGCGGCGCGCAGGCGGCGACGTAGAAGTCGATCCCCTGGATGTCGCACATCCCGGCGAAGGTGCCGACGTTCTTGTTCGTCTTCGCCCCGTTGTACACCGGAATCTCGGGGTAGAGCGACCACAGCTCGCGCGCCTCGGCCGCCTTGCGCGACGGGTTGGGAACGCCGCCGTCGCCGTACACCTCGCCGTCCGACTCGTCGCCGGTCAGGAACGCCGCCACGCGCGAGGTGTCGGTCAGCGCGCTCCCGGGGTCGGGCAGCCGCAGGAAGTCGTCCGCCACCAGCAGGTGGAAGTCCGGCGTCGCCGGCGCCACCTCGTTCACGATCCGCAGCGCGTCGTACCCGCCACAGGCCGACCCGCCGCCGACGTAGAAGAACGTCGTGTCCAGCCCCGCCGCCTGGTGCCGCCGGAAGTACTCGTCGTTCACCGTGGGGAACGGGCACTCGTCCGTGTTCGGCCAGCTCTCGAACGGGAAGAACGGCCGCACCACCCGCCCCACCCCGACCGCCGCCGGAGCCCCGGCGAACTCCGCGACCACCGTCCAGGCGGAACCGGGCGACAGGGGCGCGCACAGCGGCACCGTCCACAGCGCAGTCTCCCCCGGCTCCAGCACCGTCTCGGGAACGCACGCGACGTCCGTGACGTCGCGCCCGTTGACCACCAGCCGCGCCAGCTCGTGCGGCGCCGCACCGCCGTTCTTGAGGTGGACCAAGAGCGTCCGATAGTCCTCATCGAGCGCGACGTAGGTCAGCGGCACCGGAGCGAGGGCCGCCGGGAACGTCCCCGACGCCGCCACGCCGGCCGTCGTCGCGATCTCGAAGGTGCCGGAGGCCCCGGCGGCGTCCCAGGTCGGGTCGCGCGAGTGGAACGCGAGCCACACCGGCTCGCCCGCCGTCACGACCCGCGGCCACACGTGCCACCACTCGAGCGTCGGCTCGCCGAGCAGGTCCTCGGCCGGCGTGCCGTTCAACCGCACGCCGGTCACCTCGCCGGTCACCGCCGACACCGCCGCCACGTGGAACCGCCCGCCGTGCTCCGGCAACGGCCCGTCCTCCGCGTAGCGGGAGAACGGGTAGTAGAAGTCCTTGCGGTACGAGGCCCAGACCCCGGGGACCGTCGCGGCGGCGCACGGGTCCCCCGACGGCGCGCAGCGCACCGCCGGGGGCACGAGCCAGTCGCCGGCGTCGGCGTCGTCCGCGACGTCCACCGCATCCGGCAAGGCGTCCGCCTCCCCGGCCTCGTCCGCCTCCTCCACGACGTCCGCCTCGGCCGGGACGTCCGGCGGAGCGTCCGCGTCGGCCTCGAGCGCGGCGTCGACCTCGGCGGCCGCGTCGTCGGGCGCTCCGTCATCGCCGCCGCATCCCGAGCCGCCGGGCGCGGCCGTCCCCAGGACCGCCAGCACCACCAGCGTCCGCAGAATCCGCATACCGCACCTCCCCGGCGGATCGCCGCCGCCGTGAAAGGTACGGACGTTCGGCCGCTCGCACAAGGGGGGGAACGGAGCGGGGGCCTACGGCGTGGGGACGAGGGCGGCCGTCTCCGGAGCGAAGACGGCCTGGACGCGCGCGTCCAGCGTCAGGACCGCCAGCGGCTCGGCCAGGCACTCGGGAACGGCGTCGCCTCCGAGCGACCAGCGACGGTACATCTCCTCGAGCGGCGGACCGGGGGAGGGGAGCGGACGGCCGACCGTGTCCAGCAACGCGCGGGCCATCCCGCGACACACCGCCCGGCGGGACGGGTCGGGGTCATCGTCGCAGCGGGCGGGATCGCCGGCCGCCAGCACGCGGCACAGCGCCTCAGACCACCCGCTCGGCTCGCCCGGTCCCGGGCCCAGCCGCGCGCAGTCGCCCGCGTTGCCCTCGGCCAGCGCGGCCCGCGCGGCCTGCACCAGCGCGGGGTCGTCCGGGAAGCCCACGGCCTTCGCGACCGGCTCGAACGGCAGGCCCTGGCGCAGGGCCCGCGCCTGCTGCAGCACGCGCACCGCGTCGACGCACAGGGCGGCGCCGGCGGGCAGCAGCGCGTCGGCGCTGGTGCAGGCCCCCGAGCCGTCGCGCAGGCCGCGGCACACGAGCGCGTGGACGGCCGCCTCGCGCAACGGAGGATCGAGATCGCCCGCGGCTACGACGTGCCAGTCGGGGACCTTCGAGACCTGGCCGGCGGTCCGCGCGGCGAGCTCCGGGATCGAGCCCCAGGCGTTGTTGGTGACCAGCTCCTTGGCCGAGACGACGAACGCCTCGCGCAGCCGGGCCAGGTCGTCGAGCATCCGGCGACGCCGCCCGTCGTCCAGGGCCGGGTCCGCCCCGTCCGCGGGCTTCCCGGCCGGGTCCGACCCCTCGGTCGTGCCCGGCGCCGCGGACGGCGCCGCTTCCCCCGAAGAATGCTCGTCCGCGGCCGTCACCGGTCGCACCGGCACGACCGGCCGCCGTCGGGAGTCGTGTCGCCGCAGCTCGTCCCGCGCCGAGAGCTGACACCCCCCCAGCATCACGAGACACGCCGCGGCCATCCATCCTGGTCCTCGCACCGCCTTCCTCCTTTCCCCGTCGCGCATCTTACAGCACGCTTCCGCCCCCGTTTGCAAACCCGTCCGGAACCTGCTACCCATCGCGCACGAACGGGGTGTGAAGATGTCCATCCGTCTGTACATCGCTTTCGCCGCCGCCGCAGCCCTTGGCCTCGGCCTCGGCCTCTCCTGCACCCAGGACGACGGCGGCCGCTGCCAGATCCACTCGGACTGCGCTTCCGGCATCTGCTGCAAGACCAACCCCGCGGCCGACCATACCTCCGACGGCATCTGCACGGCGACCCAGGCGATCTGCGACGAGTTGATCGGCGGGGGCACGGACGCCGATGCCGACGGTGACGGTGATGCCGACGTGCCGGTGGAGGCGGAAGCCGAGGCGGACGCCGCGGACGACGCCGACCCCGATGCCGCGGAC
>JAFGHH010000043.1 GCA_016930215.1 Deltaproteobacteria bacterium
CAGAGGCGCAGCCGGGGGGATCTCGCGCAGGGACGCAGAGGCGCAGCCGGGGGGATCTCGCGCAGGGACGCAGAGGCGCAGTCGGGGGGATCTCGCGCAGGGTTGCGGAGCATGCGGTGCAGGTGTCGCGTCACGGCGCCCGCGACGCGTTTGCCGCGGCGCGGAGCGCCTGCTACCGTCTCCCGCCGTGCGTCGCGTCCTGCCGCTCGCCTGCCTGGCGCTGCTCGCCGTCCTCGCCGCCGGCTGCCGCGGCTCCCGGCGTCCTCCTTCGCCGTCCGAAGTCGCCGAGGTCCCCGCGTCCTCCCGCGGCCGCGTCGTCCTCCTCGCGCTCGACGGGTTCGACCTCACGGCCGTCGAGCGCTGGGTGGCGGAGGGACGGCTGCCCCACTTCGCGCGGCTCCGGGAGGCCTACGGCTTCTCGTCGCTGCGGACCACCGAGCCGCCGAGCTGCGAGGCGGCCTGGACCACCTTCGTCACGGGTCTGCCGCCCGCCGACTCCGGCGTGTTCGGACCCCTGCGGCTCGACCCGGACACCTATCGCACGCGTCCGGGGACCATCGAGCTGGACCTCGAGGTCGCTCCGCCTCGCGTCACGACCCGTCGCTCCGGCACCGCCTTCTGGACCAGGCTGGCGCAGGCCGGCCGCCGGGTCCGCGTGCTCTGGGCGCCCTACGAGCTCCCTCCCGAACGGGCGCCCGGAGCGGAGGTGCTGGCGGGCGCCGGCACCCCCGATCTCGCCGGCCGGCCCGGCCGGGGCACGCTGCTCGGCGCCGCGTTCCCGGAGGGCGTGCGGGACATGCCGGTCGCCGACCGCGTGCGCCTGCTGCCCTCGGCCGTCGGCTGGTCGGCGCGCCTGCCCGGACCTCCCTGGCCCGGCACGGGAGGACGCCTCGAGCTGCCGGTCGACGTGCGCCGCGGCGCCGACCCGACGCGGCTGGCGGTGACGGTGCCGGGCTACGAGACCGAGCTGCCGCCGGGGTACTGGAGCGCGCGGATGCCGGCGACCTTCCACGGCGGCGGCGACGCCGTCGTGGAGGCACTGGCGAGGTTCCTGGTCATCGATGCGGGCGACCTGCCCCTGCTGCTCGCCGCGCCGCTGGAGGTGTCGCCCGTCGCGCCGTGGTACCCGCTGTCCGAGCCGCCCGGCTGGGCCGCCGAGCTGGCGGCGCGCTACGGACGCCTCCCGACCGTCGGTACCCCGGGCGACCTCGCGGCGCTCGTCGCCGGTCTCCAGGCCGAGGAATCGTACCTCGCCGACCTCGCCGACGACTTCGCCGCGCGCTCCAAGGTGCTGCTCGGCGAGCTCGACCGCGGCGGCTTCGATCTGCTCGTCGCCTTCGTGCCCACCGTGGAGCGCGTGGCGCTGGGGCTGCAGCGGCTGGCCGACCCCGAGCACCCGGCGTGGGACGAGGCGCGGTCGCTGGCCGCGGCGCCCGGCTTCGGCAACGTGCGCCTGTGCGACGCCGTGCTGGCCGCCTACGCGTTCGTCGACGACCTCGCCGGCCAGGTCGCCGCCCGCCTGGGACCCGACGACGTCCTGCTCGTGCTGTCCGACCACGGCCTGCGGCCGTTCCGCCGGGCCGTGCACCTCAACGCCTGGCTGGTCCGCCAGGGGCTGCTCGTCCTGCGCTCCCGCGACCCGTTCGCCGCCGCGACGCGGTCGAGCGACCACGTGCCCGACCTGAGCGAGGTCGATTGGTCCCGTTCGCAGGCCTATGCCGCCGGCGGGTCCTTCGTGCAGCTCAACCTCGAGGGGCGCGAGCGCGACGGGCTCGTCGAGCCCGGGGAGCGGCGGGCGCAGGTCCTCGGGCGGCTCGAGGACAAGCTGCTGGCCTGGCGGGACGACCGGGCCGGGGGGGCGCGCGTCGTCCAGCGGGTGTTGGTGCGCGGGCGGGACCTGCGGGGCCGCCGCGAGGACGTCCTGCCCGACCTGTTCGTGGTCTTCGCCGAGCCCTACGCGGTCAGCGAGCAGACGGTCGCCGGCCTGGTCCCCGACGAGGAGCTCGAGCCGAACCGGACGGTGGTCGGCGTCGAGCACGCCTCGGGCGATGCCGGCGCGCTCCGCGGGTTCTTCCTCTCCACCCGCCCGCTGGTCCAGGGCGACCCCGCGCTCGGCGACGTCGGCGCCACCCTCCTCGGGCACTTCGGCGTTCCCGCCGCCCACGGCCGCGGCCGCGACCTGTGGCGGCCGTAGCTTCCCAGGCTCCCGTTGCTCCTCCGCCGTGCTTGCCCTAGACTGGCCCGCGCCGGTCCGGCCGCGCCGGACCGCAAGGAGGTCCGACGTGTCGCGCACCGTCCGTGCCTGCACGAGCCTGATGCTGCTCGCCGCCCTCGCCGGCTGCATGGAGGGCAAGGACCCGAAGCTCAAGGAGCCGATCTCCGAGAACTTCGACTCCGGACGGCTCAACCTCGAGCTGTGGCGAGCGACGATCGATGCCTACGAGATCCGCGACGACGCGCTGTTCGTCGAGGGCGCCAAGAACCACCCGATGTGGCTGAAGCGCCGCATCCCCTGCAACGTCAAGATCGACTTCGTGACCTGGTCGGACTCCACCGAGGGCGACATCAAGGTCGAGGTGTTCGGGGACGGCAAGTCGAGCGCCGACGACGAGGGGAGCTACGTCGGCACCGGCTACGTGTTCATCTTCGGCGGCTGGCGCAACACGGTCAACACCATCGCCCGACGCGACGAGCACGAGGGCCGGATGGTCGAGGAGAACGAGACCACGGTCGAGAAGGGGCGCCGCTACCGCTGGTCGATCCGCGCCCGGGACGGCTCCATCGATTGGTACGTCGACGGGCGCCTGTTCCTGCACGTCGAGGACCAGGACCCGCTGTGCGGCCCCGGCAACGAGCACTTCGCGTTCAGCAACTGGGGCACCCCGGTACACTTCGACGAGTTGTCGATCGTTCCGCTCTGAGGACGCTCGATGGACGCGCGCGAGTTCGGCACCCGGGTCGAGGACCTGGAGAAGAAGCTCGACCGGCTGCGCGCCCTGTACGAGCAGTACTTCATGGGCATCGAGAAGATCGAGCCGGGCGTCCTGCGCCGCGACGTCGAACGACACCTCCAGGGCCTCCGCAAGGAACGCTGCAACAACACCGCCCAGCGCTTCCGCTTCCAGGTCCTGCTCCAGCGCTACACCACGCTGACCGCGTACTGGCAGCGCATCTGCCGCGCGATCGAGGAAGGCACGTACCACCCCCATGTCCTGCGCGCCCAGCGCCGCATCGCCCGGGAACCGGCCGAACCGTCCGGGACGGCCGAGACCGGCCTCCACGCCCGCAGCGTCCACGATCTCGCGGACCTCCTCGACCTGGACCTCGAGCCCGACTCCGCGGAAGCGATGCCTCCCTCCACGCCTCTCCCGAGGCCCGCCTCGATGCCGCCCGCTCCGGGCGTCAAGCGCGCCCGCAGCCTCGAGGACCTCAAGCGCCTCCTCGAGACCTCCGCCTCCGAGCCGCCGCCGAGCGCCGGCCGGTCGGTCCCGCCGGACCTGCAGGCGACCCTTCCCCCCCCGGCCGATCCCGGGGCCGCGGCCGCCCTCGAACCGCGACCCGTCGCCGCACCGACCCCGACGGCCGGACGCGGACCGGGCCGGCCGGCCGAGCCGAAGGCGGCGCCACCCGCCGCCGCCCGCCACGCGCCGGGCGCCGTGCCCGAGGACAAGGTGCGCTCGATCCACGCCGCCTTCGCCGCCGCGGGGGGAGCGGCGGCGCCGTCCCCCGCGGCGATCCGCCGGTCGCTCGAGAAGGAGCTCGACCGGATGTCGAAGAAGCATCCCGGCAAGCGGGTCGATTTCCGCGTCGATCTCAAGGACGGCAAGCCCGTGATCAAGTCGTTCGTCTCCTGACCCGCTTTCTTGGCCGGCTCGCGGCGGCGTGGTACGCACTGTGGCGAATCGCCTCGGCCAGGGGGGCGCCGTGTCCGACCGGCCGGCGAGCGGGCGCGAGGTGGGAGGTCGCAGGAAGATGACGACCGGACGACGTGCGGGCCTTGCGTGCGCGCTCCTGGCGGCCGGGTTGCTGGCGTGGCCGGCGACCGGCCTGGCGCAGTCCGAACGGGGCACCGACCCGGGCGGACTGCTCGACCGGCTGGCCGGCCTGACCGACTCCGACGCGTTGTCGATCGGAGGGCTCGGCTTCGTCCGCTACTGGTACCAGCTCGACGGCCCCGACGACGAGGTCGACACGAACAGCTTCGAGCTGTACCGGATGTACCTGACCGTCAAGGCGAGGATGACGAGCTGGCTCTCGATGCGGCTGACGATCGATGCGGGGCCGGAGTCCGAGGCGGCCGCGACGACCGGGCCGGCCCAGTGGACGACCGACCCGCCCCCGGAAGGCTACGACCACACCCACCCGGTGTCGGTGCCCGGCGACCGCTCGTACGGCGTGTTCGTCAAGTTCGCCTACTTCGACGTCGCCCTGCCGCTCGATCTCGCGATCCGCGCGGGCGTGATTCCGACCGTCTGGACCGGGCTGCTGGACGATTTCTGGGGCTTCCGCTTCGTGGCGTCCGAGGTGACCGACGAGGAGAAGCTGCAGCGGAGCGCCGACGTCGGCGCCTCGCTGCGCTGGAAGATGCCGCTGCGGCTCGGCAACGTCGAGGCGACCTTCCTCAACGGCACCGGCTTCAAGCGCTCGCTCGACGGCGACACCGACAAGACCCTGGCCGCGCGCCTCACCCTCACCCCGTTCGCCTCGTGCTGCGAGATCCTCGCGCCGCTCGAGCTGGGCGCGCTGGCCTCGGTGCCGCTGGCCCAGGAGGAGGCGTCGGGCGCGCCCCGCAACGTCTTCGCGGCCTTCGTCGGCTACCGCCACGACTGGTTCCGCGTCGGCTACCAGTTCTTCTACCAGGACGACCGCAGCGGCGACACGGACCGCGAGGGGATGGGGCACGCCGCCTACCTGCGCTTCGAGACCCCCTGGGGCGTGGGTCTCCTCGGGCGGTTCCACGTCTGGGATTCCGACGTCGCCGACGACGCCAACCAGCGCACCATGAAGCTGCTCGCCGGCGCGTTCTATTCCCCGGTCCGCTACCTCACCGTCGCCGTCACCGACGCCGTGGTCTGGACCGCCGACGACACCGACGCCGCCGACCCGCCCACCGAGAACACGCTGTTCGTCAGCTCCGAATTCCGATTCTAGCGCTCAGCGCCCGACGACCCCCTTGGCCTGCTCGGTCTCCGTCGCCTCCTCGCCCCAGATCAAGTTGCGGGCCACGACGAAGTCGAGCACCGTCCACAGCAGCATCAGGCCGGCGAGCGCGAAGGTGCCCCAGAAGGCGGGGCTCCACGGTCGGCCGTCGTGCGCCAGCGTGAGGACGAGCCAGCCGCCGGCCGCCAGCACCGCGGCCCGCAGCGGGTAGACCCAGCGGTACGGCAGGAACCCCTCGTGGCACCGCAGGTTGTCCACCGCGCCGGACGTGAACTCGGTCGCCAGCAGTACGATGCACAGCGGCGCCGTCTCGGGCCGCTCGACCATGAACCACGGGAGCCCGATCCCCGCGACCACCGACCACAGGATCCGCCCCAGGTCGTCGAGCCGGCGGCCGGAGCCGCGCAGCAGGACCGCCCCGGTCACGCCGAAGTAGTCCACCGCCGAGGCGACGGTGAAGGCCACGACGATGCCCCAGTAGACGTCCTGCGCGAGCGACGGACCGGTGAAGACGCGGATCAGGAACGCCAGCAGCGCCATGCACGCCGGCACCCAGACCAGCGGGCGGAACTCGTGCGTGGCGACTCGGCGCCAGACCGCGAACGCCAGGTACAGCCCGGCGATTGCCCCCAGCAGCGGCAGCACGCGGCCGTCGTCGGGCAACCGGTAGACGATGTAGACCATCGCCACGCCGCCCATCTGCACCGCGGTCTTGAGCTTGGCCAGGATGCTGGTCTTGACGTGCCGTCCCCGCAGGCTCATCGCGCTGCGCAGCGAGGTGATCACGAAGTCGCGGAACACCATCAGTGCCAGCACCGCCGGGTGGACCAGGTCGAGGCCGAAGCAGAGCACCAGGGCGGCCGCCATGAAGACCTTGTCGGCGACGGGGTCGAGCAGCGCGCCGAGCACCGAGCCGCCCCAGCGGCGGGCCATCCAGCCGTCCAGCATGTCGGTGAAGCCGAGCCCCGCGAACAGGACGATCGCCCACCAGTGCCAGCCCACGGGCGCGTACAACACCATCGCGCACGGCACCGGCAGCAGGACGATGCGCAGGATCGTCACGTGGTTGGCCGTGACGGGCGGCCCGGTCCAGCGCGGCATCGGCGGCATCCTGCGGGTCGGGTGCCCGGATGTCAAGCAACGTCGAGGGGTTCCCGTCCGAACGGGCCCCGCACCCAAGAAACCACGCCCGGCCGGCGTCTCCCCAATGGCGGCGGAATCCGGGACCTCCGGCAGCCGTCGCCCGGTGGCGCGGCGCATCCCTGGACGACCACCGCGCGCCGGCGGAAGCCGATGGCCGGGGGTTGATCGTCCGGGAGGGCCGGCGGTAATATGTGCCGCCCTGGGTGTCCGCGGCGGGCCTCGAGCCCCCGCACCGACGGGAAAGAAGACTGCTGATGAAGATCACGTGTCCCAGCTGTTCGGCCCGCTACTCGATTGACGACGCCAAGGTGAAGGGCAAGGCGTTCAAATTCACCTGCAAGAAGTGCGGGCAGACCCACGTGTATCGCGGCACCAGCGACGGCGCGGCGGCGGTGGCCGGAGGGGCGCAGCCGACGCCGGCGGGCGCGGCGGCGCCGGCGGGCGGCGGCTACGAGGAAGAGGCCGTCTGGTATGTGGCCGTCGGCGAGGAACAGCAGGGACCCTACACCACGCAGCAGATCCGCGAATACGCCCAGTCCGACCAGCTCGACCCCGAATCCTACCTGTGGAAGGAGGGGATGGAGGACTGGCTTCCCTACCAGCAGATTCCGGAATTCGCCGACCTGAGCGTCGGTGGCGGAGACGCGGACCTGGCGGCGCCGCCGGCTGCCGCGCCGCCTCCCGCCGACTCGCCGTTCGGCGGCCTTCCGGACGACGTGACCGTCGCCTCCCCGTTTGCCGCCGCCGCACCGCCTCCTGCCGACTCCGGCGACCTCTTCTCCTTCGGCGGCGCGGGCGGCCAGCGGGCGGCCAGGGCCCCGGAGTCGAGTCCCTTCGACGCGTTCGGGGCGGGCGGCGGCGGGGCCGCGGCGGTCGCCGCGCGCGGCGGCGCGGATGTGTTCGGCGCGGCCGAGCAGTCGCCCTTCGATCAGACCGAGGACCGCGAGCAGGACGTGATGATGGGTGCGGCGGCCGCCGCGGCCCCCTCGCCTCGCGTCGATGCCTCGAAGATGATCGGCCAGCGCAACGAGAACTCCGTCCTGTTCTCCCTCTCGTCGCTCCAGGCCCTGGCCGGCGGCCGCGGCGGCGGCGGCATCGCGGCCGGCGTCGCTCCTGCCGCCGCGTCCGCGCCCAAGGCCGGCTTCGCCACCGGCGAGGGTTCCGGCCTGATCGACATCCGCGCGATGGCGGGCGCCTCCGCCAAGCGCGAGGACAAGCCCGACGACCTGTTCGCTCTCGGCGGCGGCGGCGCCATCGGCGCCCCCGTCGCGGTCCCGATCCTCACCCGGCCGATCCGCCACGACGACGAGTCCAAGAGGCCGATGTACATCCTGATCGGCGTGATCGGTGCCTTCGCCGTCGCGATCGTCGTCCTGCTGATCTTCCTGCTCAAGGGCGGCGACAAGGAAGTCGTCGTCAAGGAGGTCCCCGCGGTTGCAGGCGCCGACGGCGGCACGGTCGTGGCCGCCTCCGCCGGCGGGCCCGAGGCGGATGCCGGGACCGGCGAGGAACCGGACGCGAGCGCCGCCAAGGGCGACGAGGACAAGGGCGCCTCCGGCGATGCCGGCGACGTCTCGGGTGACGCCGATCCCAACGCCAAGGCCGCCGACGGCGGCGACGGCGGCGACGGCGGCGAGGAGGAGCAGCCGGGCGGCTCGAGCGGCACGCGGCGACGCGACGCCGGGCGCACCTCCGGCAGCAACCCGTCCAGCCCCGGCTCCGACAATCCGCCGGCCCGCGACGCCGGCAGCTCGGGCCAGACCCGCGATTCCGGCCGCCTCGCCGGCGACCTGACTTCCCTCGGCCTCACCCCGCGCCGCGATGCCGGCAGCTCGTCCTCCTCCTCCGGCTCGTCCGGCAGCAGCAGCGGCCTGCCCGAAACGCCCGACCGCAACACCGTGCGCTCCAAGTTCGAGAGCGTGCGCGGCGCGGTGCGCGCCTGCACCGGCGGCCAGGCCGGCACGGCCCAGGCGCAGACCACGATCCAGGGCTCCTCGGGCCGCGTCACCCGCGTCAACGTCACCGGCGACTTCACCGGCCCCGCGGCCACCTGCATCACCAACGCGATCCGCGGCCTGACGTTCCCGCAGTTCTCCAACCCGACGCTGACCGTCAACTACTCGTACCGCTTCTGAGACGCGCTACTCGCGCACGATCACGACCGATCCGGGCTGGACGTTGCTCCCGAACACCCCGTGCCACCCCTCCGGCACGCGCGGCTCGGACCACTCGAAGATCCACTTCGCATCGATCGGGCTCATGTTCACGCAGCCGTGGCTCTTGGTCATGCCGAACCGGTTGTGCCAGAACGCCCCGTGGATCGCGAAGTTGTCCGAGAAGAACATCGTCCACGGCACGTCCTCGATCGAATACGCCCCGTCGGCCTCGGTGATCCCGTCCATCGTCGCCGAGACGTGCTTGCTCGCGATCGAGTACGATCCGGCCGGCGTCTCGAACCCCTCCTTGCCCGTCGACACCAGCGCCGCGAACACCGGACGCCGCCCCTGGTAGGCCACCAGCAGCTGGTCCGACAGGTCGATCTGGACCCACCTGCCGTCCTCGGCCACCCCCGGCGGCGGATCCTGCTCCGCCGCCACGCCGAAGTTGTGCGCCCGCACGTACTGCCCGTCGGTCGTGACCCAGTAATCGATCGAACCGACCCGCTCCTGCTCCCGCAGGAAGCGATGCGCCTGGCGCGAGATGCGGCCGCTCTCCACCAGCGCCCGGCTCCCGCTGCCCCGCGTGTAGGTCGTCGGACGTCCCCGGCCGACGAACCCGATCGGCAGCGGCATGTCCGGACCGACGATCAACCCGTGGTAGCTCGGCCCCTCCACGTCGTTCACGTACTGCGACGGTACGTACAGCCCGCGGATCGTCCGGTAGAACCGCTCCCCCGCCGCCGACGTGTTGCGGTCGATCGAGATGAAGAAGTCCTTCTCCAGCCACTGCGACACCAGCCCGCCCACCCGGTCGGTGTCCGACCCCGGCGTCCCCGGCGGCGGGCCGGCCAGCGAGTACACGATCTCGGCCGTCCCCGCGTCCGGCGGCGCCGTGGTCCCCGCGTCGACCGCCGGAGGAGGCGGCGGCTCGCTCCCTTCCGGCAACTCCGTGCCCGGCATGTGCTCGAACTCCCCCTCCTGCGCCACCACCGGCTTGCGGTTCTGGTCCGGCGGCGGCGCCTCCCCGTCGGGCTCGCCCCCATCCAGCTCCACCAACGGCGTTTCCGCGTCCGCCGCTCCGGCATCCGCCGCCGCCGCCGCCGCCAGCTCGGCCGCCCGCCTCGCCTCGTCGGCCTGCAGCAGCTCCTCCCGGCGCCGGTGCACCAGCGTCAGCTCCTCCGTCGTCGGCAGCCGCGTCAATGCGTACGTCCGATGCTGGCGGTTCTGGCCGTAGCGATACGGCAGCACCTCGTCCCGGTCCGGCCCCCGCGGCGCGTCCGCCGCCTCCAGCGGCTGCAGGTCCACCTTCAGGCTCCTCGAGCAGACGAACCCCTTCTCCGGCAGGGGATACCAGTTCCCCCCGACGCAGCCGCGTCCGCGGTCCACCTTCAACCCCAGGCGGATGCGCGCACCCTTGCGCAGGTAGCCCAGCCGCGTCGAGTTCGAGTCGGCCTTGTGGTAGACGGGCGAGAGGTTCCCGGTCACCACCGCGTGCATCGGGTACTGGATCTCGAACAGCTCCTCCTCGCTCAGCGGCGGCGCCGCGTCCGCCGGCTCGGCGTCGGCCGGCTCCGCCGCGACCCCCCCCGCGTCCGGCTCGGGAACGAGCCGTCCCGCGCCGGCGTCCTCGGGACGCACCGCCGGGACCGGTACGAAGCCGCCGGAGTCCTGTCCCGCCGGTCGCACCGCGACCGACGGCGCGTCCGTCGCCTCCGCGTCGCCCTGCGGGGCCCGCGGAGGGCTCGTGCAGCGCCCCAGCAGCGTCACCGCCGCCGCCAGCGCCACCAGGCCGAGCACCGCGCCGCGCGACCCCTTCCACCAGGGGTCGCGCTCCGACCGCCCGTGGCCGGCGTGCCGTCGTGTCTGCCTCATCGCCCGTCCCGTCCTTCGCCCGCCCCGGAGCGACCACATGTCGCCCCGTTCCCCCGTCGATTCGACTCGAACATATTCGACGGCCCCGGACCGCACAACTTCTCGGCGGAGGCCGTCTTCACCCCGCACGGACACAACCCGTCCGGCCCCGCTCCTCTTCCCTGCCCCTGGACTTCGCCGGGACCTCGCGGTAGCAACGGGGTCATGACACGTCCCGTCGAGTCCGAGCGGCTTCGTGCGCTTCCCCCGTACGCCTTCGCCGAGATCGATGCCGAGGTTGCCGAGCTGCGGCGGCAACACGTCGAGGTGATCGATTTCGGCGTCGGCGACCCCACCCTCCCCACGCCCGGCCCGATCCGCCGCGCCTGCCGCGAGGGGGTCGAGCGGTACGCGGACGCCGGCTACCCGGCCTACGCCGGCGCGCCGTTCTTCCGCCGGGCCGCCGCCGACTGGCTCCGGCGCCGCCACGGCGTCGAGCTTTCGCCCGACACCGAGGTCACCGCCACGATCGGCTCGAAGGAGGCCGTGTTCCACCTGCCCCAGGCGCTCTGCGACCCCGGCGACGCGGTGCTCGTACCCTCCCCGGGCTACCCGCCCTACGCCGTCGGCGCCCGCTTCGCCGGGGCCGAGGCGGTTCCGTACGGCCTGTTCTCCGGGAACCGCTTCCTCCCCGACCTGGAGGCGCTCGAACGCTCCCTGCCGCCGCGCGCGCGCCTGCTGTGGATCAACTACCCGAACTCCCCCACCGGCGCCTGCGCCACCCGCGAGGACCTCGAGCGCATCGCCGCGTTCGCGCGCCGGCACGACCTGCTGCTGGCCTCCGACGAGGCGTACATCGATCTGTGGTTCGGCGAACACGCGCCGCCCACGCTGCTCGCGGTGGCCCGCGAGCGCGTGCTGTGCTTCTTCTCGCTTTCCAAACGCAGCGCGATGACCGGCTACCGCGTCGGCTTCGCCGCCGGCGACCGCGAGCTGGTCGGCGCCCTGCGCCGCCTCAAGACCAATCTCGACTCCGGCGTCCCGACCTTCGTCCAGGCCGCCGCGGCCGAGGCGCTGGCCGACGAGACGCACGTCGTGCAGATGCGGGAGGAGTACCGGGCCAAGCGCGACCGGCTGTGCGTGGCCCTCGAGGCGCTCGGGCTGCCGCCCGCCCGGCCCCAGGGGACGATCTACGTCTGGCAGCCGCTGCCTCCGGGCCTCGACGACCGCGAGGCGGCCCGCCGGCTGCTGCGCCCCGAGCTGGCGATGGTCGCCACCCCCGGCTCGCTCATCGCGCGGACCCTGCCCGACGGCCGCAACCCCGGCGCCGGCCACCTGCGCTTCGCGCTGGTCCCGCCCCCGCACCTGGTCGACGAGGCCGCCCGGCGCCTCGCGGCGACCCCCTGGCTCGACCGCTGAACCCTAGCGCAGGATCTCGCGCGCCAGCAGCGCGTCCGGGTGCGCCGTGGAGGCGGCGAGCAGCAGCGCCAGCAGCACCGCCGTGACGACGAAGTATGCCGCCGCCCAGCGCACGACCTGCCCGCGCGTCATCGGCGTCACCCGCGCCATCCGCCGCAGCCGCACCGACTGCCGCAGCTCGTAGTGGAACAGCGCCTGGTCCGCGTCCTCGCCCAGGCTCGGACGGGCCAGCCCCTTGAGCGTCGCCAGGCCGGCCGGCGAGAGCGCCGCGACCCGCGGCGAGGAGGTGATCTGCCGGAACCGGATCGCCGCCCCCGCCTCGGACGCGAACTCCAGCAACCCCACCGCGCCGACGATCGCCAGCAGCGTGATCTCGAAGACCCAGGCCAACACCAGCGCACCGACGAACATCCCCAGCGACAGCAGGATGCCCAGCCGGCTGCCCAGGGAGTAGCCCACGGCGGCCAGCACGCGGCCGCCGTCGAGCGGGTTGACGGGGAGCAGGTTGAACAGGTTGAGCAGCGCCCACCAGGCGACGACCACGCCGACCGCCGGGTAGGCGAACCCGGTCGCGGCATCGACCAGCGCCGCCACCGCCGTCAGCCCCAGCCCCCACAGCGGCCCGGCCAGCGCGATCCGCGCCTGCTCCGACCGCGTGCGCCAGGTGTCCTCGCTCACCGCCGCCGCCCCGAGCAGCGGGATGAAGTAGATCCCGCGCACCTTGAGCCCCGCGCGCCGCATCGCGTGCACATGGCCGTACTCGTGGAACGCCAGCATCACCATGATCGCCAGCGCGAACTGCCAGGAGAGCAGCACTCCATAGACCGCCGCCGAGGCCAGCGCCGGGCCGACCTTGAACGTCTTGAGCGCCGCCGGCACCCCCTTGGCCAGCTTGGTCCCGATCTTGGCCAGCAGCGCCAGGAAGCCGCCCACCCCCACGCGGTGCCGCTCCGTCCCGGCCGCCGGAGCCTGCCCGTCCGGGACGCCGTCCACCGGCGGCCGCGCGTGCTCCAGCAACACCTCCGGCAGGTAGCGGTCGTCCCCCGCCCGGTCCGCGATCACCGCCAGGAGCACCCCGCTGTCCGCCACGTCGGTGATCGGCTGCGGGCCCTCCAGCTCGATGCGGATCGCCGGCGAGCCGATCGGCGACAGGTCGGCGAACAGGATCCGCTCCCGACCGCGGCTCTCCAGCACGACGTAGCGCAGCCGCACCGGCCGGCCCCGCACCATCACCGGCGTCTCCGCCAGGTCGATCGATTGCAGCTCGGACCAGCCGATGCTCGCCCGGTCCCGGGTCCCCCGGCGGTGGATCCCCCGCTCGTCGACCCGGATCCCGAAGCTCCCGATGCGCACCCACCAGGTCAACCCGTAGTAGGCCAGCCCGAACACGATCGCCCCGAGCAGGGAGATGCCGAGCGGCAGGTCCGTCGCGACGCCGACCGCCGCGGCGATGCCGACCGCCAGCAGCGCCGTGAACGCCACGCGCCGGCCGTTGGCCCGGAACACCAGCGGACGAGGCTCCAACCGCCCCGCGGCTTGTGCCGCGGCGATTTCGGTCGTGCCGGCACTGGTGGGCTCGGCGGTCACGGTCCACTACCTAACCCACGCC
>JAFGHH010000375.1 GCA_016930215.1 Deltaproteobacteria bacterium
CAGGCACTGTCGCCGCCGAGCGCGCAGGAGGCGCCCCAGGTGCCGGTGCCGGCGGGTGAACAGTCGGTGAACGCCCCGGAGGAGTCGCCCACGGGCCGACAGGCCTGGCCGGCTCGACAACCGGTGTCCGCCACGGCGTTGCAGCCGACCGAGCAGAACTGGACGCCGGGCACCGTGCCGCCCAGACCGTCGTTCAACTCGTACGTACACCCGGCGGAGGCCGTGCCGAGCACGATCGCGCAGTCGGTGTGGCTCGCGCAGAAATGCAGGCATCGGTCCTCGGCGGCCGTGCCGACGCAGTAGTAGCCGGCGTTGCAGTCGTCGGTCACGGCCGGCGCGGCCGCAGCCGCGCACGCGGCGTTGTTGCCGCCCGCACCGGAGTAGTCGCAGATCGGGACCGCCAACCCCGCGAGCAGCCCGTCGATCGTGCACTTGAAGCCGGAACTGCACATCCGCTGCAAGGGGAAGTCCGCCACCGTGCACGTCCCGGGGTCGATGACGTCCGCGTCCGCGTCCCCATCCGCATCCCCATCCGCATCCGCATCCGCGTCCGCATCCGCATCCGCACCCACGTCCTCGTCGACATCCGCATCCGCATCCGCATCCGCATCGGCGCCGGAGTCGCACAGGCACAGGTCACCCTCGCAGTGGCCCCCGGCATAGCCGTAGGCCGCGCAGCGGTCGGAGCAGGCGGCCGAATCGCACAAGGACGACTCGGCGTCCGCGTCGGCGTCGGCGGCCGAATCGCACTGGCAGAAGTCGCCCTCACAGTGGCCCCCGGCGTAGCCGCCGATCACGCACGAGTCGCGGCAGGCCACGGGGTCGCACAGCACGACGTCCACCGAACCGTCGCCCGCATCGTCCGGGCCGCCGTCGGGCGGGACGTCCCCGTCGCCGTCCGCATCGGCGTCGGGCCCGCCGGTGCAGCGGCACGTGCCGTCCTCCTGGCAAATGCCGTCGAGCGAACCGGCCGCAAGACACTCGGCCAGACAGGCGCGGGGGTCGCAGCCGGCGCCGTCGTCGCTCGGGACGACGTCCTCGAACCCGACGTCGGTCGGGTCCGCATCGCCGCCGCCGCAGGCGGTCGGGACGACCAGCAACACGAGACCGGGCCAGGGACGGGCGAGACGGCGCATCGGCAGGTCCTCCTCCCGCTAGCCCGGGACGTCCGGCGGCGGGATGTACGGCTTGACCAGGAAGAAGATCTCGCGGCTGTCCAGCGGCGTGTACAGGTCGCCCTGCACGTTGATGTTCGCTCGGAAAATCTGCGGCACGTGCGGCAACGGCTCGACCGTGACGTTGCGGTTGACGTGGATGTCCCAGCAGACGCTGGTCCCCGGGAAGACCCGCGGGAAGTAGTCCGGATGCGTGTCGCCGTCGGAGTCCGCCGTCTCGATGCCGGTCGTGCAGGTCCGCGTCTCGCCGGTCAGCGGGTCGACAATCGTCGCCCCGCTGGTGTTCGTCTCCATGTAATCGATGAACTCCACGACCGCATCGATCGGCGGGTCGTGCAACGGCTCGTCGACCCCGTCCGCCGGAATCGCGTCGACCCGGATCGGGATGTTGTGCGCCAGCTGGTCCACCGCATCGACGATCACGTCGGACAGGCCCGTGCCGTCCGAGGAGATGTTGAACACCAGCGGCGTGCTGGTCGTGGCGTCCACCGAACCGGTCCCGTTCGCCACCTGCTCGAAACCGGGCCGCGAGCTGCCCGAGTTGATGCCGATGAACTTGATCCGCTCCGCGTTCATCGCGCCCGTGGCCGTGGCGACCGACCGGCCCGCACAACTCTGCGTCGCGTTCTCGTCGCCGCACTGGATGATGATCTTCACCGCGTCGGGACGGAAACAGGGCCAGCCGACCGTCGCCGCGTCCGTGCAGCGCCGCGGACGCGGCCGGACGTCCGACGAGGAATAGCTCGACGTGTCGCCCGTGGCCAGCAGCCACAACATGTCGATGTACGGCTCGGAACCGCCGCACAGGCTGGTCATCGAGCCGATCGCGCTCTCCACCGCGCCGATGTCGGTGGTCATGTCCTGGATGTTGTTGATCGCGTTGGAACACCCCGAGCTGGGACAGTCCTCGAACCGCCCCGCCCCCATCTGCACGTCGGGAATCCGCGCCGTGATGCCCGGGAGGATGATCGTGCGCAGCCCGCTCCGCAGGTTCGCGATCTCGCCCCCCATCGACCCCGAGGTGTCCACCGCGATGTAGACGTCGGCCTTCTGCAGGTTCGTCGCGAACACCAGCGTGTCGAACCAGGGGATCGGGTCCTCCTCGTACGGCACCTCGAAGACGAAGTTGCCCCGCGCCCGCGGGTTGTCGGTCGCGTCGAGCGGGCTGGTGCCGGCGGCGACCTCCACCAGGTCGTTCACCCCGTCCCCGTCGCTGTCCCCACGCGTCGGGTCCGTGCCGTTCTCGTGCTCCAGCCGGTCCGACAACCCGTCCGCATCGCTGTCCGCGTCCCACATGTCCGGCGTCCCGTCCCCGTCGGTGTCGACCGGGTACGTCGCCAGGTCCGCGTCCCCCGCCTCCACCGAGTCCGGGATCGTGTCGTTGTCGCTGTCGTCGTCGAACCGGTCCGGAACCGTGTCGGCGTCCGTGTCCCTCCCCCGCTCGTCACGGTCCGAAACCGTGTCGTTGTCGCTGTCCGTGTCCTGGTAGTCGGGCGTCGTGTCGCCGTCGTGGTCCGGCGGGGCCGCGGGGTTCCCCAAGATCTCCTCGACGTCCGGAATCAGGTCGCCGTCGTCGTCGAGGTCGTGCGCGTCGAGCAGCGTGTCGCCGTCCAGATCCCCGCTGCCCTCGAAACGGTCGAAGATCCCGTTGCCGTCCGAATCGATGTCCCGCGCATCGGGATCGCCGTCGGCGTCGGTGTCGCGCGGCGGCGTGCACGGGTCGGAATCCCCCGCCTCGACCTGATCCGGAATCGTGTCGTCGTCGCTGTCGTTGTCCAGATAGTCGGGGGTCGTGTCCGCGTCGCTGTCGAGCCGCTCCGCTCGCCCCTCGTCCGCATCCGAAATCGTGTCGCCGTCCGCGTCGTCCACCCGGCAGACCACGTCCCCCGCCTCGCCGTAGTCGCGCCCGTCCGGCGGCACGATCGTGGTGTCGTCGTCGGAGGCCGAGCAGGCGAGCAGGGCCAGAACCCCGAGCAACGGGCCGACGTGTCGCCAACGTCCCATGGACTCACCTCCTCGCGGCTCCGTCCGGTCCGACCGCGCCCCTCAAGGATACATCGGTCGGCCCCGACGGGCCAGCATCGCCGGAAACGGCCCGACCGTTGCGCCGCAGGGCCCGCGCCGCCGGACGCCGACCGCCCCTCAACCCTCGTCGGGAAGCATCATCGTCCCCGGCCGCACCACCCCCGCCAGGATGATGCCCAGGAACTCCCGCGCCAAGGCGGGGGCCGCGGGCAACGCGCCGGGGTCCGCCAGCGAGTGGTCGAGCACCTGCTTGAGCGCTCCGAGGATCATCAACGAGGCGACCCGGCGGTCGAGGTCGCGCACCAGCCCCATCTCCTGCCCGCTGTCCAGCGAACGCTCGATCAGACCCGCCAACCGCCGGTACAACTCGTCCAGCTTGCGATCGAAGCCGGCGTCGAGCCCCACCGCCTCGCGCAGCAGGATGCGCGTCAGGTCGCGGTTCCGGAGCAGCGTGTCCAGCACCCGACCGACGTTGTCCAGCATCTGACGCGCCGAGTCCTCCGCCCCGTTCGTCGGGTCGACCCTCCGGATCTTGCTCTCCAGCTCCTGGAACAGCACGTCCAGCAGCTCGTCGAAGATCGCCCGCTTGCTCTCGAAGTACAGGTAGAACGTCCCCCGCGCCACGCCGGCCTCGCGGATGATGTCCGCCACCCCGGCCGCATGGTACCCCTTCTCCGCAAACACCTTGCGGGCACACCCGAGGACCTGCGACCGACGCTCCTCCTTGCGCACGACGGACGATGCTACGTCCGCACGGGCCGTGCGCGCAACCACGCACGAGCCGCCCCGGCCCTCCCGCCGGACCACGCTCCAGGTCTCACGGCCCGGGCGACGACGACGATCCACCCAACAGGTGCGCCAGCGGCACCGAGGCGAGGACGCGCAGGCCGGGAAGCAGCGCCGCGACGTCCAGCACCGCCTCGAGGTAGCCGGCACCGGGCTCGGGGTCGACCAGCACCGCGCGCGCCGCCCCCTCGAGGTTCAGGATCATCCCGAGCGTCGAGTCGAAGACCGTCGCCTGCAGCCGGCGCAGCGACTGCGTCGACAGCCGCTCGCCCGCGGGACCGAACAGGACGCAACCGAGCCGCAACTCCTCGGCCGACTCGGCGGCGACCACGCAGCCCACCGCCCGGGTCTCGGCCAGCAGCCCCGTGGCGTCCAACTCGGCGGCCACCGACGGCGGCCGGCGCCACAGGAACAACAACTCCGGCGCCGCGGCCCGACGCCACAGCCGCGCCAACTCCGACGCCGCCGGATCGTCCGCGCACGGCGGGTCCGGACTCCCGACGGCGGCACGACGGACCACACCCCACGCGCCGTCCACCACGACCACCCAGGACCGCCGCGCCTCCGCCGGCGGGGATCCCTCGGGCGGCACGGACGGCGTGCCTTCCCCGATCGAATCGAGCGCCCGGGCCAGCGCGGGCGCCGCCGCTCCGGCGGCGACGAACGCGGTGCCCTCCCCGGAACGCTCGACCCGGACCCAGCCGAGGGCGCCGGGGTCGAGACCGTGGTCGGTGAACAGCGAGGAAACGGCGTCGGCAATGCCGAGCCCGCGCAACAGCGCGACCGGAGCCGGACCCTCCAGCATCGCCCCCGGACGCACCAGCAGCACCCAGCCGGGGTCGTCGAAGGCCGCGGGCGGCACGGCCGGAACCTCGGACTCCGGCGCCCCGGCCGGCCGCGGCGCCGCGGGGGCACACGCCGCAAGGACCGGCAGCACGACGAACAGCGGAACGACGGACGACCGCTCGAGGGACCGGGCCCGCGACCCGACCCCGGTCACTCCACGGGCTCCCGCACGGGGGCGGCGGGCGCCGCGACAATGCCGCACTTCTCGCGCAGCGCCTCCTCGATCCGACCCGCCAACTCGGTGCGCTCCAGCAGGAAGGCCTTCGCGGCCTCGCGCCCCTGGCCGATCCGCTCGCCGCCGTACGAGAACCACGAGCCGGACTTCTCGACGATCTCGTGGTTGCTGGCCATGTCGACCAACTCGCCGATCCGGCTGATCCCCTCGCCGTAGATCACGTCGAACTCCACCTCGCGGAACGGCGCCGCCAGCTTGTTCTTGACGACCTTGACCCGCGAACGGTTGCCGACCACCAGCTCGCCCGCCTTGATCGCGGAAAGGCGGCGGATGTCGAGACGCACGGTGGAGTAGAACTTGAGCGCGTTGCCGCCGGTCGTCGTCTCGGGATTGCCGAACATCACACCGATCTTCATCCGGATCTGGTTGATGAAGATGACCAGCGTGCGGGAACGGGCGATCGTCCCGGTCAGCTTGCGCAGGGCCTGGCTCATCAGCCGCGCCTGCAGACCCACGTGCTGGTCGCCCATCTCGCCCTCGATCTCCGCCTTGGGCACCAGCGCCGCCACCGAGTCGATCACGATCACGTCGACCGCGTTCGAGCGGACGATCGTGTCGGCCACCTCGAGCGCCTGCTCCCCGTAGTCGGGCTGGTGGATCAACAGATCGTCCGTGCGCACGCCGAGCCTGCGGGCGTACGACACGTCGAGCGCGTGCTCGGCATCGATGTACAGCGCGATCCCGCCGAGCTTCTGCGCCTCCGCCACGGCGTGGAGCGCCAGCGTGGTCTTGCCCGACGCCTCCGGCCCGTAGATCTCCACGATGCGCCCGCGCGCGTAGCCGCCGACGCCGAGGGCGAAATCGAGGCCGAGCGACCCGGTGGGAATGACCTGCACCGCCTCCACCGCCTCGCCCTGGCCCAGGCGCATGATCGCCCCCTTGCCGAACTGCCGCTCGATCGTGGTCAGCGCCAGCTCGAGCGACTTCCCCCGCGGGTCCTCCTTGGCCGTCGACTTCGTCGCAACCTTCGCCATCTCCCTGACCTTCCTTTCCTCACCCCTCGCGGCGGCCGCCCGGGTTGAGCGTCCCGCGCCACACGGCCTGGTACAACGGCCCCTTGGGCCGCAACGTCGAACGGAACAGGACCACGTCGCGCACCACCGTCGAGCCCAGCTCCTCCGCCGCACGCTCGGCCACCACCGACGTCAGGTCGGGCGGCGGCGCGCCGCGACGGGGCCGGGCCAACGTCAGGTGCGGATGGAACGGCCGGTCCTGCTCCGGGAACCCGAGCCGGTCCAGCGCCCGGTTGACGTCGGCCGCCAGCCGCTCCAGCTGCGGAACCCCCTGGTCGAACCCGGCCCACAACACCGACGGACGCCCGGCGTCCGGAAAACAACCGAGGCCCCGCAGCGCGACCAGGAACGAGGCGTGCCGGCCGACGAGCGGCCCGAGCGACTCGCCGATGGCGGGTACCTGCGCCTCCGCAATCTCCCCGAGGAACCGCACGGTCACGTGCAAGTTGGCCGGCAACACCCACTTGGCCGACAACCCCTGCTCCGCCAGCTTCCGCCGCAACTCCGCCGACAGCCGCGCCGCGGCCTGCACGACCTCCTCGCCCAACGGCACCGCCACGAACGCCCGCATCGTGCGCATCGCCAAGACTCCTCGCCGCGCTACCGGGCCGGCACGAGTTGTTCGCCGTCGCGGCTGCAGAACCGGTGCGACCCGGGATAGCTGGAACCGCACTTCGGACAGCTGCGCTCCAACGGCTCCGGACGCCCCTTGAGCCCGGCACGGTAGGAGCTCATCCCCAGCCCGTACGGCTGGAGCAGCTCGCGATCGACCGGGCAGAACTTCGATTCCGAGGAATACCCGCGGCCGCACTTCGGACACGCCGCGTAGATCACCGTCTTCGCACCCGTGGGCGCCGGACCGGCCAGCAGCGACAGGCCGTCGTCCACACAGAACCCCGCCGCCACGTACTGCCGGCGGCAGGCGGCGCAGTGCCAGACCGGCGCGGCCGGCGCCGCGACCACGGGCGCCGCCGCGACGGGCGCCGACTGCGGCTCCGGCAACACCGGCGCCGGCACCGTCGGCCCCGGCGGCGCACGCCCGGCCGGCTCGCCCGCCGGCGGCGCCACCAGCCCGCCGGACGCGCGAACGACCGCAAGGTCGTCGATCTCCGCGTCGGCCGGGGACCGTCGCCGCCTGCGACCGGCGGCGACGAGGTAGATCGCGACGGCCAGGACGATCGCCACCCCGCCGCCCACGACCAGCCACAACACCCACGAATCGTCCGACTCCTCCTCGCTCGCCGACCCGCCGACCGGCCGCGCGGAGGCCTCACCGACCGCGACCCCGCCGGCCGCACCCGGTCCGCCGGCGGCGTCCGGGATCTGCGCCTGCAGCGACGCCGCGACCTGCGCCCCGCCGACCGGCCCACCCGACTCGTCCACGGGCTCGTCGATCCAGACCGGCGTGACCGTGCCCAGGCCGTCCTCGAGGCGCGCGCTGATGCGGACCTCGGCCGTCGCGCTCAACCCGCCGACCGTGGCTCGGATCCGCACCGTCTCGCCGTCGCACTGGGCGACGGCCTCGCAAGCATGGAACATGCCGTCCGAGCCGATCCGGCAGCCCTTGGCGTCCCCGAGCAGCTCGAAACGCGCCTGGACCGCCCCCAGGTCGCAGCCCTGGGCATCGACCTGGTGGACAGAGAGCGGCGCACGGCCGCCGGGCTGGACGGACTGCACGGCACGCACGCGCAGGCGGGCCGGCGCGCCGGGATGCTCGCAGCGCCGCGGCGCCGCCTGGGCGTCGGGCAACGTGCGCAGCCCGGCATCGATGCGGTAGAACGCCCCGTCGCGGGCGTCGGGCGCGGCCGCCTCGGTCGTGCCGGCGTCCTGAACCCCGGCGTCCGTCGCCGCGGGCGCCGCCCGTGTCAGCACCCGCCGCTCGACGATCCGGGCCTGGCAGTTGCTCTCGCGCAGCGTCCAGTCGTAGTCCGACGTGATGTCGATCTGGATCCGCGTCTCCGTGGCCGTCAGCACGTAGGTCCCGTGCTCGCGCCGCGCGTCGTCGTCCGGCGTCTGGCACTCGACGGTCCACCGGCTGCCCGACTTCGAGAACCGCGTGCGCCGCATCGCCGGGTTGTCCGACCAGCAGCGGTCGGAACGACGGCCGCGCGGAAAGACCAGCTGGTCGCCCTCCTGGGTCACGGCAACCGCGCTGTTCGGACGACTCGAGGAGGACTGCGGGGCGGTGGGACAGTCGCCGCCCCACGACTCCACGGTCACCGTCATCGAGCGCTCGACCTCGGTCCACGTGCCCTCGAACGACTGGCCCTCGGCCGTCGCGACCGCGAGCACCACCCCGACCGCCGCGAGCCACCCCGCACGACGGAACGCTCTCCCCTTCGCCACACCTGCCGTCATCGGAACGCACGATACAAACGGCTCGACCCGCGGTCAATCGAAGTCGGGAGCACCACGACGACGATTGGAAACCGCCGCGCAACGACGATCCCCGGCGCCGGGCGCCGACCCCCCGAGCAACCGGCCGCCCCCGACCTCGAGAAGACGTCCGTTTCGCTCTGGACAACGCAGGATGAACGGAGTACGTAGCGCGTCCGGTCCGCAGGGGACGGACCGACGGAGGTGTGGCGGCGCGAGGCGCCGCCCGGCCCACGGCGCCGGGGCATTAGCTCAACTAGGTAGAGCAGCGGACTCTTAATCCGGAGGTTGCTGGTTCGATTCCAGCATGCCCCACCCAGCCGAAAACGAGTATCCTATCCGGGCATGCGGCCTGTGCGACGACCGTCCACCCCGGCGGCAGTCTGGCTCGCGGCCGCGGCCGCGGCCGCGGCCGCTTGCCCCGCGACGCCCACGGCCGCGGCGCTCGAGCTGCCGCCCTTCCATCCCGACGACCGGGTGCAGGTGGTCCCCGCCGACGCCGCCTTCTCCACGGCGGCCGTCGAACGAGCGGCGGCCCGCACGGCCCGTCGCCTGTTCGTCGCCGTCTTCGAGCGCGTCGTCGATGGCACGATCGAGCCCGGCCACGCTTCCGAAACCGAGGACGCCCTCGAGGCGGTCTGGACCGCCTGGCGCGCCGACCCCGCGTTCGACGCCCAGGAGGACGTGCTGGTGCTCCTGGCGCTGGACGACCGCGAGGTACGCGTGCGCACCGGTTCGCGCTGGGACGCCGAGCTGGGGCTGCACACGACGGCGCTGGAGTCGCTGATCGATGCATGGTTCATGCCCCGGGCCCGCGCCGACGACCTGGACGGCGCGCTGGCGGCGCTCGTCCGCGGCCTGGACGAGGCGATCGGACGCGGCCTGGGCGACCGCCGGAACGCCCAACAGCGACGCGTCGTCCTGCGCCGGCTGCTGGTCGGCGGCGCGGTCGCACTGGTGCTCGGCATCCTCGGTACGGTGGCCGCCGTGCGCCGCCGCAGGCAGCGCGACGCGCGGGCGGAGTTCGAGGCGGCCGCGGAGGAGCTGGAACGGAAGCTCGAGCATGCCGAGCAGGCGTGGGCCGAGTTCCGCATCGACCAGGAGCTGCGGGACCGGGTCGTCCAACTGCGGCTCAAGGGCCCGCGTACCCTGGCGCTGGCCGACGAGGTGACCCGGCTGCTGGACGAGATCGCACTCGGCATCGACGGCCTGCGCGGCCACCTCCGCAAGTGCCGGGAGCGCAGCCGCGCCGCCGGACGTCTCGACGCGCAGGCCCAGCGCGCGGCCGCGGCGGCGCTCGTCGAGCCCTTCGTGTTCGACACCGGCCAGGCGCAGCACAAGCTGTTCGACCACGATCGCCGGACGGTCACCATCGCGCCCGACGAGTTCATGCAACAGCTGGAGTCCAAATACGACCAGGCGCGCCAGGGCTGGCAACGGCTGAAGGACGCGGTCGAGGCCTCGCTGCGCGAGGCCGAGCACGACTTCCCACTGACCGAGCTGGAGGCGATGCGCGAGAAGCTCGAGACGGCCGGAATGCCGCTCGCGTGGCTCGTCCACCACCCGCTCGGCCGCGACCCCCGCGGGGAATGGAGCCGCCTGGACGCCCTGCGACAGGCCGACCCGGTGGCGTACGTCGAGCAGCTGTTCGGACGGCTCGATGCCGAGGCGGCGCTCGAGGCGGACGTCGCCGTGCTGATCGAGGCGGCCGGGAGGACGCGCCAGGCCCGCGCCGAGGCGCTGGCGCTTGCGACCGACGACCTCGACACGATCCTCTCCGACCCGGCCCGCGACCCCGCCGCCGCCGTCGCCGACGCCGAACGGGCGACCACGGCGTTCGAGACGGAGCTGCAGGCCGCCGAGGCCGTCGAGGCGGCCGTGGAGGCGGCCCACGCGGCGACGAAGGCCTGGCAGGAGGTGTCCCGGCGCAAGCACGCGCTGCGCGAGACGGTGCGGCAGGTTGCCGAGCGGGTGGCCGAGGCGGAGCACCGGGTGGGCGAGCTGCGCGCCCGGCTGGTCCAGGGCCAACAGCGGATCCTCGACGCCGCCGGCCGGCACGCGCCGCCGACGCTGCTCGCCGCCTGGCGCGAGGTGGGCGAGGCGGCCGAGGACGTCGAACAGGCGGAGGCCGCCGCGGCCGAAGCCCGGCGACGCCTGGCGGCGCGCGACCACGTCGGCGCCGAGGCCGCCGCGCAAACGGCCCTGCGGGAGCACGGCGAGGCGCTGGCCGATCTCGACGACCTGGCGGGCGTGCTGCAACGGCTCGAGACCGCGCGCCACGATACCACCGCCCTGCTGCAGGCCATCGACCGGGAACGCGATCGACGCCGGCAACAACTGGCCGCCTACGCCGGCTACGCGCCCGCCGACGCCCTGACCCCGGGCGACCGGACGCTGGCCGAGCTGCGCACCCGCTGGACGGAACAAGGACCCGGACCGGCGGACTGGGGCGCGCGGCTGGGCGAACTGCACCGGCTGCTCGAGCTGTGGAACGGCGCCGTCTCCCGGGCCCGGAAGGCCTACGAAGCACGCCAGGCACAGCTCGAGGCGCAGGAGCGGGCCCGGCAGGCCGCCGAGGCCGAAGGGGTCGCGGCCGATGTCGGGTTGTGGGACGTGGTCTTCGGCAGGACGATCGACCGGCGCCGCGGCAGCCATCACTACGGCGGACACTACGGCGGCGGACACCACCACGGCGGCGGCACCCGCGGCGGCGGGTTCTCCTTCGGCGGCGGGCGCTCCGGCGGACGCTCCTTCGGCGGCGGCGGGCGCTCCGGCGGACGCTCCTTCGGCGGCGGCGGGCGCTCCGGCGGACGCCGGTTCTGACGGAGAGCACGGTCCGACGGTCGCAGCAGCGGGGGTGGTGCGCCGGCCCTCGAAGCTTGCTAGGATGACCGGCTGATGGGCATGAAGGCATCGACGATCCTCCTCTGCGGCTGGTGGTGCGGGTGCACGGCGGCCCCCGGGGTGTCCGGCATCGACCCCGCGCACGGCGACTGCTCCATCGATCACCCGGTCCGCATCCGCGGCTCCGCGCTCGGCGCGGAACTGCAGGTCGACCTCCAGGAGGGCACGGTCGGCCGCGTGGCGGCGCTGGTCGGCGACGTCGGCCTGCGCGACGTCGCCGTGCTCTCGGGATCCGTCATCACCGGTACGCTGCCCGGCGGACGGCTGACCGCCGGCCGGGACTACGACGTCACCGTCCGCACCGCCGGCGGCGCCACCACGGTGCTGGAGGGCGCGTTCCACTGCGACGGGGAACCGCCTGTGGACGGCGGGGACGACGGCGACACCGGCGACACCGGCGACACCGGCGACACCGGCCCCGACGACGCCGCGGACGACGCCGACGCCGGCGGACCACTCGGACCGGTCGTGACGCTCAGTGAATCGGCCACCGCCCGCTACGGCTCGGCGGCCAGCGTGGCCTGGGTCGCGGACCGCTGGGTCGTCGCCTGGGTCGAGGACGACGGCGGCGACGGCCTGCTCCGCCTGGCCGAGATCTTCCCCGGCGAGACCGAGCCGGCGACCGTCCGGGACCTCGAGGCGGCCGTGGCGGGGCGTCCCGTGGACCCGCTGGTCCGGTCCTGGGCGGGTCTGGTGTGGCTGGCCTGGCTCGACCGGGCCGCGACGCCGCCGCAGTTCCGCTTCCGGCTGTACGACGATGCCCTGGGCCTGCGGGCGCTGGGCGGGTCGCTCGGCAACGCGGAGAGCGACGTCTTCTGGCGGCGCGACCACGACGTGGCGCGCGAGCCGGTCGGAGGCGCACTGCTCTTCGTCGGACCGATGCTGGGGGGACCGGCCTACGCACTGGTCGCGCCGGACGGCTCGCTGACGGTCCGCGCGACGCTCCTGACGTCCGCGGGCGGCGCGGTGGCCGACCTGCGGGCCGTCTGGGCCGGGGACGGGTTCCGCGTCCTGTGGACCGAGGATCCGACGGAGGGCGCTCGCGCACGCGGCGCCGTCGTGACGGCCGCCGGCGCTGCGGTCGGCAGCCCCCTCGACCTGCCGTTCACCGGCGAAACCGCGGCGCCGGTGGGTTGGGTCGAGGAGCGGACGGACCCGCACCGGCTGTTCGTGTGCTACGAACGCGTGGAGAGCGCGATGGTTCGGAACATCGCCCATCGCTGCCTCGAACTCGACTATGGCGCGGCCACGGACGAGGTCGTGCTGTGGGGGACCGGACGGGCGACGCGCTGCGCCGTCGCCGGCGGACTCCTCGCGTGGTCGGTGCATGGAACGCTGTCCAGCTTCTCGCTGGCCCGCGTCGAGCCGGACGGGACGACGGTCGAGGTCGCCGCGGCGCTGGGACGCACGGTGCGCGCGATGCCCGGTGTGGACGTCGCCGCGGCACCCGCCGGCCACGCGCTGGTCTGGCTCGAGGACCAGGCGCCCGGCGAGCCGGTGGCGCTGCGCTTCGCCGAGGTGACCGCGGAACCCTGATGCGGCTGTCGATCAAGATCCCCGTCCTGGTCTTCCTCGGCTGCCTCGCCGCCGGGGCGCTCGGCTCGGTGTTCCTGGCCGCCGGACTCGCCTCGGAGGTCCGACAGTCGTTCGAAAGCCGGTGCGCGGGGCTCGTGCGGTCGCTCGGCGCCCTGGGCGCCTCGATGCTCTCCGCCCAGCCCCCGGACCATGCGACGCTGCAGCAGGCGCTGGACAACCTCGCGGAGTTCGGCCACGGGGAGGCGCACGGCATCGAGTGGCTGGCGTTCGTGGATTGCGCCGGACGCGTCCAGGCGCACAGCGATCCGCGCCGTTTCGCCACGCAGCTTCACGAGCTGCCGCCGGAGTGGTTGCGGTGCGACGGGGACGCCGCGGCCGGGCCGGGGACCCGCGAGGCCGGGCTGACGGGGATGGCGTACTCCGGCACGCACCTGCTCGTCGCCGCCCCGGTGCGCCTCGAAACCCGCTCCGGTACCGCCGCCGCGTCGTTCCGACTGGACGAGGTCGGCGTGCACGAAGCGGCGGGACGACAGCGGGTGTTCCTGTTCGTCGCCGGCTTCGCCGCGGTCCTGGCGGTCGTCCTGTCCCTGCTGCTGCGCACGGCCGTCGCCCGGCGCCTGAGCCGACTGACCGAGGACACCGAGGCCCTGCGCCGGGGCGAGCTCGAACGGCGCTCGCGGGTCCACGGCGGCGACGAAGTCGGCCGGCTGGCCGAGGCGTTCAATGCGATGGCCGACCGGCTCTCCGGCCACGCCCAGTACCTCGAGCAGGAGGTCAAGCTCCGGACCCGCGAGCTCGAGGGCGCCAACCGCGAGCTGCAACGGCTGGCCACGACCGACCCGTTGACCGGATTGCTCAACCGCCGCCGGATGAACGAGGTCCTCGAGCAGGCGCTGGACCACCATCGCCGCAAGCAGCGGCAGCTGAGCATCGTGCTGATCGATCTCGACCACTTCAAGCGCTTCAACGACACCCACGGCCACCTCGCAGGCGACGAGTTGCTGCGGATCCTGGGGTTGCGGCTCCGCACCCGCTCCCGCGTCGGCGACGCCGCCGCGCGGCTGGGGGCCGAGGCGCCGACGCCGCGCAGCGGCTCGTTCCCCCGCGCCCAGCTCGACTCGTCCCCCGACGGCGTGGTCGAAGACGAGGACGCCGCCGCGGCACGCTACGGCGGCGAGGAGTTCGTGCTGATCCTCCCCGAAACCTCCAAGGCCGACGCGCTGCGCGTCGCCGAGCGGGTCCGCGCGGCGGTCGCCCGGGCACCGCTCGTCGAGACGCTGGGAGACGCGGGCCGCGTGACGCTGTCCGCCGGCATCGCCACGTTCCCGGAGGACGGGGCCGACCAGGACGCGCTGCTGCGCGCCGCGGACGAGGCGCTGTACGCGGCCAAACACGCGGGGCGCGACCGGATCCTGGCCGCCCCGGCCCGCCCGCCGGCGCACGCGCGCCTGTCGACGATGCCGCCGACGGAAACGCCGACCGGAGGCGGAACATGAGGCGGGGGACGGCGACCCGGGCCTGGCTGCTGGCGGGATGCACCCTGTCCGCCGCCTGCACGACGACGGAGCACAGGGAGTCGACCGCCCCGGAGACCGTTCCCTCGGGACTCCTGCCGGCACCGGCGCCGGAACAGGTGGCCGGACGGCCGCTGCGGCTGCTGTTCATCCCGTTCGCCTCGACCCGCGAACAGGAGCACGAGGCCGCCGCGCGGATCACGACCTACCTCGAGACGCGGACGGGGCTGGCCGTCCAGCCGATCCTGACCTCGAACTACGAGGAGGCCGCGCGGGCGTTCCTCGAGGACGAGGCGGACGCGGCGTTCCTGGCCCCGCTGCTGTACGTGCAGGTGGCCGAGCGGTTCGCGCGGGACCCCGCGCTGCGGGGCGTGCGCCTGCGCCTGCTGCTCGCGGCCGTCGCCGGCGGGTCGCCGTCGTACGTGGGCTACGTCGTGGCACCGACCGACACGACCCTGCGGGAACTGCGGGACGCCGCCGGCCTGCCGTTCGGCCTGATCGAAGACTCGACCTCGGGCTACCTGTACCCGCTCGACCTCCTCGAGTCCCGGGGGCTCGACCCGGCGGAGTTCCTCCGCGACGCCCGCCTGTACCGCCGGCACGGCGACGTGCTGGCGGACCTGCTGCGACCGCCGGGCGAGCGCCGACTGGCGGCGGGGGCGCTGTACCACAACATCGTCGATACCCTGCCCGACGACCAGCGGGCGCGCCTGCGGCTGCTGGCGAAGACCGCGCGCATCCCGCGCGACGCGGTCGCGGTGCGGATCCCGCTGGTCGGCGGCCGCGAGGACCCGGAACGTCTGCGGGTGGCCGCCGCGCTCCAGCACGCACTGCTCGTCCTGGACGACGACCCGGCGATGGCGGCGTCGCTGCGCGAGGGGATCGGCTACGACGGCTGGATCGTGGGCGACGACCGGAGGTATGACGCCATCCGCAAGGTTCATCAGCGCTTCGGACACTACCGGTTCGGGGCGCGGCCGGCGACGGACGAGGGGGCGGGTGCGACGGAACCCGCGGGGGCTGCGACGGAGGCTCGAAAGGAACGATGAAGAAGAACTACGTGCTCGACACCAACGTGCTGCTCCACGACCCGCAGGCGGTCTTCAAGTTCGAGGACAACGACGTGGTGATCCCGATCTTCGTGATCGAGGAGATCGACGGGTTCAAGCGGGAGCTGAGCGAGCGGGGACGGGCGGCACGGACCGTGTCGCGCTACCTGGACAAGTTCCGCGAGGAGGGCGGGTCGCTGTCCACGGGCGTACCGCTGCCGAACGGCGGCACGCTGCGCGTCGCCCTCCCCCGCGGCGCGCTCGACCTCCGCTCCCGCGACTCCCGCAGCCAGGACTCGTCCATCCTCCAGGTCGCCCTCGACCTCAGGAACTCCGATCAGGCCCAGCCCACCGCCTTCGTCACGCTCGACACCAACCTCCGCATCCGCGCCGACGCGCTCGGCCTCCACGCCGAGAACTACGACTCGGGACGCGTCGTCCGCGACGGCGGCTACTCGGGCACCGCCGAGCTCCTCCTGCCGGGCGACCAGGTCGATGCCCTCAGCCGTCCCGGCGGCGGCGTGCCCCGGCCGGAGGAGGCGGAACTGTACCCCAACCAGTGCGTGCTGGCCCGCGACGCCGGCGCGCCGAACCATACGGCGCTGGGGCGCTACGACGCCCGCGACGGCCGGATCAAGCCGCTGCGGGTGCCGCGCGACGGCGTGTGGGGCATCCGCCCGCGCAACAAGGACCAGAGCTTCGCCCTCGACCTGCTGCTCGACGACGAGCTCAAGCTCGTGACGCTCGTCGGCCACGCCGGCACCGGCAAGACGCTCCTGGCCATCGCCGCGGGACTGCGGCGCACCGTGGACGACGCCGTCTACGCCCGCATGCTGGTCTCCCGACCCGTGTTCCCGCTCGGCAAGGACATCGGCTACCTGCCGGGCGACGTCGAGGAGAAGCTGAACCCCTGGATGAAGCCGATCTACGACAACCTGGAGCTGATCTTCAACGTGGGACCGGCGGCCACGACGACCCAGCCGCGGCTGCGCGGGGCGCGCGGCTACGAGGACCTGTTCCAGCGCGGCGTCCTGGAGGTCGAACCGCTCACCTACATCCGCGGCCGCTCGCTGCCGAACCAGTTCCTGATCGTCGATGAGGCGCAGAACCTGACGCCGCACGAGGTCAAGACCGTGATCACACGCTGCGGCGACAATACCAAGATCGTCCTCACGGGCGACCCGGAACAGATCGACAACCCGTACGTCGATGCGGAATCGAACGGGCTGGCGGGCGTCGCCGAACGGTTCAAGGACCAGCTGCTGGCCGGACACGTGACCCTCACCCGCGGGGAACGCTCGCCGTTGGCCGAGCTGGCGGCCGAGCTGCTGTAGGACCGGAACATGACCGCCGAACACGCGCCGCGGGCGTTGGGAACCTGTCTGTCCGACCGGCGCGTCGTGGCGTGCCTCGGCGCGGGCGGCGTCGGCAAGACGACCATGTCGGCCGCGGTGGCCGTGGGCCTGTGCTCCGCCGGGCGCCGCGTCCTGTGCCTCACGATCGACCCGGCCCGTCGACTCGCCGACAGCCTCGGCATCTCCCCCAACGGCGCAACCGAGCGCGAGGTCCCGGCCGAACGGCTGGCGGCGGCCGGCGCGAGCGGGAGCGGCCACCTCCACGTCTCGCTGCTCGATGCCGCCGCGACCTTCGCCCAGGTGGTCCGCCGCAGCGCCCCCGACGAACCGACGGCCGAACGCGTGCTGTCGAACCGCCTCTTCGGCTACCTCTCCGGCTCGCTCCCCGGCGTCCAGGAAGTCATGGCCCTCGAACGGCTGTTCGCCGCGCGGGAGGACCCCCGCTTCGACGTCGTCGTGCTCGATACGCCGCCGACCGCACACGCCCTCGACTTCCTCGACGCGCCGCGCCGGCTCGTCGCCGCGCTCGATTCGCCCCTCTCCCACTGGCTGACCGACGGCCCCGGCTCGGGACTCGGCGCCGCCGGCGGACGCAGCATGCGCTTCGTCCTGCGCCTGCTCGCCCGCCTCGCCGGACCCGGACTGCTCGAGGAGATGTCGCGGCTGCTGGGCGACGCCCGCGCCCTCCTGCCCGGCTTCCGTGCCCGGGCCCTCGACGTCGATGCCGCTCTGCGCTCCCGCGAGGTGGCCTTCGTGCTCGTGACCTCGGTCCAGCCCCAGGCGATCGATGAGACGGCGCTCGTGCACGACCACCTCGCGGCCCGCGGCCGCCGGGGCGACGTGGTGGTGGTCAACCGCGTAAGGCTGCGCGCCCTGGGCGACGGCGAGGGGATCGGGGGGCACCACCTGCCCACGCCGCTCGCCGACCGGCTGCAGGAGAACCTGGCGCAGCACGAGCGACTGGCCGAGGAGGACGAGCTGGAACTGCGGCGACTGATGCGGCGCTGCGGTGCGCTCCACCGCTACTACCGCGTCCCGGCCTTCGCCTCGGACGTGCGCGACCTCGCGGCGGTCGCGGCCGTGGCGCGCGCGCTGTTCGCCGCCGACGCGGCGATCGACCCCGAGTCCGCACGAGCGCGGGATTGACGCTTGCGCCGGGCGTGACTAGAGTGACCGGTGGCTGGGAGCTCGACTGCCTGGTCCTGGAGGGGTGGGGATGATGCCTCGTGACACGAGCCGCGGAGCGGGAGCGCAGGCGCCCGAGGACGGCGCCGCCCGACGCAGACACCGCGTGCTGCTGGTGGAGGACAACCGGAATCTCCGGCTCACGACGGCCCGGATGCTCGAACACCTCGGCTACTCCGTGACGGCGGTCGACAACGGGCCGGCGGCCGTCGAGCTCTACCGGCGGCAGCCGCCCGACGCGACGATCCTCGACGTCGGACTGCCCGGAATGAGCGGCCGCGAGGTCCTGACGTCGATTCGCGAGCTGGTGCCGGACGCGAGGATCGTCCTCTGTTCCGGCGCACCCGAGGACCTGGCGGCCGCGACGAACGTGGACGGCCCCGTCGAACGGCTGGCCAAACCCTACGATATCGAAGCGTTGTCCGAAGCGCTGACACGAGTCCTCGCCGACTGACCCGGTCGACAGGGTCGACCCGCCGCCCCGTGGAAAGCGAAATACCGTTGCATTCCGTGCGCACGGGGACTAGACACCGCCAAGTCGGCGGCTCGGCGCGAAGAGGAACTCGCCCGGGCCGGAGGACCCCATGATCCGTCTGACCAGCATGCTCCACAGCGACGAGCTCCGCGACGTGCTCGAGCGTTGGATTCTCGGCCGGTTCGACCCCGCCGACTGCCTGGCGCTCAAGCGGCTGGTCAACCTCAACGCCTACCTCATCCGTCGCTATCTCGACGACTTCGCCCGCTCGCTCCTCGAGTCGACGCTCGACCGCCCCGTCCAGAGCTTCCCCGTCGCACGCAAGGGCCAGCTGAAGGACTTCACGTGTCGCAACCCGCCGGTGCGCACGCCACGGGTCGACGCGATGATCGCGCACTACCGCCGGTTCCCGGAAGACTACTACCGGGAGACGCCGTTCGAGGGTCGGGTCTACTACATCGGCGACGGCGAGGGGGCGACGTACGTGCTGTCGTCGCGGTCCAAACGGATGCGCCGGATCGCGGAGAAGAGCGCGCGGCGGATCGTCGAGTACATCTTCCGCGAGATCAAGCGTCGCGCCGACGAGCTCGCGACGGAGCGGGCGGAGCAACTGGGCATTCCGAAGGATCGGCTGATCACGCCGGTCGACCTGCAGATCGAGGAGTTCGCACACGCCGAGCGGCGGATCATCAAGGCGATCCGCACCGGACGGCTGGTCGACCAGCCGCAGCCCGACCTGGCGATCCATGACGTGGCGGGCGTGAAGGTCATCACGGACTTCGTGCCGCTCGACGACCTGCGGCGGCAGTTCGAGCGCGACGAGCGGATCGAGCTGCTGGAGGAGCAGCGGCACGAGGGCCGGTACAACGCGACGAACTTCGTCGTCCGCTACCGGCTGGACAAGCAGCGGTTCCTGGCGCAGCCCCCGGACCAGCGCGTGGCCGCGATCCTCGCGGCCCGCGGCGTGGCGGAGCCCGGGGCGCTCGCGGAGGTGCACCGCGCGTTCGTCGAATCGGCGGACGACAGCGTGAACGTCGAGGTGATCGCGGCCTCCTACGAGGAGATGATGGAGTCCGAGATCGGGCGGGCGATGCACGAGAACCGGATCATCGAGCAGCGGCGGGCCCAGGAGTACCGCGGACACCTGGCGAAGAACGTCGAGTACGTCGTCGAGTACGCCCTGTCGTTCGCGCTCAGCCCGGTCCGCGAAATCCGCGAGCTGCCGGTCAAGGTCTGGGTCAAGTACATGCCCGACACCTTCGACGACGCCCTGAAGGAACTGTGGGGCATCTCCGCCTCGACATCGATCGCGTGCGTGGACGGCGCCGACCCGACCAGCGAGCTCGGCGAGGCGCAGGCGCTGCTGTCCGCGACGGCGCTGCACGAGTGATGCGGCGATGGTAGGGAGTCGCCGCGGGTTCGGGGGGTCGGCAATGGGCCGGGAGGTGGACGGATGATCATCGGCGTTCCCAAGGAGATCAAGACGCGCGAGTACCGGGTCGGCATGGTTCCCGCGGGCGTCCGGACGCTCGTCGGTCGCGGCCACAAGGTGCTGGTCGAGAAGGGAGCCGGCCTGGGCAGCGGGATCGAGGACGCGGCCTTCGAACGGGCGGGCGCGAAACTCGTGGCGACGGCCGCCGACGTCTGGGCCCAGGCCGAAATGGTCGTCAAGGTCAAGGAACCGCTGGCCCAGGAGTTCCCGCTGTTCCGCGAGGGACTGATCGTCTACACCTACCTGCACCTGGCGGCGGCGCCCGAGTGCACCGAGGCGCTGGTCAAGAGCAAGGTCGCGGGCGTGGCCTACGAGACGATCGAACCCGCCGACCACAGCCTGCCGCTGCTGCGGCCGATGAGCCAGGTGGCCGGCCGGATGGCGGTCCAGGTCGGCGCCTCGCTGCTCGAGAAGGAGCACGGCGGCAAGGGCATCCTCCTCGGCGGCGTCCCCGGCACCCGGCGCGGCCGCGTGGCGATCATCGGCGGCGGCGTCGTCGGCACCAACGCCGCCCAGATGGCCGTCGGCCTCGGCGCCAACGTCACGCTGCTCGACGTCAACACCGACCGCCTGATCTACCTCCGCGAGATCTTCGGCAACACGATCGAGCTGCTCCACTCCGATCCCGACACCGTCGAACGCTCCGTGCGCGAGGCCGACCTGCTGGTGGGCGCCGTGCTGATCCCGGGCGCCCGCGCGCCCAAGCTCGTCACGGTCGACCTGATCAAGCAGATGCAGCCGGGCTCCGTCGTCGTCGACGTCGCCGTCGACCAGGGCGGCTGCGTCGAGACCTGCAAGCCCACGACCCACGACAACCCGACCTTCGAGATCAACGGCGTGATCCACTACTGCGTGGCGAACATGCCCGGCGCCGTCGCCCATACCTCGACCTTCGCCCTGACCAACGAGACCCTGCGCTACGCCGCAGCACTCGCCGACAAGGGCCTCGAGCGCGCGGTCTCGGAGGACCCCGCACTGTACAAGGGCGTCAACACCTACCGCGGACACGTGACCTACGGCCCCGTCGCCGAGGCCACCGGCCAGAAGTACCGGCCGCTGAAGGACCTGCTCTAGCCGACGACGCGGGGGGTGCCCGTGCCCGTCGTCCCGCTGCTCCTGCTGGCCGCCCTCGCCGCCCTGCACGACGGCCGACGCCTCGACCGCCGCGTCACCCTCGGCGCCGTCGGCGACATCCAGCTCCGGGTCAACATGCGCCACCCGGAGGAGCTGCCCGGCGGCGACCCGTTCGCCCTGGTCCGCGAGGCCCTCGACGCCGACCTCACCGTCGGCAACCTCGAGGGACCGCTGCCGGCGCCGGCGGCCCACGCGGCGCGCGGGGCGCACGGGCCGATCCTGCAGCAGCCGCCGAATGCCCCCGACCTGCTCGCCGACGCCGGCTTCGACCTCGTCTCCCTGGCCAACAACCACCTGCTCGACCTCGGCGTGCCCTCGGTCCTCAACACGCTCGAGGCCCTCCGCCGCGCCGACGTCGAACCGCTCGGCGCCTGGCCCGACCCCGCGGACCGCTTCCACCCGGTCCTCCGCACGGTCCACGGCGTGAGCATCGGCTTCCTGGCCTACACGATGTGGCTCAACGTCGCCGGCGGCCGAGAGACCGTGGGGCTCGGACACCTGCGGACCGACGACGCCGTCGCCGAGATCGCCGCCCTCCGCCCCTACGTCGATTTCGTCGTCGTCCTCGCACACTGGGGGCGGGAGAACGACCACTTCACCTACGGCCAGACCCGCGAGCTGGCCCGCGCCATGGTCGATGCCGGCGCCGACGTCGTGCTCGGACACCACGCCCACGTGCTCAAGGGGCTCGAGTGGTACCGCGGAGCCCTGATCGCCTACTCGCTCGGCAACTTCGTCTTCGGCCCCGTCCGGGGACCACAGGCGGAGAGCGCCGTCCTCCGCCTGGAACTCGTGCGCCGGCCCGACGGACGTCGCCGCATCGAAGAGGCCCGGCTCGTCCCGGTGCTGCTCGAGGGACCGAGGTCGATCCCGCTCCCGGCCGACGGCCGCCGCCGCGACCGGCTCCTGGCCCTGCTCGGCCGCCTCTCCCGCCCGCTCGGCGCCCGTGTCGCGCCCGACGGCCGCGTGCTGCCGCGCGACGACGAGCCGTGCGACGCGCTGGCGCCCCGCGCTCGCGGCTGGCTGGGCGCGACCGCCGCACCGTAGCGACGACGGACGCCGCAACGCTCGCGCCGCGATCGCTGCCTCGCGCCGCTGCTAGCGGCCGAGCTGGTACGGGTAGGATACGGCCAGGGCGGCCGGGTCGCTGAAGGTCGGGAACGTCGCCGCACGGAGCTTCTCGGCGATGCACTCCGCCGGCTCGCCCTGCACGTCGCCGGAAACCTCGACGGCCGTGACGCGACCGCTCGCTCCCTCGATCGTCACCAGCGCGCGGGCCGTGCCCGCCTGGCCCGGAGCGCAGGTCCGGACGTCGCGCCGCAACGTCGCGAAGGCCCGGGTGAGGGCCGCGCCGTCGATCCCGGCGGGCAGGGTGTCCACCGTCACCGGGGCCAGGTCGGGACAGCCGTCCTCGTCCTTGTAGCCGTTGGCCGTCTCGGGCTCGTTCGCGCACGCGTCCTCGGCGTCGGGAATCGTGTCCCCGTCGTTGTCCGGGTCCGCACAACCGTCCTCGTCCTCCCAGCCGTCCAGGTCCTCGGCGGAGTCGCCGCACGCATCGCTCTCGTCGGGCACCTGGTCCCCGTCGTTGTCCGGGTCCGGACAACCGTCCTCGTCCTCGAACCCGTCCTGGTCCTCCATCTCGTCCGCGCACTCGTCGGTCTCGTCCGGCACGCCGTCGCCGTCGTTGTCCGGGTCCGTACAACCGTCCTCGTCCTCGTAGTCGTCCAGGTCCTCCGCCTCGTCCGGACACTCGTCGTCGAAGTCGTTGATCGTGTCCTCGTCGTTGTCCCAGTCCGAGCAGCCGTCCTCGTCCTCGAAGCCGTCGAGGTCCTCCTGCGCCCGCTCGCCCTCCAGGCACTCGTCGTCGCGGTCGTAGATCGTGTCCTCATCGACGTCGCGGTTGAGCGGCGCGTAGACGAAGCTGAGCAGGACGCGGAATTCGGGGGTGCCGGGCTTGTCGCCGATGCCGAAGCCGCCCCCGGCCAGCACCGTGAGGTCCCGGTTGCTGTCGAAGGTGTACCCCGCGCCGAACCGCAGCTCCTGGGACGTCGCCGAGGTCCCGGCGACGTTGTACAGGCCGGTGTACTCGGCGAGGATCCGCAGCCGCTCGTCCAGGATCTTGACGGCGGCGCCGGCACCCCAGGTGAGCTGGTGCGAGAGGTCGTAGTCGGCGAACGTCGATTGCTTGCGGAGGCGGGCGCCGAAGTTGACGGCGGCGGAGAAGAAGCCGAGGTCGTAGTCCGCGATCAGGATCGGGTCGAACACGACGTTGGCATCCCCGGCGAAGTTGTCCGAGTCGCCCGTCGGCATCGCCAGCACGAGCGCGCCGGCGAGCCCGAAACCGCGACCGACCGTCCCGCGCGGGCCGTGCCCGAGAATGCGGGCCTGGATGTCCAGGCGCAGGTCCCGCACCGCCGTCGTCGCCAGCGTCGGCCGCTCGGGATCCGTCGGCTGCGCCCCCACACCGTCCTGCGCCAGGACCACCGGCAAACCCAAACCGATCTGCACGTAGTTGAACAGCCCCAGCGACCACAGGAAGTCCGCCGCAACCTGGTACTGGATCGCGTCGTAGTTCCGCGGCACCCGCGTGCCCGTGCCGTCGTCCTCCAGCAGCGTCAGCAGGAACGGCTTGTGCTGGTAGTTCAGGAACAGCGAGAACCCCACCATCTGGTGCGGCTCGATCTCCGCCCCGCGCACGTCGCCCAGATACTGCACCACGCCCGCAGCGGGACGGTAGTGCTGCAGGTCCAAAGACGTGTCGGTGCCCTGCGCCGCCGCCGCGGCCGGCACGCACCACATCGCCAACAACGCCCAGACTGAACGCTTCATGTTCCCTCCCGGATCCCCTCGTCGGTTCCAACGGCCGTGCACCGCCGGACGAAACGCGGCGACCATAGCAGAACTGACCGGCGACCCCAAGAGGGGAACCCCGCGACGAGCCGCCTTCGGCCCGGTGCGGGATCGCACGGGACCCCGCGTCGGCTCACGGCGTCTGCAGCTGGCGCACCAACTGTCGCGGCACCACGGTCTTCCGCTCGCCGGACCGCAACCGCACGAGGCTCAGCGACTGCCGCCCCGCCGCCTCGAATCGCAGCTCGTGCTCCCCCGCCGGCAGCTCGACCCGCACCGGAGCGACGCCGCGACGAACCCCGTCCACGAACACCACCAGGTCCGCCGTCACCCCTTCGGGCCGCGGCACCACCAGCACCGCGGGACCACCGCTCGACGTGCCGGCCTCCCGCGACGTCGGCGCCCGGCCGCCGTCCGCGAGCGTCCCGGCCTCCCGTGCACCGTCGGACCGGCCGACCGGCTCCGGAACGGAAACGCCCGCGTCGCGCGCCGCCGGCTCCGCCTCCGCGACCGGCGCATCCGGGACGACCGGAACCTCGGCCCCGACACCGAACCCCGACGCCGCGTCCGGCCCGGCGGTCTCCGAAGACGACGCCACGACATCCGGCTCGACCGACTCAGGAACGGACGGCGCCGCGTCCGGCTCCGTCGTCTCCGGCGGGGACCCCGCATCCGACTCGACCGCCTCCGGCGACGACGCGGACGCCGTCGCGTCCGTTCGGCCCGCCGCGACGACGGCCGGCTGCGCGGCGACCGCGACGAAGCCGACCTCCTCCGCCGCCGAACGGCCGCCGACGTCCTCCGACGCGCCCGAACGACCGTCGCCCAGCCGGCCGGTCCCGTACAGCACGGCGAGAACACCGACGCCCGCGGCCAGCAGGGCGATCGGGATGAGCCAGGCGGCGACCGGACGCCGACGCCGCTCGATCCTCGGCTCGGCGACCGGCGAATCCGGCACCGCGCCCCGGAGGCCGGGCGACCCGGGACCGGCGTCGTCGAAGCGCGGAAGGTCGGACGGCAACACGCCGAACACCGGCGGCGAAAGAGGCTCCGGAGGAGGCGGCTCCGACAACGGCGCTGCGGCCGCCGCCACGACCGGCGGCGGCTCCGACAACGGCGCCGCGGCCGCCACCACGACCGGCGGCGGCTCCGACAACGCTGCCGCGGCCGCCGCGGCGATCGGCGGCGGCTCCGACGACGGCGCCGCGGACGCCACGACGGCCGGAGGCGGCTCCGACAACGGCGCTGCGGCCGCCGCCACGACCGGCGGGGCCGGTGCCGGCACCGACGGCGAACGGACCGCGACGTCGCGGGGCATCCCGAACAGCGTGCGAACCGCCGACGGCGGGTGGGGCGGCGGGACGGCGGACGGCAGTTCCTCGACCGCGGCGGCGTCGAGCACCTCGACCGCCGCGTCATCGACCTCGGGGGCCTCCGCGAGGGCACCGTCGTCCGCCTCGACGTCGACGACATCCCCACAGAGCACGAGCTTCTCGACCAGCCGGGCGACGAGCTCGGCATCGAAGCCGGGGGCCCCGGCGAGCACCCGCGGGGCGTCGCCCGTCTGGAGGCGCTCGCGGGCGCGGAGCTCCACCGACGAGAGGCCGAGGATCGGCCCCGAACGGTCGCGCAGACGGAGACGTCGGACGCGGGGCAGTCGATCGGGCGCCGCGCGGCGGATCAGGTCGGAAAGCCGGTCGGCGGCGTCCCACAGCGCCTGCGGGATCGGCAGGTGCAACGCGGCGAACGGCCTGGCGATCGGCGGCGGACGAAGCGAGTAGCGGCCCGAGCGCAGCGTCATCGCAACGGCGAGCGCCTCCTCGCCGGCGAGCTGGCGACCGTCGGGCTCGGTCAGCCGGGCCTGCACGATCTCCGGGCCCCGCAGGTCGAGCTCGGCCAGGCGCCCTTCGCCGCGCAGTACCAGCCGTCCCTCCGGACGGGCCGCGGCCGCCAGCCGTACGAGCGTCGCGACGCCGACGGGGCCGATCTCCCCGGCGGCGACCTTCTCGCGCAGCATCCGGTCCCGCACCTGCTCGGCCGGGGCGAGCAGGAAGCCGGCCTTGGCGACCAGCTCGGCCTCGGCCGCGTCCGCGCGGACGACGGCGTCGGGGCCGCCGGGCACCGCCGTCCGCAGCAGCGTCTCCAACTCGGCGTCGGCGGCCACCAGCAGCAGCGGGCGATGCCACAATCGCACCTCGGCCCGGAACTCCCGCTGGGCACGCTCGACGTCCTCACCGTCGACCGCGTCGACCACCACGAGGTCCGGCGGGACTTCGCGGAGCTGCGGCAGCACGTCGCCCAAGCCTCCCTCGAGGATGCGCACCTCGACCCCGGCCGCATACAGGGCCAACGAGATGCGCGTGGCGACGTCGACGCGGCGGCCGACGATCGCCGCGGTGCGGCCGGCCAGCGGTGGCGGAGCGGCGTCCGGCCCGTCGATCGTCAGCGCCCGCTCGAGATCCACACCGCGGGCGCGGCGGGACGGCGGACGGGAGGAATCCCGCCGTCGCGGAGCGCCCGCCGGCCCGTCCGTCTCGATCATCGCCTCGGCCGAGTCCGACACGGCGCCCGCACGCGCCACCGTCGCCTCCGCCGACGCCGCCAGCTCCGACCCCGGGATCTCGACCGTCGCCTCCGCCGACGCCGCCGCGTCCGCCGGCAACGGCCCGTCCTTCTCGACCGTCGCCTCCGCCGACGCCGCCGCGTCCGCCGGCACCGGCCCGTCCTTCTCGACCGTCGCCTCGGCCAGCTCCATCGCCAGCTGACTCCACTCGAGGAAGTCGGCCGCGTCGGACTCCCCGCGGACCGACTGCGGCGGCGGGAGCGACCGTTCGTGTTCCGTCTCGCGAACGACCGCTTCGACCTCCTGCCGCAGCGGCTCCGCTTCGATCGGCTTGCGGAGGTGGCGCACGACGAACGACAGCTGCGGCAGCCGGGCCGGCCGGGGGCCGCCGAGGACCAGCACGGGCACACCGCTCCGCTGCCGCTCGAGGTCCCGCAGCAGGGCATCGATGTCGACGTCGAACAACGGCGTGTCGAGCAGCACGACGTCGACCTCCCGGGCCGAGACGCTGGCGACGACCGTGAGGGCGTCGCGGGCGAAGGTGACGTCGAACCGTCCGGTGGGCCAGGCGTCGGGGACCGCGTCGAGCGGCGGGAGCGCGCTCTGGACGACGAGTACACGCAGCCGACCCTCGGCGGGAGGAACGGCGCCGCCCGAAGAAGAGCCCGACGGTGGCCGAGCTTCGACCATCGGGACCAGAATAGCGGAATCGCAGGGGCGGGGGACAGTCCCGCGGCAGACCGCGGCTCAACCGCTCTTGGCCGCCGGCTTGGCGGGCGCGTCCTCGCCGCCCACGGCGTCATCGACCTCGACGAGCAGGCACCACAGCGCGCCGAAGGCGGTCAACCAGACGTACGGTTGGCCCCACAGGGCGAGCTTGCCGGCGCCCCAGTAGGCGCCGTAGCCGACGCCGAAACCGACGGCGGCCTTGAGGATCGTGGCGATCCAGGCCGAGCCGCTCCAGGGGGCGCGACCGGCGACGGCACCGGCCAGCACGCCGAGCAGCGCGGCGAGGATCCACAGCGGGAGCACGCCCTGGGTGGCGACCCAGCCGGCACCCGCACCCAACGCGCCCCCCTTGACCAGCCCGAACACCAGCTTCACGGGAACGGGCAGGCCCCGCTTGCCGGTCGGCTTCGCCGGGGCCGCCTTTCCTGTGCCTTCCGCCATCTTGCTCCACCTCCGCGCGACCGCACGCCGGTCCCGCGCCGACCTTGTCGGCCGATGCGTTCCTCGGTAGCATACGCCCCCGGCTCGGGGCAAGGCCCGGGCCGCAGGTGCGGCCGAGGCATGCGCGATTCGTTCACGATCCTGGCGGCGCTGGTGGTGGGTTCCGCGTGCGGATGCCCCCGTCACGGCGAGCCGCCGACGCACGTCGCCGCCGGCGACTCCGACGACGGCGACTCGGACGAGCGGTCCTCCGCGCCGGACGCCGCCGACGCCGCGACACCGATGCCGCCCGCTCCGCTGCCCGAGTCCTTCCGCTTCGTGCCGCAGGTCGGACACGCCGGGCCGGTGTGGGCCGTGCCGTTCGGCGAGGGACGCCTGCTCGGCATCGATGCCTCGGGACAGGCCGGCTGGTGGGTCGACTTCCCGGTGACCGGGCCGGTGAGGCAGACGCGCCGGCGCCACCTGGGCCTCGGCGGCGTCACCGCGGTGGCACACGGCGGCCCGGCGGACGCACCGCGGGTCGCGATCGGAACCGCCGCCGGCACGGTGTTCACGTGGCAGCCGACGACCGACGACGCGGACGGCGCCCGGCCCGTCCGGCTCGGCGAGGCGCTGCCGCGCGCGGTCTCCGCCGTGGCCGTCGCCCCGGCCCTCGACCGCATCGCCGTCGGTACGGTCTCCGGAACGGTCCGCGTGCTCGACGCGGACGGCGGAGTCGCCTGGACCCGCGACCGCGACCACGGGGAGCCGATCGTCGCCCTGACCTTCTCCCCCGACGGCGCGCGGCTGGCCGGCGGCTGCTCGGACGGCGTCGTCACCGTTTGGAACGCCTCCCGCGGCACGCCGCTCGCCTCGCTACCCCACGACGGCCCCGTGACGGCGGTGGCCTGGTCGCCCGACGCGGCGAAGCTCGCCGCCGGCAGTGCCGTGCGCGAGATCCGCGTCTGGGCGGGAAACCCGCCGGCCGAGGTCGCGCGACGCCGCGGATTCGCCCAGGCCGTCGCCCAGCTCGCCTTCACCCCGGACGGCGACGGCCTGGTCGTGGCCGACGAACTCGGCGAGATCCACGTCCTCGACGCCGAGACCCTCGAGGGACCCGTGCTCGGGGATCGCATGTACTTCCCGTGCACGCCCGGCAACCCGCAGGAGTGCTTCCCGTCCCGCGAGGGACCGCTGCGGAGCCTGTCGTTCGACCCCGACCACGCGCTGGTGCTCGGCGGCGCCGACGGCGCGCTCCGCTGGCTGTCGCCGGCGGAAGGGGTCCGCTCGGCCAGCCCGCCGGCCGAGGTCGTGCCGCTGTCGCTCGCCCGGACGCCCGACGGTGCGGAACTCGTGGTCGGACTCACCGACGGCACGCTGGTCTGGCTCGGCACGGAGGACGGACGCGAGCGGCGACGCGCGCGGGGGCACGAGGACGGCGTCACCGGCCTCGCGTTCGATGCGCACGGCCGGCTGCTCAGCACCAGCCTCGACGGGACGGTGGCGGTCTGGCCGCCGGGCGCCGTCGAGCCGTCCCAGCGGCAGGACGACCACCACGGACCGGTGAGCTGCCTGGCGCTGTCGACGGACGGCTCGCGGGCGGCGACGGGCGCCGTGGACGGCGCGATCCTGGTCTGGGACGCAACGAACGCCGAGCTGCAATTCGCGGTGAACCTCGCCGGGCACGTCTCGCGCGTGATGGGACTCGGGTTCACCGAGGACGCGGCTCTGCTGTGGAGCGCCGGATTGGACCGGACGGTCCAGAAGTGGAACCTCGCCCGACGGCGCGCCGCCTGGTCGCGCCCGCTGGAACTGCGCGCCGCGCCGACCCGCCTGCTGGCGCTCGATGACGTCGTGCTGGTCGGGGGCGCCGACGGCGAGCTGCGGCGCGTCGGCCCGGGCCGCGCGGCGGTCGCAACCGCGATGCACTGCGACGGGCCGGTGACGGACCTGGCTCTCGTCCCGGACGCTCCGGGCGCCGCCCTCGCGGCGTGCGGGGACGGCTCGGTGCTGCGGCTGGTCGCCGCCGCGGCGGAGGGCCCGGAGACGTGGACCGCGGACGGCGAGCCGCTGCGCCCGGCCCACGATGCGGCCGCGGAGCTCGCGCCGGCCCCCGGCGGCGTCCTGTTCGCGGCGGGCGAGTCGGTCACCGCGCTCGCCGCCGCGGACGGCACGGTACGCTGGCGGACGTGGTTCGGGCCGCACGGCTCGGTGACCTGCAGCGCGGACGAGCGCTTCGGTGCGGCCGGGGACGGCGCCCGATGGGTCGGGTTCTCGGACGGCCGGACCGTGCGGGACGCGGACGACCCCGCGGTGGCCCGCCGGAACCTGGACGCGGAGGACGGGACCCGTTGAAGCCGCACACGCGAAGGGTTCCAGGAAAGCCCCGGATCGGAGTATGAAGGCAGTCGGGGCCCGGCCTCCGGGACGACACCGGGCTCGGAAACGGTGAATCACCGGCCGCAGGGCCGGGGCGACGGGAACGCGGAGCGGAAAGGAGCAGTCGAGATGATCCGTCTGAGCATCGCGGAGCGCAGCGGCCAGCCCAAGCTGTTCACGTTCCCGAAGGACGACATCACCATCGGGCGCGCGCAGGGCAACGACGTGATCCTCCCGCGCAACAACATCTCCAAACGGCACACCCGCGTCTTCCGCCGGCAGGGGAAGCTGGTCGTCCGCGACCTCGACTCCACCAACGGCACCTTCCTCAACGGGCGCCGCATCCACGACGACGAGGTGCTGCACGCGGGCGACCGGATCTTCCTCGCCGACTTCGTCCTGATCATCGAGGAGGACGAGAACGCCGCGACGCCGGTCCCGCCGGAGCTGAAGTCCGCGGCGCCGCCGCCGCTGCCGGCCGACGACCTGGAGTCGGTGTCCGAGGCCGAGGCGGAACCGCTGGACGAGCCGGAAGGACGACCGACGATCGCCGCCGAGGAGCCGCCGGAGCTGCAGCTCAGCGCGGCCGACCTGCACACCGCCCCGCCCGACATGGTGTTGTCCGATCTGGCCCGTGCCGCCGCCCGGCGGTCGGCACTGGAGCCGGAGCCCGACCTGCCGCCCGGCCCGCCGATGCCGATCCGACAGCCACCGGTTGCGGTCGAGGCGCCGGTGCCGTCCCGGCCGTCCCGCGGCGCCCCGGCGCCGGCGGCGGAGCCCGGCCCGGCACGCCGCGTGCCCGAAGCAGCGCCGCCGGCGGCCGAACCGACCCCCGCCAGGAGTCGCGGCGGCCGCGCCCCGGCGCCGAGCGAACACCGACCGCAGCCGCTGCCGATACCCGAGCCGCTGGAGGACGCCGGACTGGACGAGGCGACGCCACCACCACGCGAACGGGTCGCTCCGGCCGCCGGACGCGGCCGTCCCCGAGCGGCCGCCTCGGAGTCGGCGCCTCCACCGGAACCGCGCCGCGAGTCGCGCCCCGATCTGCGGCACGAGCCGAGGCACGAGGCGCGGCCGACGGCCGGACGCGGCGCGGCCCAGCCGTCGCGCGCCACGGGTCGGCCCGCATCCGGCGCACGGCCGACCTCCGCCGCGGGACCCGCGGCCCCCAAGGCCCCCGCCGGCACGCTCGGCGAAGACCAGGTGCAGGAACGGCTGCTGACGCGGGCCAACGACATCGCACCGATCAAGGACGCCGAACCGGCCGTCTTCGGCGACCACGAACTGCAGGGGCGGATCAAGAGCGCACTGCTCGACGAGCTCGCCATCCTGGAGGCCGAGGACCTGCTCGACCCGCGCCTCGACCGCGACGAACTCGTCGAGGAGCTGAGCAAGGCGCTGTTCGCCCTCGGCCCGTTCCCCCGGCTCGCCGCCGACGACGGGCTGGAGTCGTTCGTCGCCTACCCCGACGGGACCTGCTTCGAACGGCGCGCGGGCCACTGGGCGCGAGCGACGACCCGCATCCCGACTCCGCTGGTCGCGCTCCTCGCCCGGCGCCTCGTCGCCGGAATGCCGGGATGCACGCCGTCGGGCGCCGCCGAGACGTTCCGCGGACGCCACCCGGAACTGGCCGGCGTCGAGGTCGGCGGCGCCCTGGGCGGCTCGAGCCTGGGCGGCCCCGTCGTTCGGCTCGACCGCACACCGACGGTCGAGGACGACCTCGAACGACTGGCGGACACCGGGATGCTCTCGATGCCGATGGCGACCTTCCTGCGCCTGTGTCTCGAGGCGCGCCAGACGCTGGCCGTGGCCGGACCGCAGCGTGCGCAGCGCACCGCCCTCCTGCGGGCCCTGGTGGCGTCGCTGCCGGCGGAACAGCGCGTGGTCTGGGTCGCCGACCCGGCGGGCGCGGGTCCGCCCGCCTCGGCGGCCCTGGTGGTGCGGCTGCAGCCCCCGTCGGTCGGCGAATCGCTCCTGGCCGAGTCGGACGACGCGGGCGGCGGCCTGGGGGACCTCGTGCAGTGCCTGCAACCCGACCTGCTCGTGGTCGAGCGGACCGACGCGGTGCGCGACGTGCCCCTGGTGCGCGCCGTGCGGGCCCGGCTCGGGTCGGTCGTGCTGGGCGTCGAGGCCGACCGCTGGGAGCCCCCGGTGCCCGGCGAGCCGGGCAAGGCCGACGCCCCGACGCGGCCGGCCGCGCCGGGCGTCGACCCGCGACTCGCCGCCTGCGTGGACGTCGTCGCCGAACTCGTGCCGATCGTGGACGGCAGCGTGCGGATGCTGCGCATCGCGGAGCGCGCCGCCGACGGCGGCGACCCGTTCGTCGCCAACACGATCTTCGAGTTCGTGCTCGGCGGCCCCGGGGAGCTCGGCGAATACAAGGCCACCCGCACCCTCCCGCGGTTCCTCGAACGACGCAAGGCGCGCGGCAAGCGCATCGATGCGTCGCTGTTCCAGGGGTGAGGCGCCCATGCAGACCCGCGTCGTCCCGATCGAGAAGCCCGACGAGCTCAACATCGTCTTCGGACAGTCGCACTTCGTGCGGACCGTCGAGGACCTCTGCGAGGCGGTCGCGACGTCGGCTCCGGATGCGAAGTTCGGCCTGGCCTTCTGCGAGGCCTCCGGCAAGCGGCTGATCCGGCATGCCGGGACCGACCCGGAGCTCGAACGCCTCGCCGTGCGGAACATGGAGCGGATCGGCGCCGGTCACTCCTTCCTGATCGTGCTGGGCAACCTGTTCCCGATCCACGTCCTGCGGGCGATCCGGGAGGTGCCCGAGGTGTGCCGCATCTTCTGCGCCACGGCGAACCCGGTCCAGGTCGTCCTGGCCGAGACGGACCAGGGCCGCGGCGTGCTGGGCGTGATCGACGGCGGCACCCCCCTGGGCACCGAAGGCCCCGACGACGCCCGCGACCGCCACGATTTCCTCCGCAAGATCGGCCTCAAGGCCTGACCACCCGGACGACCGCAGCCGCCTCCGACCCTTCGAACCACCGGCCCGCTCTCGGCCGCGCGCTCGTGCCCGACCGGGCTCGCCGAAAATGCACCTTGACGATCCTCCCGGGTGCCCCTCAAACTAACTTGGGGATTGGTGTTGCCGGGCTCCGGCCCCGACCGGTCGGCGCCCGACAACCGGAGAGCGGTCCCGCACGGCCCGGGCGCCGGAAGGCCGGGCGCGCGGGACACGGGAGGTTCGTATGCACGGTCGTCTCACGGTCTGCCTGGGAACGTCGATCTGCATCCTCGGGCTCGCGGCCTGCGGCGGCTCGAGCACGCCGACCGGAGACACGGGCCAGACCTGCACCTCGCACGCCGAATGCCCGGGCGGCCTGTGCCTCGAAGGCCGCTGCGTGCCGATCGGCACCGACGCCGACGCCGATGGTGACCTCGACATCCCGGGCGCCGACGCCGACGCCGACACCCCGGGCGCCGACGCCGACGCCGAGGTGATCCCGGAGGTGCTGCCCGAGGTTCCCCCGGATACCTCGCTGGTCGACGGCGACGGCGACACGATCCCCGACGCGATCGAGGGCTGGGACGACCCCGACGGCGACACGATCCCCAACGCCGCGGACGACGACTCCGACGGCGACGACATCCCCGACGCCGTCGAGGCGGGGGACTCCGATCTCCGCACGATGCCCGCCGACTCGGACCGCGACGACACGCCCGACTTCCTCGACCTCGACAGCGACAACGACACGATCCGCGACGCCGACGAGTGGCTGATCGACGTGGACGGCGACACGGTCCCGGCCTACCGCGACTTCGACTCGGACGGCGACGGCATCTTCGACAACGTGGAAGCGGGGGACGCCGACCCGGCCACATCGCCCCGGGACACCGACGGCGACCTGACGCCCGACTACCTGGATCTCGACTCCGACGGCGACCTCATCTCCGACGCCCACGAATCGATGGTCGACACCGACGGCGACACGGTGATGGACTACCTCGACCTCGATTCGGACGACGACGGCGTGCCGGACCGGGACGAGGCCGGGGACGCGGACCTGGCGACGCCGCCGGGAAACTGCGACGGCGACGCGCTGCCGAACTTCCGCGACACCGACTCGGACAACGACGGCGTCCGCGACCTCGACGAGCTCTCCGTCCACCACACCGACCCGTGCCTGGCCGACACCGACGGGGACACGGTCACGGACCTGATCGAGATCGAGTACGGCAGCCGGCCGACCGACCCGACCGACTCGCCGCGCGAGCGCGGGGACTTCGTGTTCGTCGAGCCGTACCTCGCCGACCCGGAGCCGTGGGTCGATACGCTCGTGTTCTCCACCTCGCTGCAGAAGGCCGACGTGTACTTCCTGGTCGATACGACGGGGTCGATGTGGGGCGAGATCGCCAACCTGCGCAGCTCGATCCGCACGACGGTCATCCCCGGGATCATCGCTGCCATCCCGGATTCGTGGACCGGCGTCGGCAACTTCGACGACTACCCGGTGAGCCCCTACGGCAACGCGGGCTACGGCGACGTCTCGTACCGCAACCTCCAGAACCTCACGTCGGATTCGGCGGCGGCGCAGGCGGCGGCGAACGCGCTGCCGGAGCACGACGGCGCGGACATTCCCGAAAGCCACGTGCCGGCCCTGTGGACCGTCGCCGCGGGTGACCCGAGCCGCACGTGTCCCCGGCAGGCGGCCCGCTCGTGCGCCGCCGGCGCGGTCGGCTATCCGTGCTTCCGGCCCGACGCGGTACGGGTGATCGTCCTGATCACCGATGCGCTGTTCCACAACGGCCCGAGCAGCTACTCGACCTACGGGGCGATCAGCACCGGCTCTTGCACGGCGACGGCGCCGACCTACGTCCAGACCCGCGACGCACTCGTCGCGGCCAACATCTCGGTGATCGGCGTCAACTCGGGCTCGGCCCGCTCCCACCTGGAGACGCTCGCGCGCGACACGGGCGCCGTGGACGTCGGAGGCACACCGTTGGTCTACGACATCTCGAGCAGCGGCACGGGGCTCGGCACGCAGGTGATCAACGCCGTGCAGACGCTGGCCAACAACGTGCCGATCCGCGTCGATGCGCAGTTCGTCGACGACCCCGCCGACACGGTCAACACCCGCACCGCGTTCCTCGACTACCTGGAGACCAACACCAGCGGCGCTTCGGTCTGGGATCCCGCGACGAGCACCACCCGCGTCTGCACCACCCTCACCGCGGCCGACTCCGACGGCGACGGGCACCCCGACTACTTCCCGTCCCTGTTGCCCGGCACGAGCGTCTGCTGGGACATCCACGTCAAGCGCAACGAGACGGTTGCCGCCACCGCGGACGCGCAGATCTACCGCGCGACGATCAACGTGATCGGCGACCTGTTCACGCCGCTCGATTCGCGCGACGTCTTCTTCCTCGTGCCCCCCGAGATCGCGGGGTCGCAGTAGCGCCGGCGGCATCGCCGGAGGAGGCCGGATCGTGAAGCACCGCAAGGAATGGATCATGGTCTTGCTGGCGGCACTGGCGCTCGCGGCGGGCCTGCGCTGCGGCGGAGGAACGGACGACGCGACCGACGCGGGCCGGTGCACCTCGCACGCCGAGTGCCCCGGCGGACTCTGCGTCGACGGCCGCTGCGTCCCGCTCGGCACCGACGCCGACCTCGACGTCCCGGGCGCCGACGCCGACGTCCCGGGCGCCGACGCCGACGCCCCGGGCGCCGACGCCGACGCGGAGGTGCTCCCGGAGGTGCTGCCCGAGGTCCCGCCCGACACCTCGCTCGTCGACGGCGACGGCGATACGATCCCCGACGCGATCGAGGGCTGGGACGACCCCGACGGCGACACGATCCCCAACGCCGCGGACGACGACTCGGACGGCGACGACGTCCCGGACGCCCTCGAGGCCGGGGATTCCGATCCCACGACGATGCCGGCCGACTCGGACCGCGACGGCACGCCCGACTTCCTCGACCTCGACAGCGACAACGACGCGATCCGGGACGCCGACGAGTGGCTGACCGACGTGGACGGCGACACGATCCCGGCCTACCGCGACTTCGACTCGGACGGCGACGGCATCTTCGACAGCCTCGAGGCCGGGGACGCCGACCCCGCCACGCCGCCCCGGGATTCCGACGGCGACGGCACGCCCGATTACCTGGACCTCGATTCCGACGGGGACGCGATCTCCGACGCCCACGAATCGCTCGTCGACACCGACGGCGACACGATCATGGACTACCTCGACCTCGACTCGGACGACGACGGCGTGCCGGACCGCGACGAGGCGGGGGACGCCGACCTGGCGACCCCCCCGACCGATTGCGACGGCGACACCCTGCCGAACTTCCGCGACACCGACTCGGACAACGACGGCCTGCGGGACCTCGACGAGCTCTCCGTCCACCATACCGACCCGTGCCTGGCCGACACCGACGGGGACACCGTCACCGACCTGATCGAGATCTCGTACGGCAGCGGCGCGACCGATCCCTCGGACTCGCCGCGCACCCGCGGCGACTTCGTGTTCATCGTCGAGTACTCTCCGCCGCCGGCGCCGCCGATCCCGCCGGATCCGCTGCGCGACACGCTGTCGTTCGCCACCGACCTGCAGAAGGCCGACGTCTACTTCGCGATCGATACCTCGGGCTCGATGGGCGGGGAGATCTCCAACCTCCGTTCGGGGTTGCGCTCGATCGTCGTCCCCGGTGTCCGCGCCCGGATCCCCGACTCCAACTTCGGCGCCGGCCGCTTCGAGCAGTGCCCGGGCTCCAGCTGCACCAACGCGATGAACAACGTCCAGGACATCACCTCGAACATCACCCTCGTCGAAAGCGCGATCGGCTCGATGACCAACCTGTGCGGCGGCACCGAGCCGTACCTCGACATGCTGTGGCTGCTCGCGACCGGCAACACGGGCGTCTACAGCACCTCGGACGTCCGACCCCGGCCGCGCCGCTGCACCGACGCGGCCACGATCGGCTGGCCCTGCTTCCGGCCCGACGCGGTCAAGATCATCGTCCAGTGCGGCGACGAGACCTCGACACAGAGCTGCGCGGGACGTTCGGTCTCCACGATCACCGCGGCGATGAACGCCGAGCACATCAAGTTCATCGGCATCGCCTCGGGGTCGTCCGCGCGGGTCGGCTTCGAGGCGGTGGCCAACGGCACCGGCTCGGTGGATGCGACCACGAGCCGGCCGCTGGTCTTCACGATCGCTGCCGACGGCACCGGACTCTCCACCACCGTCGTCGATGCCGTCGACCAGCTCGCCCGCAACGTTCCGATCCGCGTCGATGCCGTCCCGAGCGACGACCCGAGCGACGCCGTCGATGCGGTGGCCGAGTTCGTCGACTACATGGAGACCAACACGAGCGGCGCCACCGTGATGGGCCGCGTCTGCACCGCGGGCCTGGCCACCACCGACGGCGACGGCGACGGACACCCCGACTACTTCCCCACGGTCTTCCCCGGCACCAGCGTCTGCTGGGACATCGTCCCGAAATCCAACGTGACCGTGCCCGCCACCGAGGACCCGCAGATCTTCCGCGCGATCATCGACGTCATCGGCGACGGCTACACCCCGCTCGACCAGCGCGACGTGTTCTTCCTCGTCCCGCCCGTCATCCCGGGCTCCCAATAGCCGCCGGCCCCTCCCCCGTCGCCCCGGCGCGGCTTGACAGTCGGCGACCCCGATGGTGTCATCGGCGACCGGTGGATTCCCGGGGAGAGAGGCCCCCCCAGACGCATGCCGACCGTTCCCCGTCCCACGATCCCCGTCGCCCTCTCGGCGCGCCACGCGCACCTGTCGCAGGAGCACGTCGAGGCGCTGTTCGGCAAGGGCTACCACCTGACCCCGCTGAGCGACCTGTCCCAACCGGGCCAGTTCGCCTGCCGCGAGACGATCGAGGTCGTCGGGCCGAAACGCTCGCTCCCGGGCCTGCGCATCCTCGGGCCCGCTCGGCCGAACAGCCAGGTCGAGCTCGCGTTCACCGACGGGATCGTCCTCGGGCTCAACCTGCCGGTGCGACTGTCCGGCGACACGAAGGAAACCCCCGGGGCGCACCTGATCGGACCCCGCGGCGCCGTCAAGCTCCGCGAGGGACTGATCGTCGCGGCACGCCACGTCCACTGCTCGCCCGACGACGCCCGGCGCCTGGGCCTGCAGGACAGGCAGAAGGTCTACGCGCGGTTCCCGGGACCCCGGGGCCTGCTGTTCGACGAGGTGCTGGTCCGGATCGACCCGAACTACCGCACCGAGCTGCACCTCGATACCGACGAGGGCAATGCGGCCGGAATCCGGAGCGGGGAGGCCGTCGAGATCGTGACCAGCCTGTGCCGCGACCTGTGCGGACTGGCCGAGTGTCCGATCGCGCCGGGGGTCCGCGACGGCGAGTCGCAGCCGTTCTGCGACTTCACCGAACGGGGCGACGTGAGCTTCTTCCGCCACTGAGGGCGGGCGAGGGATTCGGGCGTGGACGAACGCGAACACGAGCAGTTGGTGCGGCGGGTCGTCGAGCGCGTGCTGGCGCGGTTGGGACCGCCCGCCGCATCGCCGCCGCCGCAGGCCCGCCGCGGCGTGCTGCTGCTGCTCCCGGTCGCGCCGCTCCGTCTCGCCGAGCTGGCCGCCGAGGCGGCGCGGGTGCGCGCCGCGGGACACGAGCTGCGCACCCTGGCCCCGCCCCCGGTCCTGCGCGAGCTGGACCGCGCCGGCCTGCGCGACCGGTTCGGAGCCGAGATCCTCGACGCATCGCAACCGGGCCCGCTCGAGGCCCTGCACGCCCGCCGCCCGGGCGACCTCGTCGTGATCGGCGCGCTGGGGTTCGACTTCGCCCGCCGACTCGTCGAGCTGCAGGACGACGACCCGCTCGTTCGCACCGTCGCACAGGTGCTGCTCGGCGGCGGCACCGTGCTGGCGGCCGTCGACGAGCTGGCCCCGCACGCGCCGGGGGTGGCGGGGGAGCTGGTCCGCCGGGCCGAGACGCTCCGCCGGGACCTCGAACAGCTCGGCCTCGCACTCGTGACCGGCGCCGAGTGGGAGGAGCGGCTCGGCCGCGCCGCCGCCGCCTCAACCACCGTCGCCCGCTCGGTCGGCGGCCTGCTCTCCGAAGAGGACGTCCGCCGGCTGTGGGCGGCGGGCGAGCGGCGGCTGGTGCTGCCGCCACGGACGATCGTGACCCCGCTGGCGCGCTCGCGCGCCGCGGCACTGGGGCTGGAGCTGGCCGAGAAAGGAAGCTGAGATGTTCCTGGCCAAGGTCGTGGGCAACGTGGTCAGCACGCGCAAGGCGGAGAAACTCGTCGGGGTGAAACTGCTCGTCGTCGAGCCCGTGGACTTCGCCAAGCAGCAGCCGGACGGCAAGCCGCTCGTGGCGATCGATTCCGTCGGCGCCGGCGAGGGCGAGGTCGTGCTGGTGGTCCAGGGCAGCTCGGCCCGGCTCACCGACACCACCAAGGACACCCCGGTCGACGCGACGATCATGGGCATCATCGACTACGTCGAGTTCCAGGGCCGGCGCACCTTCAGCAAGTGACCGGCAGCAACGGAGGCCTCTCTGCGATGACGATTCCGATCGATGACGGACAGATCGCACGGCTGGTCGACGAGGTCGTGCGGCGGCTGCAGGACCGCGTGCCGACCACCCCGACGGCCCCCGCCACCGCCTCCACGGCCGCGCCGGCGTCCCGCGCGGCGGCAACGCCCGAGGAAGGCGTGTTCGAGACGATCGACGAGGCGGTCCGGGCGGCCACGACCGCGTACCGCGAGTTCAGCCTGGTCAGCCTGTACCACCGCAAGCACTTCCTCGAGGCGATGCGACAGACCGCGATCGACCAGGCCGAGTCGCTCGCCCGGGAAATGGCCCGGGAGACCGGCCTCGGCCGCGTCACGGACAAGGTCCAGAAGGTGCTGTTCGCGGCCCGCAAGACGCCGGGGATCGAGGATCTGATCCCGGTGGCCTACACCGGCGACGACGGCCTGACGCTGGTGGAGCCGGCGCCCTACGGGGTGATCGGCGCCATCACGCCGACGACCAACGCCGCCGAGACCGTGATCTGCAACTCGATCGGGGCGCTCGCGGCCGGCAACGCCGTCGTCTTCAACTGCCACCCCGGCGCGGCGGGAGTCTCGAACCGCACCGTCCGCCTGCTCAACAAGGCGATCCGCGGCGCCGGCGGACCGGCGACGCTGCTCTGCTCCGTCGCCCGCCCGACGCTCGAGACCTCGGCCGGCCTGATGAAGCATCCCGGGATCCGCATGCTGATGGTGACCGGCGGCGGCGAGGTGGTCCGCATGGCGATGGCCTCGGGGAAGAAGTGCATCGCCGCCGGCCCCGGCAACCCGCCGGTGATCGTCGATGACACCGCCAACCTCGCCAAGGCGGCCAAGCACATCGTCGACGGCGCGAGCTTCGACAACAACATCCTGTGCACGGCCGAGAAGGAAGTGTTCGTCTTCGAGAACGTCGCCGATCGGCTGCTGGCCGAGATGCAGGGGCACGGAGCGTTCCTCGCCTCGCCCGAGCAGCTCCGGCGGCTCACCGAGCTGGTGGTGGAGCCGGGCGAGCCGTTCCCGCACCCGAACGGGAAGTACCCGCACCCGAACAAGAAGTTCGTCGGCCAGGATGCCGCTGCGCTGCTCAAGGCGATCGGGGTCGAGGCGCCCCGGCAGGTGCGGTTGGTCGTGGGGGAGACGACCTTCGACCACCCGCTGGTCCAGGCGGAGATGCTGATGCCGGTGCTGCCGGTGGTGCGGGCCAAGGACCTCGACGAGGCGCTCTCCTTGGCCATCCGCGCCGAGCACGGCTACCGCCACTCGGCGATGATGCACTCCGAGAGCGTCTCGAACATGAGCCGCGTCGCGCGCGAGATCGAGACCACGATCTTCGTCAAGAACGCACCGTCCTACGCCGGCCTGGGGTTCGGCGGCGAGGGCTTCGGGACCTACAGCATCGCCGGGCCGACGGGCGAGGGGTTGACCTCGCCCCGCAGCTTCACCCGCCAGCGCCGCTGCGTGCTGGCCGGCGCGTTCCGCATCGTCTAGGAGGCGACGTCCGTGACCGAGCCGACCCGCGAGCAGATCCTCGACCGCATCCGCGCCGCCGGCGTCGTCGGCGCCGGCGGCGGCGGCTTTCCCGCGCACGTCAAGCTCGACGCGCGGGTCGAGGTCGTGCTCGCGAACGGCGCGGAATGCGAGCCGCTGGTCCGGGTCGACCAGCAGGAGATGGCGGACCGGCCGGCCGAGCTGCTGCGCGGCCTGCTGCTCGCGATGGCCGCCACCGGCGCCCGCCGCGGCATCGTGGGCCTCAAGGCCAAGTACAAGACCGCCGTCGAGCGCCTCGGCGAGACGATCCGGCAGCGCCGGCTGGCGGACCGCGTCTCGCTGCACCTGCTCGAGAACTTCTACCCGGCCGGCGACGAGTTCGTCCTGGTGCGCGAGGCGCTCGGCCGCGCCATCCCGGAGTTCGGCCTCCCCCTCGACGTCGGCGCCGTCGTCAGCAACGTCTCCACGCTGCTCGACGTCGCCGCCGCGGTGGACGAGGCCCGTCCCGTGACCCACCGGCTGGTCACCGTCACCGGCGCCGTCCGCGAGCCGTCCTCCTTCCGCGTGCCGCTCGGCACACCCCTCGGCGCGCTGGTGGCGGCCGCCGGCGGCCCGACGGAACCTCGCACGCGGCTGATCGCCGGCGGCCCGATGATGGGCACGCTCGTCCCGGACGACGGACAGCCGGTGGTCAAGACGACCAGCGCGGTACTCGTGCTGCCGGAGCAACACCCGGTGGTCCAACGGCGGCTCCGCGACGCGAAGCGGCAGCTGCAGCTGACCCGCACCGCGTGCCTCAAGTGCATGATGTGCACCGAGATCTGCCCGCGGAACCTGCTCGGGCACCGCCTGTACCCCGACCGGCTGATGCGCAACCTGGCCGCCGGCGTGACCGAGGACCTCGAGGCGTTCGTCGGGTCGTTCCTCTGCTCCGAGTGCGGCCTGTGCGCCGTCTACGGCTGCGTGATGAACCTCGATCCCGCCTACGTCAACCGGACGCTGAAGGCGAAGCTGGCGGCGGCAGGCGTCCCGCGGCCCGCGCCGCCGACGAAGCCGGAGCGCGTGTTCCAGCCGCTGCGCCGCGTGCCCCTCCCGCGGCTCGTCGCGCGCCTCGGATTGACGCCCTACGACCGGCCGGCGCCGCTGCGCCCGTTCGAGCGCCGCGTGCCGTGCCTCGTCGTTCCGCTCAAGCAGCACGCGGGGCTGCCGGCACGAGCCGTCGTGCGGACCGGCCAACGCGTCGCACCCGGGGATCTGCTGGGGGAACTGCCGGAAGGCAAGCTCGGCGCGCGCGTGCACGCCGGCACCGCCGGCCGGGTGGTCGAGGTCACCGACGCCGCGGTGACGATCGAGGTGGAGTGAGCCGTGCAGTCGATGAACCGTCCCGACCCGACCCTGGAGGCCACCGAAGTGCGACGGCCGGAGCCGGAGCAGCTCGCCGTCGGCTGCCTCGAGACGAGCAGCATCGCCCGCGGCCTCGAGGCCGCCGACGCCATGCTCAAGGCGGCCGAGGTGCGCCTGTTGGCCTGCAACCCCGTCTGCCCGGGCAAGTACGTCGTCCTGGTGGGCGGCCTGGTCGCCGAGGTGACGGCCGCGGTGCGGGCCGGCGAGACGACGGCGGCCGACACGCTGACCGACGCGACCGTGATCCCCAACATCCATCGGCAGGTGTTCGACGCCTTCAGCGCCACCTCGTCGTTCGAGAACGTCGCGGCCCTCGGGATGATCGAGACCTTCAGCATCCCCTCCGCGATCGTCGCCGGCGACCAGGCGGCCAAGAGCGCCAAGGTCGACCTGCTGGAGATCCGGCTGGCGCGGGCCCTGGGGGGCAAGGCCTTCGTGCTGCTGACGGGCGAGGTCGCCGCGGTCCGCGCCGCGCTCGAGGCCGGGACGAAGGCCGGAGCGCAGAACGGCCTGCTGCTCGGGACCGCCCTGATCCCCGCACCGCATCCCGACCTGGTCCAGAAGCTGCTCTAGGCGGAAGACGGAGAGGACGACGATGGGCGAGGCGCTGGGAATGATCGAGACGCGAGGCATGGTCGGGGCCATCGAGGCCGCCGACGCGGCGCTCAAGGCGGCGCCGGTCCGCCTGGAGCAGAAGAGCCACTCCGGCGGCGGTCGGGTCACGATCATCGTTCGCGGCGATACCGCGGCGGTCCAGGCCGCCGTCGAGGCGGGGGCGAAGGCCGCCGCACGCGTCGGTCGGCTCAAGGCAACCCACGTCATCCCCAACCCCGATCCCGACGTCGACCGGATGCTCGCCGGCCCGGGCCAAGGCGAGTACTGCACGATCGACCCGGCCGGCCGCCGCGGACGCGGCCTCGGATTGCGTCGCCGCGGACGCGGGAGGGGCAAGTGAGGATCGCACGCGTCGTCGGCCAGGTCGTCTCCACCGTCTCCGACGAGCGGTTCGACGGGCACAAACTGCTGCTCGTGCGGCCGGTCGACGAGCGGGCGCGACCCGCGGACCCGCCGCTGCTCGCGGTCGACGCCGCACAGGCCGGCGTCGGCGACTACGTGCTGGTGGTCCAGGAAGGCAAGAGCGCGCGGCAGGTGATGGACTCGAAGGACGCCCCCTGCGAGGCGATCATCGTCGGCGTGATCGACCACCTCCAGACGGCGGGACGGCGACGGTTCCTGCGGGCCCCCGAGCAGGGCGGGCCGGTGGAGCGCTAGGCGATGGCGACACGGGACGAGGTCGAGCGGCTGGTCCGGCAGGTCGTCGACGAGGCGCTCGCCGCGGCCGGCCCGGGCCTTGCCGACGACCCGCAACCCGGCCGTCGCACCCCCCTGGTCGCCGCCAACTGGAAG
>JAFGHH010000376.1 GCA_016930215.1 Deltaproteobacteria bacterium
CCGACCTGGCGATGCCGGGCATGGACGGCCTCGAGGTGCTGCGCCTCGCGAAGGAGCGCTCGGCCGAGACACAGGTGCTGGTGATCACCGCCCACGCCACCGTCGAGAAGGCGATCGCCGCGATGCGCGCCGGGGCCTACGACTTCGTGCAGAAGCCGTACTCGCTCGAGGAACTGAAGGTCCTCGCCGAGAAGGCGCTCGAGAAGCGCCGGCTGCTCCGCGAGAACGTGCAGCTTCGCGCCCGCGTCGCCGGTCGCCACACCTTCGGCGAGATCGTCGGTCGCTCGGAGAAGATGGAGGCGGTGATCGCGATGTGCCGCCGCGCGGCACAGATCCCGACCAACGTGCTGGTGACCGGCGAGAGCGGCACCGGCAAGGAGCTGGTGGCCCGCGCGATCCACCACGAGGGGCCGCGGGCGGACCGGCCGTTCGTCGTCGTCGACTGCGGCGCGATCCCCGATACGCTGATCGAGTCCGAACTGTTCGGGCACACCAAGGGGGCGTTCACCGGCGCCGTCTCCGCGCAGCCGGGACTGTTCCGCTCGGCCGACGGCGGCACCGTGTTCCTCGACGAGGTCGCCGAGCTGCCGCTGCCGCTGCAGGTCAAGCTGCTCCGCGTGCTGCAGGAGCGCGTCGTCAAGCCGGTCGGCGGCGTCGACGAGGTCTCGATCGATGTGCGGGTGATCGCCGCGACGAACCGGGACCTCGAGGCCGAGGTGCGGGCGAATCGGTTCCGCGAGGACCTGTTCTACCGGCTCAACGTGCTGCGCGTCGAGCTGCCGCCGCTGCGCGAGCGGTTGGCCGACATCGAGCCGCTCGCCCGCCACTTCCTCCGCAGGTACAACGACCAGCTCGGGCGCGCGATCCGCGGCTTCGCCCCGGCGGCCCTGCAGGCGTTGCTGGTCCACGAGTACCCCGGCAACGTGCGGGAGCTGGCGAACGCGATCGAACGGGCCGTCGCGCTGACCGACGGCGAGTCGATCGAGGCGTCCGCCGTGCGGCTGGGTCGGTCGGAGGGGATGAGCGGGTCCGGAGAGCCGCCGCTGCCGGCCCGCGCGCCGGGCCAGTCGCTCGACCAGTACCTCGACGGGGTCGAGCGGCGCGCGCTGCTGCAGGCGGTCGGCGAGGTCGGCTCGAAGCAGCGGGACCTGGCGCACTACCTGGGGATCACCGAGCGGTCGCTGCGCTACCGGCTGGGAAAGCACCGTCTGGCCGGCCTGGACCCGTCCGGGGAGGAACCGCCGAAAAACGGCGGAGGGGACTGACAATTTTTGTCGATCGGGCCGCGTCGAACGGGCGGGCCCGGGTCAAACAGCCGTGATCGTTGAGTGCCGGGGGTCGGACCGCCGTGGCCCGACGCTTGCAAGGAGGCAAGTCGTGATGAACCGCGAAGCGTCCCGAGGTTTCACGCTGCTCGAACTGATGATCGTCGTCATCATCTTGGGTGTGCTGGCGGCCATCGCCATCCCGAGCTTCATGCAGCCGTACCACTACTCGAAGACCAGCGAGGTCCAGGCGCTGCTGCGGGACATCGGGGCCAAGCAGGAGGCGTTCAAGGCCGAGTTCGGGCAGTACCTGAACGTGTCGACGACGATGGTCTTCGCCAATCGCCGTCCGGCCGCGGCGCCGCGCAACGACTTCGGCTGGGTCGACTGGAACCCCGGCACCGACGCGATCGACACGGCGTGGAAGCAGCTCGGGTTCCGGCCGCAGAGCGCCGTCCGCTTCGGCTATGTCGTCGTCGCGGGACTGCCGGGTGTGACGGTGACCGGCGTACCCGCCGGCCTGGCGAACACGAACGACCACTGGTGGGCCGCCGTCGGTTACGGGAACCTCAACGCGAGCGGCGCAACGGGGACGACCGACACGACGCAGTACTACTTGTCGAGTTCCCAGAACATCATGGGTGTGGTGAACGAAGGGAACTAGGCAGGCTCGGGGGCTGGCGGGCCCGGCCGGGACGGACCGAGGCCCCGAAAGAGGAGGAAGAGAGATGAAGGGCAAGAAGGGTTTCACGCTGGTCGAGCTCATGATCGTCGTGGTGATCCTCGGCATCCTGGCCGCCATCGCCATCCCGCTGTACATGAAGTTCGTGCAGCAGTCGAAGACGGGCGAGGCGCAGGGCAACCTCGGCAAGATCGCCAGCCTGGTCGAGGAGTACTACGCCAGATCGGGGAGCCAGACGGGTGTCGCCACCATCACGCCCGGCGGCACGACGGCGCTGATTTCCAAGTTCCCGAATACCGCACGGACGTCCGCCTGCGCGGGCGGCGCCGGCGTTGCGCGAACCAACACCGAGTCGGTTCCTGGGACCACTACCACGGTACAGAAGGCCTCCTACCAGCCGGCCGTCAACGAGTGGAAGTGCATGACGACCGGTGTGGGTGCGTGCCCGCCGGGCGAAGAAACGGCGTGGTATCAGATGCACTTCGAGATTTCCTCGCCGATCCGCTACGTGTACTGCTACACCGCCACCGTGCCCGATACGGGTGCACAGACCTTCGCGGTGTATGCGAGCGGCGACCTCGACGGCGACAGCATCTGGTCGGAGTTCGTTCGCCAGGGCCAGACCGCCACCGACGGGTCGATCCAGATCGGACCGCTCGCCGTGACCAACGAGGACGAGTAGGTCGAAGCGGGGCCTTCCGTGAAGGGCGATCCGAGAGTTGCGAACCAGGGTCGCCCTTCGCTTCTCCATCTTGTCGTCCCACCGCCGGTCACCCGGGGAAGGGAGTCCGCCTCATGCGACGCGCGGAACAGGGTTTCACGCTGGTCGAGTTGATGATCGTCGTGGTGATCCTCGGCATCCTGGCGGCCATCGCCATCCCGCTGTACATGAAGTTCGTGCAGCAGTCGAAGACGGGCGAGGCCGAAACCAACCTCGGCAAGATCGCGACCCTCGCGGAGCAGTACTACGCGAAGTCGGGCAGTCAAGCATCGACCGGCACCGTCACCCCCGGCGGCTCCATGATACTGGTTTCGAGGTTTCCAAACACGCCGCGGACGTCCGCCTGTGCCGGGGGCGCCGGTGCAGCAAGGACGAACGAGGAATCCGTGCCTCGTCCGGCTTCGATCACATCCGTCCAGAAGGCATCCTACCAGCCGCAGATCAACGAATGGCAGTGCACCGCGCCGGGCCCGGGTTGCCCCTCCGATACTGCGTGGTCCCAGATGAACTTCGAGATCTCGTCGCCGATACGGTACGTGTACTGCTACCAAGCCAACGTCACGGACGCGGCCAACCAGGTCTTCACCGTCTACGCGACCGGAGACCTGGATGGCGATGGGATCTGGTCGGAATGGCAGAGGCGGGGCATGTCGAACGTAGATGGTGCTGTGACGATCGGCCCCCTGGCCGTGACGAACCAGGACGAGTAGTTCGCCACCGCTCGCCACTGGACCTCATCCCGCCTCCCCGCTATCGTTCGATCCGTGACACCCCTCCACCGCTTGGCCGTACGGCTGAGTCCCCCGACCCGCAGGGTGCTGCGGCTGGCGACGCTCCTCTTCGCCCTGTTCTTCCTCGGCCTCGCCGCCGCCTGGGCCCGCTTCGAACTGCGCCTGCAGCTTGCGGGCTCGCCGCCGCCCTCCGACGTGTTCGTCCTGCCGGCCCCCGGCGCCGCAAGGATGCTCGCCGCCGGCTTCACCGAGGCCGCCGCCGACGCCGTCTGGGCCCGGTCGCTCGTCTACCACGGCGAGAAGTTCGCAAAGAAGCTCGACTCGAAGAACCTCCACGCCTACCTCGACGCGCTCACCACCCTCGACCCGATGTTCCGCTCGCCCTACGCCTGGAGCGGCTACGCCGTCGTCTTCGCCCACTGGAGCGGCATTCCCCAGCCGGCCGACCTCGACTACGCCGTCCGACTCCTGCGCCTCGGGCTCGAACGCTTCCCCGACGACCCCGAGCTGCACGGCATTCTCGGCTACCAGCTCTACTACGAGCTCCCGCGCTGGGTGAAGGACCCGGAGCTCCTTCTGCGGGCCAAGGTCGAGGGGGCCGAGCACATCCGGCGCCAGGCCCAGCTCGGCGGCGGGCCCCCGTGGCTCGTGCTGTCCGCCGCCACCGCCCTCGAGAAGCTCAACCTCGACGACCTCGCCGCCCGGCATCTCGAGCAGTCCGCGCACGCGGTCGACGACCCCGAGCTTCGCGCGCAGGTCCTGGACCGCCTCGCCCGCCTGCGCAGCTCCGTCGACCTCGACGCCATGCGCGTGGCCGGCGATACCCTGTTCGGCGTCGCCCGCCGGCGGCTGCCGTGGGTCTCCGGGAACCAGTTCCTGATGCTGAGCAGCCCCGAGGCGCAGGCACGAATGGCCGAGGGACTGATGCCCGAGCCGTTCGTCGAGGATTCGCCCTGAGACGAGGCCGCTCGCTCAGCGCAACTGGTCCTGCGTGCGCCGGATCATCGTCGTCCGGCCGTCCTGGATGATCACCATCTCGGTGTGCCGGATGCCCGCTTCCTGGTTCAAGAGCGTCAGCTGGTAGCGCCCCGGCGACAGCTCGTGGTTGAGCAGCGGCGTCTGCTTCACCCGCCGCCCGTTCACGTACACCATCGTCCACGGCTGCGTGATCACCGTCAGCTTGCCCCCACCCGGCGGCGGCGGCGGCCGCACGACGTGCCCCCCGCCCGACTCGCGCTGCAGCTCCGGCGCCAACGCCAGCGTCGCCCGACCCTCCTCGAACGTCAACGCCTGCTCGAACGCCCGGTAGCCGTTCTTCGCAACCTTGATCCGGTAGCTCTGCGACCGGTCGACCAGCACCCGCACCGGGTCGCCGCCCGTCTCCCCGATCTCCGCCGGCTCGTCCGAACCGCGCGCCAACAACACCCGCGCACTCTGCGGACGCGAGGTCACCTCCAGCGCCACCAGCAGCGGGATCGGGATCGCCGGCGCCTGCGTCGGGTCCTCCGGCACCGTCACCGCCGGCAACTCGAAGTCCGGGTACCCCTCCTTGCGCACCACCAGCGTGTGCGTCCCCGGCAGCAACGACGCGTACGACGCGTTCCCCTCGACCTGGATCGTCAACCCCTGGTACGTCGGCTCCGACGAGCCGCTCCCCGCGAGCTTCTCGAACAACGCGGCACCCTCGAGCAGCGTGCCCTGCAGCGCCAGCCGGATCGGCGCCGCCGTGAACGCGTCCGCGGTGACCTCCAGGTCGCCCGAGGCGGCCGTGATCTTCCACTGCGGACAGCCGCCCTCCTGCGTCTCCTTGCACTGCTTCCCCGGCCAGTCCACGGCCAACACCACCGAGCCGCCCTCGGGAACGGGCACGTCGAGCACCCGCTTCCAGGGGATCTCCACGCCGTCCAGCGTCAGCTTGGCGGTCTTCAACCCGTCGGCCAGCAGCACGTTGACCGTCGTCGTCTTGACCGGCACCGCCGCGTCGGCCGTCGGCGCGACCGCGGCGGCGTCCGCGGCGGGAGCCGCCGTCCCGGCGTCACCCGCGGGAAGCACGGCCCCGCCGGTGTCGGCCGCAGCCAGCACCGGCACTGCCGCGTCGGCGACCGGCTGCTTCCCCGCCTCGCCCTTGTCCTTGCCGAACACGATGATCAGCACCGTCACGATCACCGCCACGATCAGGATCGCGGCGGCGATGACCGGCGTCTTCGACGAGCGGCGAGCGGCGGCCTGCGCCTGCGGACGCACCGCCGACCCGCCCCGGGCCGGGACCGGCTGCGCGGTGGCGCCGAGCCCCGACGTGTCGATCGCCAGACCCTTGCTGACTTCGGCCATCTCGGCCTTGTCGTAGATCTGCGTCGCCATCTCGTCGTCGTCCCACTCCATCACACCCTCGCCCGTCGAGGCCTCGGCCTCGACGGGCGCGGCGGGAGCGGGAGCGGGCGGCTCCGCCGGAGCCGGCGGCGCCGGAAGACCCGGCATGATGATCGGCGGCGGCGCGGCCGGCGGCCCGGACGGCATCGCCGGCGGCATCGGCTGCGGCGGCATCGCCCCCGGAGCCATCACGCCCGGCCCCTGCAGCGTCGGCATCATCCCCATCGGCTGCTGCTGCGGCGGCATCGGCTGCGGCGGCATCGATGGCCCGGGCGGCATCGAGCCCGGCGGCATCGCCCCCGGTACCTGCGCCGCCGGCATCCCCATCATCGTCCGCTTCGGCGGCGGGACCGACGCGCGCGGCGGCGGCAAAGAGCCGCGCCCCGGCGGCGGCGCCTTCGGCGGCGGCAGCTGGCTGCGACGCGGCGGCGGCAGCTTCGACGCCCGCGGCGGTCCCGCCGACGCCGGCGCGCCCGTCGGCGCCTCGACCCCGCCCATCTGCATCAGGTCCTCCGGAAACTCCTTGCGCAGGAACCCCGAAAGATCCTTCTGCGAGAAGAAACTCTCGATCGTGTACATGAAGCTCTGCAGGTCGTCGTGGAGGTCCATCGCATTCTGATAGCGATCCTCCTTCTCCTTGGCCAACGCCTTGAGCACGATCCGCTCGAGCTCCTCCGGGATGTTCCGGTTGTACGTCGTCGGCGGCATGATCTCGACGTTCCGCACCTTCTCCAACGTCGAGAAGTCGCTCTCGCCGATGAACAGCCGCTCCCCCGTGATCAACTCGTACAGGATGATGCCGCACGAAAAAACGTCGGACCGCCGGTCCAACGGCAGCCCACGCACCTGCTCGGGCGACATGTACCCGAACTTCCCCTTCAGGATCCCCGCCTGCGTCTTGGCCGCCTTGTTCGCCGCCTTCGCGATCCCGAAGTCGATGATCTTCACCTCGCCGTCGAACGAGATCAGGATGTTCTGCGGCGAGACGTCACGGTGCACCAGGTTCAGCGGCGAACCGGAAGCGTCCTTCTTGTTGTGCGCGTAGTCCAGCCCCTCGCAGACCTTCATCATCGTGAAGCAGGACATCGGCAGCGGCAGGATCTCGCCCTTCTTCTTCGCCCGGTCGTACGTCGCTCGCACGTCGCGGCCGTGGATGTACTCCATCGCGATGAAGTACGCGTCGCCCACCTTCCCGAGGTCGATGATCTGCGCGATGTTCTGGTGCGTCAGCTGCACCGCGATCTTCGCCTCGTCGATGAACATCTTGATGAACTCTTCGTCCTCGGCGATGGACGGAAGAATCCGCTTCACGGCGACCAGCCGCTCGAACCCCTCCACGCCCTCGGTCTTCGCCTTGAAGACCTCGGCCATGCCGCCGACGTTGATCCGGTCGAGCAGGTAGTACTTCCCGAAGGGCATCGGCTTCTTCACGAAAACGCCTCCGTCGCCCCACCGCGGCCCGCGGCACGACCCGCCGGGAACCCCCCGACGAACCCCGTGCCCGCCCGGCTCTCGCCCCACAGGTGTCCCCCCGTTCGCCGCTCCCCACGGCGGGCGGGGCCAACGCCTGCAATCGGCGTCGAATACTACCCAGGTCCGGATACGCAGGTCAATATGAACGCAAGGCCCGCAACCGGTGGTCGTCCGTACGGAAATACCGGATCCGACGCGTGTGCGGAGGGTTCCAGACCCCGGGCCCCACCACCTCCGTCTGCTGCAACACCTCCAGCACCACCGGCGTCCCCGACACCGCGAACAACGCCGCCCCCTCCAGACTCCCCTCCGCCAACTCCGGTCGCGTCAACGGCCGCCGCTCCCCACCGCCGTACAAAAACACCCAGCCCGCTCCGTCGTTGCGCGAAATCCCCACCACCCGCTCCGCTCCCGCCGCCCGCAGCGTCCGGTACAACAACGCCCCGTCCCCACTCCCGACCTCCGCGTACCGCAGGAACCGCTCCCCCTCCCGCACCCCGAACGCCCCCGCAAACGCCCCCGTGCTCGCCTCCGACAACGGCACCCCGCGCAACGCCAGTACCACCGGCCACTCCCCCACCGCCTCCCGCGCCGCACTCCAGCGGTCCACCAGCAGCCGGTGCTCCAGACCCAACGGGTCGCGCGCAAACACCACCACCGCGTCGTCCGCCGCGAACGGAGCCTCCCCCTCGCCCCGCCAGACCCCGGACGACCCCACGGTCGGCACGAACGCCCCGAGCGCCCCCTCCGGCGCCGGCTCGGTCGCCGGCCCGACGTCCGTCCAACGCGGGTCGATCGCCAACAGGTAGACCTTGCTCGCCCCCGCCGGGTCGGCCGGCCCCGAGGCGAACGTCATCGGCGGAGGGAACGAACGGATCGGCAGGCCGCGCTGCGACCACTTGCCGTCCTCCTCCGACCCGCCCTCGAACGCCACGTCCGGCAACGGCAGGTTGCGCTCCAACACCAGGTAGAAGAAGTCCCGCGGCTCGCGCTGCACGTACCGCGGGAAACGGAAGATGTCCATCCCCTGGAACAACGTCCGTGCCCGGAACCGCAGGTCCTCCCGCCCCGATACCTCGCCCTCCGCCTGGAACCCCGCCCGCATCCCCGACGGCGCCGGCGTCCCCGCCTCCACGATGCGGTAGAACTCCCAACCCACGTTGCCGCCGTTCATGTCCAGGTGCAGACCGTAACCGCAACCGGCCGCCTCCATCGCCGCCACGATCGCGTCGAGGTTCGTCGATAGCCCGTAGAAGTAGGCCAGGTGCCCGTGCCGCGTCCAACACAACGACGACCGCACCGTGACCGGGTTCGGGTCGTCCAGGTCCTTCGGGCTCGAGCCCCACCAGCTGCGGTTGTACGGGTTCACCTGACCGTGCCCGAACAACGGCGTCAGGTTCTGCCGGAACGAAATCACCCCCTGCTCGCCGAAGAACTCCTCCAACGCCCGCTCGTTCACCCCGTGCGGATCCTGGTCGTAGACCGCACCGCCCGCGTACAACGCCACGTCCTCGCTCGGACCGGGCCACGTGCCCACCGCCGCACGCCCGCCCCGCAACAGGAACACCATCCCGCCCCACGGCTTCGGCGGCAGGTACAGCTTGCCGTCCTGACCCAGACCGAACTCGCCGTGCAACGCCTGGAACCCGCCGTTGAACCCCGCCACGAACCGCCGGATCGTCCCGTCGTCCCGCGGCACCAGCCCCCCCGACGTCTCCCCCGTCGCCGCCTTCGGCTCGATCGAACCACCCGACGGATGCATCGTCACCCGCCGCGGGTCCCACGTCACCAGGTACACCACCGAGAACGGCCGCTCCGGGTCCGTCCGCAGGAACGTCGTGTAGAACGTCGCCGGCGCCCCCTCCTCGTTCGTCGCGAAGTCGTCGTCGACCACCGGCGCCCACGCACCCTCGCCCTCCATCGGACCCTGCACCGCCGCCGGCGCGATGTCCGGCGGCGGCCAGTGCAGGTCCAGACTCTCCAACTCCCCCCCCAACTCGAAACGGTACGTCGCCGCCAGGTCCGGCGGCCGCGTCGGAGCCAACGACGCCGCGATCTCCTCCGCCGCCTCGTCCTCGTCCACCGTCGCCCGCTTGATCCGGTCCGTGAACTTGAACGCCAGGTACTCCAACGCCTCGATCGGACCCGTCCCCACCCACGCCCGCACCGTGTCGATCGCCCACGCCACGTGACCCCGGATCGCCTTCGTCTGCACCGCCACGGCCGCCACCAGCGCCGTCCCCGATCGCACCTCCCCCCGAGCGTCGACCGTCACCTCCCCGTCCCCCGTGTCGATCGACAGCAGCTTCCCGCTCCACGCCAGCCGCAGCGACCGCGGCACCGCCGCCAACCGCACCTCCGAACGGTGCAACCCGGCCGCCCGCCCCGTCTCCTGGAAGTTCGTCACCGCGTCCTTGAACCGCTCCACGAACGGCCAGCCGTCCGTCAACCCGTCGTCCTGGCCCGCCGCGTCGAACACCAGCACCGTCGGCGGGTCGCCCTCCACCCAGCGCACCGCCGCCACCAGGTCCCCCGCCGCCACGACGTCCGCCTCGTCCGCCGCCGGCGACTCCGTCAGGTTCCGCAACAGCGACACCCGCACCGGCCGATCGCCCATCAGCGCCACGTCCGCCACGAACAGGTCCCGCGCCGCGTCCGGCGCGAGCGCCGCCGCAAACACCGCCCGCTTCTGTTCCGCCGGGTCCAGCCACCCCGCTGCACCGACGTCCGCGTGCTCCCCCACCCACGCCACCTCCGCCGGGTCGACCACCAGCCCCCACCGCACCTCGACCAGCCCCGCCAGCGTCACGTCCCGCGCCGCGGCGCCCGGCGCCCGCTCCCGCGCCGCCGCCGCCGCCGCCTCGATCCGACCCCCCAGCGCCTCCGCGTAGAAGGCCATCGCCAGCGCCAGACCCGCCAACACCCCCGACAGCCGCACCAGGTACACCCCGTGCCCCCGGTGTTCCCGCGACCTCCAACGCCCCCGCAGCCACGCTCCGAACGAACCCACCACCGCCTCCCGCCTCCCGCGACCGGCCTTCGACGACCCGCCCGCCGCGGAGGTTCAAACGCCGCAGACCTTAGCGCGGAGCACCTCCCGCAGCAAAGCACGATCCGACCTCTGCACCCCCGCGCGCGGTCTTTCCTCTGCGCCTCTGCGCGCGGTCTTTCCCCCGCGCCTCTGCGCCTCTGCGTGAGGTCTTTCCCCCGCGCCTCTGCGCCTCTGCGTGAGGTCTTTCCCCTGCGCCTCTGCGTGAGGTCTTTCCTCTGCGCCTCTGCGTGAGGTCTTTCCTCTGCGCCTCTGCGTGAGGTCTTTCCTCTGCGCCTCTGCGCCTCTGCGTGAGGTCTTTCCCCCGCGCCTCTGCGCCTCTGCGTGCGGTCTTTCTCCTGCGCCTCTGCGCCTCTGCGTGATGTCTTTCCCCTGCGCCTCTGCGCGAAAAACCCGTCCCCCTTGCGCTCCCCCGCCGCCGGTCCATAATACCCCCGGCGCCGGTCGTCCCCCGGCCCGGGGTGGGGGCAAGGAGGCACGCATGACCATTCGAACCGCAGCGTTCCTGGTGCTCGCGTCGCTGTCGGTCGCCGCACCCGTGTCCGCTTCGCCGATGCCTGTCGACGAGGCGGCCCTGCGCACCGCCGCGTTCCTCCAGACCTACGGGAGCGACGCCTACGTCCGCTTCCTCCCCTCCAGCCGAGGCGCCACGTTCCTCGGCAACTTCCGCTCCGACCCCCTGGCCCGCGACCCGGTCGAGGCCGCTTGGCGGTTCCTCGAGCGGGAGTCGGCCATCCTCGGCCTGACCGACCCGCGCGCCGCCCTGCACCTCGAACGCGCCGAGACCTGGCGCGGCTGGACCACCGTCCGCCTCCGCCAGACCGCCTGGGGCCGCCCCGTCCTCGGCCGCGGCTTCGTCGTCGTCGCCGACGACGACGGGCGCGTCTACCAGGTCTCCGGCGGCGTCGCCGACGTCTCCACCGCACCCACCACGCCGCTCCTCGACCGCGACGCCGCCGTCGCCGCGCTCCTGCGCGTCGTGCCGCAGGCCCGCGTCACCGCGTTCGAACCCGCCCTGCTCGCCGACGGCACCGCCGTCCGCCTCGTCAACGTCGTCGTCGTCGAACAGGGCGGACCGCTCGATCGCTTCGAGGTCCTCCAGGACGCCGTCTCCGGACGCCCCATCACCGCCCGCCGCATGTTCCTCGACGCCCAGGCCCGCGTCTACGACCCGAACCCCGTCAGCAACCCCATCCTCCAGACCGTCGAGCTCCAGGACCTCACCTCCACCACCAACCTCGACGGCCGCCTGGCGCGGGCCTTCGCCTGCGCCACCAGCGAGTGCCGTTCCCTCACACAACGCGCCGTCCCCGACGCCTCCGGCGACTACCTCTACGACCTCGTCGAACCGTCCCTCACCGACGAGTTCGCCGAGGTCATGGTCTACTACCATGTCGACAAGGTGAACCGCTGGTTCGAAGACACCCTGGACTTCGAGCTGTCCTGCGGCGGACACCGCTGGGTCATGGGGATCGTCAACCTCGACTACGCCAACGCCTTCTACGGCGACATGGACGACGACCACTGCGGCGATGTCAGCCTCGGACAGGGCACCATCGATTTCGCCTACGACGGCGACGTGATCTACCACGAGTTCACCCACGGCATCGTCGAGGCCACTGCCGGCCTCCGCGGCTGGGGCCGCGACGAACTCGGTCCGGATTACTCCAGCGGCGGCCTCAACGAAGGCACCGCCGACTACTTCTCCTGCACCCTCGCCGGCGACCCCGACCTCGGCGAATACATCTCCCGCGAGGGACTCGGCGGCGAACTCGGCACCCGCCACGCCGACAACGACAACACCTGCCCCCTCTACCTCGAAGGCGAATCCCACGGCGACGGCAAGATCTGGCTCGGTACCCTCTGGGAAATCCGCACCGCCATCGGCGCCGCGAAAACCGACCCCCTCGCCTTCGCCGCCCTCCAGTCTCTCTCCGAAACCGCCGACTTCGACGAGGCCGGCCGCGCCCTCGTCGCCGCCGCCGGACGCCTGGTCACCGACGGCACCCTCACCTCCGCCGACCAGGACGAGGTCGAACGGATCGTCGGCGAACGCGGCCTGATCGATTGCGTCCGCATCATCGACCTCTACGACCCCGACACCTTCGAGAGCTTCACGGCCTCCAACATCAGCCCGGGCCTCGACGAATACGGCGGCTGGATCAGCGAAATGTACTCCGGCGTCCAGTACCGCATCCGTACCCCGCTCACCGCCTTCCGCATGTCCTTCGTCTTCACCCCCGTCCCCGGCCTCCCCGTCGACCCCAACGCCTACGACCTCTACAGCCGACAGGGCTCGCCCATCCACTTCAGCTACTCCGGCTTCACCGCCACGATCGATGGCTACGATATCGTCGTCACCGGAAACCCCGACGCCATCACCTACGCCACCTGGACCGACCCGCTCCTCGAACCCGGCGCCGAATACTACTTCACCTACGCCCACCGCAACGGCTACCCGATGTGGGCCGGCGTCACCGCCAGCATCTCCGTCACCATGCCGCGACCCGACGAGGAAGACGTCGTCGAGGACGTCCCCGCCGACGTCTCCCCCGACGTCCTCGAAGATGTGCCCGAAGACCTCCCCAACGAGGCCGACGCTTCGACCGACGCCGAACCCGACGCCGAACCCGACGCCGCAAGCGATACCGAACCGATCGTCACCGTCGGCGGCGACGGCTGCGGCTGCCGCACGATCCCGCCCCGCACCCCGTGGCTCGGCGCCGCACTGCTCCTCGGCCTCGCCCTCCTCCTTCGCCGACGCTCGTCGTAGCCCGACACCCCCACCGCACCTACTTGTAATCCGTCGCCGGTCGTAGTTACATCCGCCCGCAAACGCTCGCGGGGCGCCCACGCGCGCCTCGACGGAAAGGTGGAGCCTGATGCGACTCGGGAACCCCTCGATTCCACTGTTTCTGTGCCTGGCCGCGACGACCGCACCACGGCTCGCCGCCGGACAGACCGAACCAACCACCGGCACCGCCGAAGCCGCCGTGACGGTCGATGCCGACGCCGCCGCGACCCCCGCGGAACCGGTCACCGCCCCCGACGAACCGGTCGCGGCGCCGGATCAACCGGCACCACCGGCCACCCCGACCCCCGCCGGAACCGAAGAAGAACGGCCCTGGGCGGCCCCGCCTCCCCCACCCTCCGAACCGCCCCCCCAGACCCAGCCCGCTCAGCCCGGCTGGGGCGGTCAACCCGCACAACCATGGGGCGACCCGAACGCTCCCGCGACACAGCCGGCCTGGGGCGGCGAGGGCGGCGAGTGGTCCGACTCCACCGTCTTCTCCCTCCCCGAAGATCAACTCCTCGGCTACTGGCCCGTCGTCGCCGAGCTCGGCGTCGGCTACGGCCTCACCGCCGAAGGCTCCCTCCGCCTCTACAACTCCGCCATCACCCTCGAGCCCTCCGCCTTCCTCGGTCTCCTCCCCCTCTGGGGCATGTTCCAAGGACCAACCCTCGCCGTCCCCATCGGCATGCCCGGCTCCTACACCAAGACCGTTCGCGGCGACGACGTCACCATCGACCACGGCCTCTCCGTCGGCATCGTCCCCGGCTACCGCATCCTTCACCCCTTCCGACGCGACATGTTCTGGGCCGCCGGACTCGGCGTCCCGTTCCTGATCTCCGAATGGCAGCCGTCCGCCAAACGCGACTACACCTTCACCCCGGGCCTCGAGATCAACGCCGAGTACGCCTACAAGTTCCTCGCCGGACTCGGCGTCTTCATCCGCGCCACCTACCAGGTCTACTTCGGCACCTATACCCTCTCCACCTTCGGAGGCACCATCGGACTCGTCCTCTACTGGGAATGGTTCGACGACTTCGCGCAGCCGACACCCCCCGCGGACGCGCTGCAGGACCAGGAGGCGTGGTGATGACCAACACCCAGCCCACTTCCACCATCCGACGAGCCCGGCACTGGACCCTCCGCGCCCTCGGCCTCGTCGTCGTCTTCGTCTTCACCGCCGCCCCCCTCCCCGGCGACTCCCCAGGCTGCGACAACCCGAGCGGCATCGATGACTCCCCCGCTCTGCTCGGCGACCCCGCCATCCGTACCCTCTGCGGCGAACACTGCTACGCGGACTGCCAACGGCTCGTCGAGTGCGGTCGCTACGGAGCCGGCGCCGGCTACTCCGCCTGCGTCAGCGAATGCACCGGAGCCGGCGGCCGCAACTGCACCACCTGGAGCTTCGACTCCCTCTGCCCGATCGGTAGCTACCCCGACCCCGTGATCACCCTCAACGAGAAGGATCAGTGCACGACCGAAGCCCGCTCCGCCGCCTGCTGGTGCGACACCGGCGAGAATTGCTGGGACCCCTCCATGCCCATGCCCCTCTCCTGCACGGCCGTCAGCCTGTGCGACCCGAGGTGACCGCGATGAACCCGCGACTGCAAACCGCTTGCCTCCTCCTCGCCGCCACCCTCGGCGCCGGCGGCTGCTTCATCGCCACCACGCACGACGAGTACGCCGCCGTCCGACGCATCCACCAGGAACCACGCGTCGTCGAACGCGCACAGCTCGTCGCCGAGTATCGCCGCAATTACCCCGAAGGCCGCATGACCGGCGACGTCGCACGCCTCGCCGACGGCATCGATGATCCCCTGTTCGAGGCCTCCGAAAGCCGCGATACCACCATCCTCAACCTCTATCTCACCATCCTCCCCGAAGGGAAACACGCCGCCCTCGCCAACGAGATCATCGGCGCCAACTCCTACTTCGAGGAACGCCAACGCGCCGCCGAAGAAGCCGAACGCCAACGCCTCGCCGCCGAAGCCCAACGCCAACGCGAATGGGCCGAACGTCTCAAGGTCTTCGTCCACGACGGCTTCCGCGACTGGCTCTTCATCTTCGCCGAAACCCCCCGCGCCTGGGGCCACGACCTCGACTGGATCAACCACCAATACCCCCTCTTCTACCAGTACTGGGCCTCCGAACCCCTCCCGACCTGCGAACCCGACGGCAATACCTGCCGCAAACGCTACGAAGCCCACTTCTCCCTCGACATCAACGGCCAGAGCTGGGAACGTCACCTCAATCTCACCGTCCAGCTCGACTTCAAAGACCGACAGTTCTTCCGCGCCGCCATCTACCTCGACCGCGACGGCTTCACCAACTGGTACGAGCTCGAAACCAATACCGTCAATACCACCGACGCCGAACCCTACGTCCGCCAGACCGCCGCCCAGTACTTCGTCGAATACGTCAACCAGCTCGTCATGTCGAAATGGCCCGACGGCACCGAAACCACCGACGGCGCCGACGAACGCGTGTTCTACACCTTCGAAACCGACGACCTGCGCTTCGACGTCGTCGGACTGTCCAACATCGTCGGCCGCCGCATCGATGCACTCCAGATCACCAACAA
>JAFGHH010000044.1 GCA_016930215.1 Deltaproteobacteria bacterium
CACCGGCGGCACGGCGGGCGTCGTCGGCACCGACGGCTGGCTCACCGACCGGGGAATGCCGTTCTGCGCACGCGGCGTCCTGGCCGGCGACCGCCTGACCCTGCTCGACCCGCCCGAACCGCTCGACCCCGACGCGGTCGCTTGCGGCGTCTACGGCGGCGAGGACGACGCCAGCGTGGCTCGGCGCGAGTACCGGATCGCGGAAGCGTACACCGACCGCGTGCGGCTCGAGGCGTTGTCCGGCGGGGCGCCGTTGCCCACGGGGGGAGCGGACGGGTGTTATCCCTGGGCCGTATCCTACGAGGTCCGGGTCTCCGGGCAGTGGCTGGTGCAGGGCGAGTCGGTGCCGTTCCAGCATCACGTGGTGGCCGAGTCCGGGACGGGGCGCTGCGTGGAAGACCCCGGCGCGACGGAGTGTCCGGTGCCCACCGACTGTGCGACCGGGCCGGAGGGCGAGTTCCGCTGTCTCAACGCCGCGCGGGCGACCGAGGGGGTCGCGTTCCGCAATCCGTGGATCTGCTTCCGGATGGAGAGCGGCACGGCTCCGACCGCGCGCGGGTTGCGCTACGAGTTGAAGGCCCAGGGGGGGTTCACGTCGCTGGTGGCCGAGGTGGGCAGCCTGCCGGTGGCGGCGGTGCTGGACGACACGACCGGCACCGGTCCGGCCCTGTTGGTCCTCGATTCTTCGACCGACGGGTTGAGCCGGATCGATCTCGACGGGTTCGAGGTCACCGACTACTGGCCGTAACCTCTGATTTCGAAAACGGTTCCCTCCCTCCGTGCCTTCCTGCCAGTTGGTGCTTGCGCGGTCCGATTTCCGCGTGTAAGAATCCGCCGCGGCTCTTGGTGCGGCGTGTACCCCGGGGTGTCGGGCCGCGTGCCGTTGCGCTGTCTGGACGCAGCCGGACCCCGGGGGATGACACTTTCAACCGTGAGCCGAGGGAGCGGACCATGTCGAAGACGGGTTGGAAGACGTTGGCGGTCGTGTGTGTGGTCCTGGTCGCGGCCGGAGCGGCCGTTGCCCAGACGGTGGAGGGGGACCCGGGGACGGAGCCGGCGGGTGCGCCGGCCTATCCGGACACGCTGGGGACGGGTGCGGAGCCTGCGGCGGTCGGCGCGGAGCCTGCGGCGGTCGGCGCGGAGCCTGCGGCGGTCGGTGCGGAGCCTGCGGCGGTCGGTGCGGAGCCTGCGGCGGTCGGTGCGGAGCCTGCGGCGGTCGGGACGGAGCCGTACACGCCGCCGGGCAGTCCCACCGGCACCCAGGTGCGTGCGATCCGCGAGGGCGAGGAGCAGGCGGTGGCGTCGTATGCGCTGCAGCTGCGCGACCTCGAGCAGCGCATCAACCAGCTCAAGCAGGAGGTCTTCCGGTCGAAGGCCCGGCTGGCGCAGTTGGCCGAGACGGTGATCCAGGGCACCGGATCGGGGCGTTCGAAGATCAAGTTGATGCACAAGAACGACATGAGCGGCACGTTCCAGCTGGTGAAGCTGGTCTACTTCCTCGACCGCAGTCCGGTCTACAACCAGACCGACGAGAGCGGCGAGCTGGGCGACCTCGAGGAGATCAGCGTCTACGAGTCGATCATCGCGCCGGGGGACCACACGATCTCGGTGGAGATCGAGTATCGCGGTTACGGTCACGGCATCTTCTCCTACCTGCAGGGGTACCGCTTCCGCGTGAACTCCAGCCACACGGTGACGATCGCCGGCGGCAAGGAGGTGACGATCCAGGGCATCGGGTTCGAGCAGGGGGACCCGCTGACGGCGATCGAGGAGCGGCCGACGATCCGGTTCACGGAGCAGATCCGCGACCTGGCGACGGGCGTGGCTGGAGGCCAGTGATGATCGGTTGCACGGCCCGTTGGGGGGCCGGGCTGCTCCTCGTGCTCTGCGGGGTGCCGCGGCCCGCGGCGGCCGACGTTGCGGGTGCCGAGCGGCGCATCCAGGACGTGGCGCAGGACGTCGCCAACCTGGCGCGCGAGGCCAACGTGCGGCTGAGCGAGGACCGCGCCCGCTACGTCGAGGAGAAGCTCGCCGACGCCGACATGTTCTTCCGCCTCGGCTTCTACGAGGAAGCCGGCGTGATGTACCTCGACATCGTCGAGAACTACCCTGAGCAGACGGCCTACGCCGACGCGTTGTTCCACCTGGGTGAGTCGCTCTACAAGGCCGAGGACCCCTTCGGGGCGCGGGAGTTCCTCGAGCGGTTGCTGCAGCAATCGACCGAGACGCGTTTCCGCCCGTACATCCAGCCGGCGCTCGGGCGGCTGATCGAGATCGCGATCCGGATGGAGGATTTCGCCGGCATCGAGCGTTATTTCGCGGAGCTCAACCGGCTCCCGGGCGCCGACGTCGCGGCCGTCACCCCCTATTTCCGCGGCAAGTACCACTTCCACAGCGGCAATCTGGCCGAGGCCGAGCGGGCGTTCCTGTCGGTGCCGGACGGTGCCGAGTACACCCTGCGCGCGCGCTACTTCCTCGGCGCCGTCTACGTGAAGCTCGGCGATCTGGATCGGGCGCTCCAGGCGTTCGAGTCGGTGTTGCGGTCGCCCGCGGAGTCCGCCGAGGACCGCGCGACGGTCGACCTCGCGAACCTCGCCATCGGGCGCATCCAGTACGAGCAGCAGGGCGAGGAAGCGGCGATCGAGGCTTACCAGCGCATCTCGACCGACTCCGAGGCGTTCGACGACGCGCTCTACGAGGTCTCCTGGGTCCATCTGGCCCGGGGCGACACCACCAAGGCCCGCCGCTCGCTCGAGATGCTCGTGATCTACGACCCCGAGAGCCGTTACGCCCCCGAGGCCAAGCTGTTGCTCGGCAACATCCTGCTCCGCGAGGGCCGTCTCGTGCTCAACGAGGAGTGCTTCCTGCTGTCCTCCGAGCGCTTGGCGGCGCAGGCGAACGGGACCGCGTCCGAGGCGTTGCCCGAGCTGCCGGCCGAGTGCACGGCCGAGGGCCAGGGGACGGCCAGTGCCGGCACGAACTTCTCGATCGAGGCGTTCCGTTCGGTCAAGCTCGACTACGGTCCGGTCTACGACCAGATCGCGGGGGCGATGTCGTCGCGCGAGCAGCTGCGCGACTACTTCGGCGAGATGGTCCGGTCGGAAGCCGAGGCCGTGACCGCGACCAACCTGCTGCCGCCGCAGGCCCGGGCCTGGTTCGTCGAGAACGAGAGCATCTCCCGCGTCCAGCAGGTGCTGGACGGGCTGGCGGCCATCCGGCGCTACGTGACCGAGACCGAGCGGCTGGCGGCCCAGCTCCAGGCGATCCTCTCCGGGCGCAGCGTGGTGGGGGCCTTCTCCGAGCTGCGGGGTGTTCGCGACCGCACCGAGATGGCCGGCAACTCCTGCGCGCGCATCCGCGCCTCGCTGGCCGGCGAGCTCAACGGCATCGCCGCCGCGGCGGGCGAGGCGGCCGCGGCCCGCGAGGAGCGTCGCTCGCTCGACGCGCTCGTCGCCCGACTGCCGGAGGACGCCGAGTCCCTCTCCTCCGCCTACGAGACCCAGCGCAACGCCATCGATCTGGTGTCGCACGCCCTGACCGAGACCAACCACACCGTCGAGCTCGTGCACTCGATGGGCGCCGCGCTCGACCAGTACCTGATCCAGCCCGACAACTGGGGCAATCTGTCCGAGACGGAGATCCAGGCGATCCAGTCCGAGCTGCAGCTCGTGCGGGGCGCGGTGGACCACTACCGCAACCAGGCGGCGGACCTGCGGCGCCAGGTCGACGTGCTGCGCGCGCAGGTGCAGGTCGGCGAGGTTTCGGCCGAGGCGGCGCGCGACATCCGCGTCCGGCACCGGCAGGCGGTGGCCCGCGAGGCCTCGGCGCTTGCCATGTCCGGCGCCGGCGGCGCGGCGCTCTCGCGCGTCCAGTCGGCGTTGGACCAGTTGGCCCGGGTCGAGGCCGACCTGGCCACCGTCCAGCAGAACCTCGAGGGGCAGGCCCAGGACCGCGGCCGCGAGCTGCTCGCCGCCGTGGAGCAGGAGCGCGGCAAGCTGGAGGGCTACCGCAGTCGGCTGGCGGCGATCGAGGACACGGCGTCGGAGGTCGTCGGCGGCTACGCCTTCGAGAACTTCGAGGAGATCGCGGGGCGGTTCGAGGACTTGATTCTCCGCTCCGACATCGGTGTGGCCGACAGCGCGTGGAGCCTGGCCGAGGAGCACCGGAGCCGCATGATCCAGATGGGCCAGCAGCGCGATCGCGACCTGCAATCGATCCAGATGGAATACGACGACCTCGTGGGGAACTGAGGGGCGCACGATGAGGGGAACCCCGTTGATGCATCGAGTCGGCGCGACCTGCGGATCGCGCCGCGCCTGGCGCTGGTCGTTCGGTGCCGTCCTGGCGCTGTCGGCCGGCCTGGCTGGCGCGCAGACCGTGCCCGACGACGCCGCGCCGGTCGACGACCTCGGGGCCACCGGTCTCGGGGACCCGGGGACGCCGGCCGAGCCGGTGGCGGCCGAGCCGGCGGCGGCCGAGCCGCTGCTGCCGGTCTCCGCGGCGCCGCCGATGTTCGCGACGACGCCGGCCAACGCGGGCGGCGTGGCGATCGACCCCGCACAGCTCGACGCGCTGTTCTCGCCGCGGCCGATGTACCGGGCCGGGTTGTCGTCGATCGTCCAGAACCCGCCGGGCGCCGCCGAGGAGGCGCAGCTCGCCGAGGTGCTGGCCGACCACGACGCCTTCGCCCGCCTGGTCGGCGACTTCCACCGTTACGTCGACGGCTTCTCCTACGACTGGTATCGGCGTCGCGAGCGCGACGTGCAGCGCACGTTCCGCTCCCAGTCGGCCACCGAGCTCGACCTGCAGCGCCGCTCGCGCCGCGCCGCGATCTACTACCTCGAGCAGTTCCTGCGCGAGCATCCGACGGACCGCGAGTACACCCCGGAGGCGATGTACCGCCTGGGCGACCTGTACTGGGAGGACGAGAACGAGGCCGCGGCCCTCGAGTCCCGCGAGCGCCGCTTCACCAAGACGATCGAGTTGTACCGCCGGCTGCTGACCGAGTTCCCCGACTTCCCGCGGCGGGACGGCGTGCACTACGTGCTCGGCTTCTCGCTCCAGGAGACCCCCTCCGAGGCCTTCCTCAGCGACGACGTTCAGATCGGCATCGCCTCGGCGATCGACCCTCACCAGGAGGAGGCGTTCGCCTCGTTCCTGGCCGCCGTCTGTGCCAACAAGGTCCGCTACCCGCCGTACGCCGGCCCGGTTGCCGGACCGCACCGGGTGGCCGGCGTGGCGCCCGAGTGGTTGTACGAGCCGGCGCCGACCGAACCGGCGCTCGGGGCCCGGGCCGTGCCCCCGCCGTCCGAGGAGTTCCGGGACCTGACCGACCCCGGCACGCCGATGCACGACTACTTCAAGGACTGCCGGCCGCTCTATCCGGACTCCAAGTTCATTGCGCCGTCGTGGTTCGTGCTGGCCAAGAGTTTCCAGGGCCGTTACGCCCGCGAGTTCGACGACCACAACATCGAATGGGCGATCTCGGCCTATCGGCGGGTGGTCGATCTGGGTCCGCGGAACAACCCGTACTACGCCTTCGCCCTGGCCGAGATCGGTCACGCCCTGTCCGGCCTCAACCGCTACGACGACGCGATGGAGCCCTACCGGCTGTTCCTGGAGAAGCTGCAGGCCGGCGAGTTCGGGGACTACCAGGCCAAGGCCGAGGGCCAGCAGGTCAACGTGCTGACCGGCATCGCGACCAACCTGATCTACGACTACTGGAACGGCCCGCGGGCGACCGCCGAGCCGGCCCAGCGCGTTTCCGACCCGGGCCTCGTGGCGCAGGACGCCGAGTATTTCAAGCCGCTGATGGAGACGCTGGTCAGCGAGTGCTGCGAGGAGGACAAGTGCGACACCTGGCAGAAGAAGGCCGGCGTGTACCGCCTGTTCATCCAGCGTTTCCCGTTGCACCCCAAGGTGCCGCAGATGCTCCGCAAGCTGGTCGACCTGTATCGTGAGAACACCGGCGAGGCGGACCAGGCGGCCCGGCAGGGGATGATGGAGGCGGTCGAGTGCCTGGCCCTGTTCCGCCAGAGCGGCGGGGCGGGCGCCGGCGCGGTCGTCGCCGCCCCTGCCGCCGGCGGGTCCAACGCCTTGTGTCCGGACCCCACCGTCGGGCAGCGCTGGTGGGACGAGAACCGCGACAACCCCGAGTTGCTGCAGGAGGCGGAGGAGCAGGCCGAAGGGGCGCTCCAGGACGCCGCCGGCCAGTACCACGCCGCGGCCGACACGCACCAGGCCAACTGCGACGCCGGCCAGACGGACAGCTGCATGCTGGCGGCGCGGATGTACGAGCTGGCGATCGAGGCCTACCGGCAGCTGCTGCGCGAGTATCCGTCGTCCGCGTACACCTACGACAACATGTTCAACCTGGCCAACTGCCTGTATGTCGTCGGCCAGACCGACGACGCGCTGCACCAGTACGAGGCGGTGGAGAATTCGACGCTGTCGACCACCCACCAGCGTGACGCGCTGTTCAACCAGATCGTCATGCTCGGCAACCTGTACGCCGCCTCCGGACAGGGGCTGATCCCCGACGAGCCGCCGTCCCACGAGGAGGGTGCGGGCGACGACCTGCGGCGCGTCCCCGACCCGGTGCCGATCCCGCCCTCGATCGCGCAGTGGCAGACGACGATGGCCCGCTGGATCCAGCGCTACCCCGACGACCCCGCGACGCTCGGCTATCGTCGCCGCATCGCCTCGCAGCTGTTCTTCCTGGCCCACTGGGACGAGGCGAAGGCGATGTACGAGGTGCTGTTCAACGAGTACTGCGGCGTCGAGGCGCACACCGACCTGGCGATCGAGTCCTGGCAGATCCTCGACACGCTGGCGCGCTACGCCGGCGACCGCGAGCGGATCGAGCAGCTGCGCAACGCGGCCGAGAGCGGCGAGTGTTTCCGGGCCAGCGACACCGGCCGGGACATCGTCGAGGGGATCCAGGTCGCGCGCATCGGCGAGCAGTTCGCCACGGCCTCCGACCAGTTCGAGCGGGCGGCGGAGTCCGGCGACCCCGAGGCCTACCGCCAGTCCGCCCGCATGCTGCTCGAGGTGGTCAACCAGCACCCCGACAACCCCGACTCTCCCGCCGCGATCCGGATGGCCGCCGTGGCCTACGGTCGCGCGCGCGAGCCGGTCCTGGCCGTCGAGACCTGGAAGCGGCTGATCCAGCACTGTTCGCCGCCGAGCCAGTACGTCGACAACTGCGACAGCAGCCGGGCCGACCCGAGCAATCGCGTACGGCTTCCCGAGGCCTACTTCTACGTGGCGATCAACGCCATGCAGACCTTCGACCTCGACGAGGCCGCCGGGAACTTCCAGGCCCTCGAGCGGTCCGCCGGACAGATCGGCCGGAGCACGACCCTGCGTCCGGTGCAGGAGTGTCTGGCCGACCAGCGGCGGCCGTGCACGGACGCCGAGTACACGGCCGAGGCGGTGCGGGCCACGGCCCAGATCCGCCGCCTCCAGGGCAACTGGAGCGAGGCCGCGCGGCTCACCCAGCGGGTCGTCGACCAGGGGTACACCCGTTCGTCGGCCGAGGCGATGCAGATGCGGTTGGCCGTCGTCGAGTACTACCAGCAGGGGTCGGCCTGGAGCGACATGCGCTCGGCGGCCGAGGCCTACCTGCGGCAGTACGAGAGCGACTCGGCCCGCCGCTTCGACGTGCTGCAGGTCCGCTGGTGGCTGTACAAGGATGCGGTCCGCCAGAACAACCGCTCGAGCATCGATCGCGCCCGCACGGCGCTCGAGTCGGCCTACAACCGTCTCAGCGCCGCGGAGAAGACCGTTTCCGGCGGCCAGATGACGGCGGCCCAGGCCCAGCTCGCGATCGAGACGCAGGAGGTGCTGGCGCAGCCGCGTTTCGAGGCGTTGGCTTCGAAGTTCCGCGAGTACGACAACTACCAGTTCTCGACCCGCAACCTGCGCACGCTCGGCGACGACATCGCGACCTTCAAGGACAACCTCGTGCGGCTGGCCAAGGAGCTGACCGCCGGCTACCTGGGGGTGATCCGCGACTACCCGGTCTCGCCGACCTGGGGCGTGGCGTCGCGCTACCGCATCTCCTACGTCTGGAACCGCCTGGTCCTGCGACTGGCGACGCTCGAGCAGCGCCTCCAGCCGGCCTGGCTCGAGATCCCGATCGGCGACGGCACGTTGCGCGACCTGCTGGACGAGATCGCCGCGGGGATCCGGGGCGTCGAGGTCGAGAGCGGGATCACGATCGAGAACATCATCCGCTGGTACCTGATCGGCGACGGCACGGCGGCGACGAAGAACATCATCGGCGCGGTGCCCTACGCCCGGTCGACGAGCGCCTCCAATGAATGGGTGCGTTCGTCCATCGATCTGGTGCGGCAGCTGAGCCTCTCGGACGACCCGAGCCAGCTGTTCGCCAACGGCCGTCTGCCCGGCGTCACCGGCCAGACGTTCGGCGGCGGGCTCGACCCCGTCGCGCAGTAGGAGAGATCGATGTCCAGGATCGATCGACGTCGCTTCCCGGTCTGCTTCCTGCCGGCCCTGGGCTGTGGATTCCTGGCCCTGGCCGGCCTGTCCGCCTGCGGCGACGGGGACGACCCGCCGACGACGCCGACGCCCGGTCCCGACGACGGGACGGGGACCGGCACCGGGGCCGGGACGGGGGCCGGGACCGGGTACGCCGGGACGGGAACCGGCACCGGGACGACGCCCGAATCGCCGCTGGACGCCGGGATCGACGAGGCGCTGGCGGCGGGCAGCGGGGCCCCGGTGGCGGCGCCGCGGGAGATCCTGCCGCTGTCGGCGACCGAGGCGGCGAACTTCGAGCAGGGGGTGCAGGCGTTCGAGTCCCGCGGGGACGACGCGGCAGCGAAGGCGGCCTTCGAGGCGGTGCTGGCCTCGAACGCCACCGCCTACCGCGCGGCGTACAACCTCGGGTACCTGGCCGAGCGGCGCGGCGACACGCGCGAGGCGATCCTCAGCTTCCAGCGGGCGCTCGACATCAAGCCCGACTACCCCAACGCCTTGCGGGCCCTGTTCCGGCTGCTCGACCGCGCCGGACGCTCCTCCGAGGCGCTCTCGCAGGTGCAGAGCCGCGCCAACGCCTTCCCGGACAACAGCGAGCTGCAGGAGATCCTGGCCGAGGCGTACATCGCGGCCAACCGGGCGGACGAGGGGATCGTGATCGCGCGGCGGATGCTGTTGACCGACGCCAACAGCATCGAGGCGTTCCAGATCCTGCTTCGGGCCAGCATCCAGCAGAACCGCACGGCCCTCACCCAGGAGCTCCTGACGCGGATCGCCGAGAACCTCGAGCCGACCGTGCCGTTCGACTCCTGCTCGGGCGGCGGGTCCGCCGAGACCCGCTCGGCGTGCAGGCTGTGGGCCTACTGCCGGTTCACCTACGGGCGGATCGCGGCGGAGCAGGGGCGCAAGTTCGAGGCGCAGCAGTACTACCAGAACGCGATCGATGCCGACCCGACCTTCGTCGAGGCGCGGGTGCTGGTCGCGGGCTACCAGCTCGACGGCGGGCAGCTCGGACCGGCGATCGAGAACCTCGAGGCCGCCCGGAGGATCGCCCCGACCTGGCTGCCGGTGCTGGTCGGCCTGGGCAACGCCTACCGGGGCCGCGGGGACTACGCGGGGGCGGTGACGGTGTTGCGCGAGGCGGAGCGGCTGTATCCGTCGGCGCCCGAGGTGCCGATCGCGCTCGGGCTCGTGTACTACGACGCCCGCACGTTGAGCTTCGAAGGGCTCGACCGTGCCCGCGCGGACCAGGCGGCGCTCGACCAGTTCCGCCGGGCGCAGGGGTTGGTGGGCGGCGCCGACGACGCCGACCTGGCGGCGC
>JAFGHH010000377.1 GCA_016930215.1 Deltaproteobacteria bacterium
GGCTCGGCCAGCAGCACCGGGATCTCGCTGTGCTCCAGCACAGCCTCGACCCACTTGCGGATCGCGTCCAGCGTGTCGGCCCGCCGCGCGCACGCCTGCGCCGCCGCACCGCCCGGTGCATCGACCAGCACGACCTGGGCCGCCGGCGTCTCGAGCGGCTCGCCCAGGCCGACCGGCTCGGGCAGCACGCGGCGGAAGTACAAGAGCGACGTCCCGTGCCGCCGCACCAGCAGCTGCGCCGCTCCCGGCATCGTCCCGGCCGGCAGCAGCGTCACGTCGGCCTCGCCGAGCGCGAACGGCCGCCGCACCGGCGACGGCAGGAACGACGGCCGCGAGCGCCGCCGCTTGAGGAACCGCACCGTCTCCGGCGTCGCCACGATCCGTTCGGCGCGCGCCTCGCCGTAGCCGTCCGAGGCGAAGGCGAAGGCGACGGCGACGGAGCGGCGCGCGTCGAGCCACAGCCCCGTCCCCGGAACGTGGAACCCCTCGTCCCAGGTCGCGGTCGCGCGCGCGTCGTCGTCGTCGCCCATCGGTTTCACGTCCCGGGCCCGTCGAGCCACTCGGCCTCGCCGAGCGCGAAGTCGGTCGCGTCCTGCTGCCCGGCCGGCGGTGCGCTCTGCTGCGGCACGGTCCCGTCCAGGAACAGCTCCTCCCGCGCCCCCGGGGTGTCGCCCGCCGCGAGCAGCCCCGTCGCCGGGTCGACCAGCGCCGTGGTCACGCCGGCCGGCCGCGCGAACGGGCGGATCGGCAGCCCCGCGTGCGCCGCTTTCATCAGCTCGAGCCAGATCGGCAGCGCCGTCCGACCGCCCGATTCCTGCGTCCGCGGGCGCCGCTCGTTGCCGTCCTCCGGCCCTTCGGCTCCCAGCGGGTGGTTGTCGTCGAACCCGACCCATACTCCGGCCACCCACTGCGGCGTGAAGCCGACGAACCAGGCGTCGCGCGCCGCGGTCGATGTCCCCGTCTTGCCCGCCGCCGGCCGCCCCAACTCGCCCGCCGCCGCGTGCCCCGTCGCCGCAGGCTCCTCGATCACCGACCGCAGCATGTCGGCCAGCACGTGCGCCGCCCCCGCGTCGACCACCTGGCGCTCGGCCGGCCGGTCGAGCGACAGGCGGGTGCCGTCCGGGCGCCGCACCTCCCGCACGAAGGTCGGCTCGCGACGCACGCCGCCGGCGGCCACGACCGCCAGCGCCCCGGTCAGCTCCATCGGCGTCACCTCGGACGCCCCGAGCGCCAGCGTCAGCTCGCGGCGCAGCGTGGAGGCGATGCCGAGGCGTCTCGCGAGGTCGAGCACGTTATCGACCCCGACCTGCTCGAGCACCTTGACCGCGACGACGTTGACCGAGCGGGCCAGGGCGGTGCGCAGCGAGATCGGCCCGAGGAACCGGTTGCGGCCCGAGTTCTGCGGCTTCCAGTTGCCGTAGACCACCGGCGCGTCGTTGACGATGCTCGCCGCCGTGAACGTCCGCGACTCCAACGCCGCCAGGTAGACCAGCGGCTTGAACGAGCTGCCGGGCTGGCGCCGCGCCTGCCGCGCGCGGTCGAACCGCCCCGGTCCGGGGCTCGAGCCGCCGACCAGCGCGGCAACCTCGCCCGTCGCCGGGTCCACCAGCACCACCGCCGCCTCGGGGCCCAGCACGAGCTGCAGCTCCCCGACCGCATCGCCCTCGGGCGGCCGCACGAAGCTCACCCGCGCCGGCGCGCCGAGCTGCGCGAAGCGCGACGGCGGCAGGCCTTCCGGGTTGTAGCGCGCGAACTCGGCCAGCCGCACGTCGCCCAGCGCACGGCCCACCCGGAACCGCACCGTCCCGGCCCGGTCGTCGACCGCGGTCACCCGGCCGAGGTACACGCGACCCGCTTGCGGCGTCTGGTCGTCCGCCAGCCGCAACGCCCCCGGCGCCGGTGCCTGCCCCTCCGGCAGCCGCCGCAGCGGCCCCACGTACCCGTGCCGCTCGTCGACCGCCCGCAGCCCCGCCACCGCCGCCCGCTGCGCCGCCTGCTGCAGCCGCGGGTCGAGCGCCGCGATCACGGTGTAGCCGCCCTTGGCCAGGTCGAGGTCCCCCAGCCGCGCGCGCAGCTCGGCCCGCACCGCCTCGACGTACCCCGCCGCCCAGGCCGGCGTGCCCGTGGGCTCCGGCGCCAGCCGGATCGGCTCCGCGTCCGCCGTCGCCATCTGCTGCGCCGTGACGTAACCGTGCCGCGCCATCTGCCGCAGCACGTAGTGCCGCCGCTCGATCGCCTTCTGCGGGTTGACCCGCGGCGAGTAGATCGCCGGGCCCTTGGGCAGCGCCGCCAGCAGCGCCGCCTCCGCCAGGTTGACCTCCGCCACCGGCTTGCCGAAGTAGTAGCGCGACGCCTCCTCCACCCCGTACCGCCCGTGCCCGAAGCAGATCTGGTTCAGGTACAAGGACAGGATCTGCTCCTTGCTCAGGTGCTGCTCCACCCGCCGCGCCAACAGCAGCTCCTTGATCTTTCGCTCGAGCGTCTTCTCCCGGCCGAGGTAGAACGTCCGCACCACCTGCTGCGTGATCGTCGACCCGCCCTGCGCGTAGTACCCCTTCCAGACGTTGATGATCAGCGAGCGGACCATCCCCAACCAGTCCAGGCCGGCGTGCGAACGGAAGTCGGCGTCCTCGGCGGCGATCACCGCGTCGACCAGCACCCGCGGGATGCGACCGATCGGCACGATCGTGCGCCGCCCCTCGTCGGCGAAGATCTCCCCGATCACCGTCGTCCCGTCCCGCGCGTAGATCCGCGTCACCTGCGGCGGGCGGTAGTTCCTCCCAAGGTCGTCGACCGAGGGCAACTGGTCGGCGTAGCGGTCGACCAGCACGGCGACCGTGATCACCCCGGCCAGCAGCAGCACGAACAGCCCGAGCGCCGACCAGAGCAGCCAGGGGCGCACCCGCTGCCAGACCGTGCGCGGCGGCCGCGGCTCCTCCCCGGACCCCTGCGTCCCGTCGGCACCCTGCGCCTCGTCCGGCGTCCTCCCCCGCGCCGCCGGTCGCCCGTCGGGGCCGGGCGTCCCCGAGATCCGGAGGCTTCTGCGCTCCTCGCTCACGCGCCGCAGTATAGCCGCCGCCTCTCCGCACCGGCAAGGAACGGTCCCGATCCGAGCGGCCTCGTCGAGCCTCGTGGCGACGGGTGCTTCCCGGGTGCCCCGGGGGGACGACGCGTGTCCGTGCCGTCAGCTCCGCCGGCGTCGTCGCGCCGCAACCACGAGCAGCAGGCCGAGCAGCAGGGCGTCGGCCGGTCGCGCGCCGCCGGCCGCGCGGCACCCGCAGCCGTCATCGACATGGACGTAGATCACGTCCGGCGAACCGTCGGCCGGGACGTCGTCCGCGACGTCCTGGTCCGCGTCGGCGCCCGCGTCGTCGGCGCCCGCGTCGTCCTCGGACACGTCGGCATCGGCGTCGGCGTCCGCGGCCCCCGGCACGCAGGTCCCGGCCGCGCAGCTCTCGCCGGGGTCGCACGCCGTGTCGCAGCCGCCGCAGTGGTCCGGGTCGCTCGAGGTATCGACGCACGCCGTTCCGCAGTCCGTGAGCGCCGGGTCGGCGCAGACGCACTCCCCGCCGACGCAGACCAGGTGGGCCGCGCAGCCGGTCGTCCCCGGGTCCGCCGCGAAGTCCACGTCCAGCTCGTACGGCCCCTCCAGCTCCACCGCGTTGTCGACGTAGGTGTCGACCGTCAGCAGGTAGCGGCCCGCGTCGATGTGCTGCGACAGGTCGGTGTGCGCCCGGGCCAGGCAGGTGTCCTCGGTCGCCGCCGACAGCAGGTGGAGATCCGGGTCGACCGAGGCGTACTCCGGGACGTGCGCCGTCAGCGTCCCCGGCCGGCAGACGTCGACCGCGTAGACCCACTCGCGTCCCCACTCCGCCAGGCTCGCGTCGCACGAGTAGAAATTGAAGTAGTGCGACGGGCCCTCGGCGGTGTTCCGCGCGTCGTGGAACGGGAAGTCCGCGATCGGGAGCGGGTTGTGGCGGTGGCCCGCCGGCGGGTCCGGCTCGCCCGCGAACATCGTCTCGAGCAGGTCCCACAGCTCGGCGTGCGGGGCGTCGTAGTTGAGCGCCCACATCCCGACGCCGCCGAGGTCCTGCGCCCGGGCCAGCCAGTACTTGACCTCCAGGCTCTCCTCGTCGTCGTAGTACACCTCGTGCCAGCCGCCGCCGTTCCAGACGTACCACGGCGTCTTGATCCCCTCGTGCCAGCGCCGCGTGCGCGTCGTGCCGACCGCCTCGCGCGCCTCGCTGTAGGTCACCGAGCCGATGTTGGCGATCGTCGCCGCGCCCATCGAGTCGTCGACCGTGGTCCACTCGCGGCCGTAGTACGGCACGCCGTACACGATCTTCCGCCGCTTCGCGGCATCGACCAGGCCGGTGTAGGTCGCGATCGAGCGCAGCGCGGCCCACGAGGTGAACGGCCGCCAGTCGGCGGTGGTGCGGAGGATCCCCGTCGGGCCGGCGTGCCCCGAGCCGCTCCAGAAGAAGTCGTAGCCCATGATGAAGTAGCTGTCGATGTGGTCGAGCAGCACGTCGAGGTCGAAGGCGCCGCCCCAATCGACCGCCGGGCCGGCGATGCTGAGCCCGGCGTCCGTCAGCCCCCGGCGCGTCAGCTCCGCCCGCAGCTCGCGGATGAACGTCGTGTAGCCCTCCCGCGCGCTCCCCGGCACCCCCTCGAAATCGATCGCGATGCCGTCCGCGTTCCCCGCCTGCATCCGGTCGACCAGGTTGCCGATCGCCCGGGCGCGGTTGGCCGCCGAGGCGCACAGCGTCCCGATGCCCGAGGAGCTGAACAGCGTCACGGCGAGGTCGACGCGGACGCCCGCCGCGTGCGCCGCCTCGACGGTGGCGGTGTCGGGCCAGCCGTGGGCCGCGGTGATCGCCCCGGTGGCGTCCATCTCCAGCGAGAACCAGGCGAGGTGCGTGAGCGCCGACCAGCGGATCGTCGTCAGGTCGCGGACCCAGTACGGGTAGTAGCCGTAGACGATCCGGTCGACCGCCTTGACGGCGCCGCGACGCAAGACCTCCTCGGAAGGCACGATCCTCGGCAACAGCGGCTCGTCCGCGTGCCGCCGCAGCTCCCACTCGTGCACCGACAGCCCCGCCGGCGGCTCCGCCGGGAGCGTCGCCACGCCCGGCGCCGCCCCGCGGTCCGCCTCGGCGACCCCGGCGGCCAGCAGCAGCGACAACGACAACGACAACGACGCGATCCCGCGGCCCATGGCTTTCCTCCAGGACCGCATGCTAGCCGGGAAAGCCCGGCCGGGAAACCGCGGCGAACGGGAGCGGGCGAACGGCGACCACGGGGACGCAGCGCGCGGCGAGGCCTACCCGAGCAGCCACAACTCGGTTTGCGGGGTGCCCAGCACCCGGGCGCCCGACTTCTCGAGCACCACGTCCTCCTCCAGCCCGACCTGGACCACCCCGCCGAC
>JAFGHH010000378.1 GCA_016930215.1 Deltaproteobacteria bacterium
CTCCAGGCTGGAGATCTTCGACAGCCGCGTCCCCGCCGCCGGGCAGAACTCGTAGGTCGTCACCACCGGCCCCGGGTGGATCTCCCGCACCTCGCCTTCGATGCCGTAGTTCTTGAGCGTCTGCGTCAGCTTCGCCGCGTAGTCCCGCAGCACCTCGGGCGAGACCGACGCCGCCTGCTCGGGCGGGTCCGCCAGCAGCTCGAGCCCCGGCAGCGCGTAGGGCGAGGCCTGGGTCTCCGGCTCCTGCACCAGGGTCCCGCTCTTGCGCGTCCCCTTGCGCCGTCGCGGCCCCTCCACGATCACCGGCTCGACCGGCGATGCCGCCTCGACCGTCGCGGCCTCCGGCACCGGCGGCGTCGTGGTCGGCGGCACGTCGGCCGGCGTGCGCGGCACATCGACGTCGAAGAAGCCGGCCGCTCGTGCCGCTTCGATCACCCGTTCGATCTCGTTTTCCGCCGGCCGGCCCATCGCCTCGGCGAGGCCGGACAGCACCGCGCGTTCCCGGCCGTCGGCGGCGGCCGCCGCCGACATCCGCGGCCGCTGGTGGATGATCGGCTCCACCGGCTTGAACGGCGGCGCTCCCGGAACCTCGAACGTCCGCTCCGGCAACGGTTCCTCCTGTTGTGCGGTCCCGGCCGCCGGCGGCTCCGTCGCCGGCTCCGCGCTCCGCGCCGCCTTGCCCTTCGCCTTCGCCTTCGCCTTCTCCGGCTCCGGTTCCGCTTCCACGATCTCGATTGGTGATTCGGCAGCCTCCGCCCGTCGCCGCGCGCGCGAGAGGTGCCACACCCCGGCCGTCCACCCCGCCGCGCGCCGCAGCCCGCGGCCGCCGGCACGCAGTCCGCGCCCGATCCGCTTCCCGAACGCCCGCAGCGGCCGCGGCGTCGCCAGCACCACCAGCAGCACGACGAGGCCGGCCGCCACGATCGCCCCGCCCCAGGCCGAGAACAGCGATGCCAGGAGGCCGCCCAGCAGCTCGCCGGCCGACCCGCCCAGCTCGTGCCCCAGCACGCGCGCTTCCGGCGCTCCGAGGTGCAGCAGCGCCGCCAGCAGCACGCCGTTGACCAGGTACGCCGCCAGCGTCCCGAGCGTCACGTCATGGCGCGACTCGGTGAACCAGATCACCCCGAGCACGGCCAGCAGCGCGAGGTAGTATCCGGCCGCCAGCCCGACCAGCTGCAGCACGAAGAAGGCCGCGTAGCGTCCCACGACGCCCATCGTGTTGCCGCCGCCCGGCAGGCCGTCCGCGCCGAGTCCCTCGTAGGACGCGAGCGACAGGCCCACGACGACGGCGCCGAGCAGCGCCAGCACCGCCGTGACCTCGGGGCGCGGCTTCGCGGCGATCGCGGCGACGACGGCGGTGGCCTTCTTCTTTCCTTTCGCCATCCTGTGTACCACCTTCTACGACGGACCGAAGGTAGCCCCGCGCGTCGACCCAAGTCAAAAAAGGCGCTCCCCGGCCCGGTCATCCGAATCATTCGTCCTTTCGCGGGAATGGCGTCCTCTGGTAGCGTTCCGGGGACGGCTCGGCAGAGGGGGGTCCCGGGCCGGGACGGGAGCAATGGCGATCTGCCTGGTCCGGCTGTTCGGGCGCTTGGTCTGCGCGTTGTCGGCGCGCGGGGCGGAGCGCCTTGGCCGGTTCCTCGGGCTGGTCTGGTTCCACGTCGTCCGCATCCGGCGGAGCACCGTGCTGCGGCAGCTGCGCGCCGCGTTCCCGTCGTGGTCCTCGGGACAGGCCCGCGCCACCGCGCGGGCCCTGTACGTCAACCTCGGACGCTGGGCGGCGGAGTTCGTGCGTGCGACCGGGCCGGAGCGCACGCGCCGCGAGGCGCTGGCGCGGGTCGAGGTCGAGGGGCTGGGCGCCTACGAGTCGGCGACGGCGGACGGCGGCGGGGCGCTGGTCGTCACCGGCCACCTGGGCAACTGGGACCTGGCGGCCTGCTCCCAGGCCTTCGCGGGTCGGCGGCTCACGTTGTTGTCGCGCCGCCTGTCGAACCGGGGGCTCGACCGCTACTGGATGGAGCGCCGCCGCGCGCTGGGGCTCGAGATCGTCGAGGAGCGCACGCCGCTGGTCCGCCTGGTCGAGCGGGTGCGTGCGGGGCGGACCCTGGTGTTGATCGTCGATCAGGCGACGCCGCCCGAGCTGGGCGGGGTGCGCGTTCCATTCCTCGGTCGCGAGGCGTGGACCACGCGGCTGCCGGCGCTGCTGGCGGTGCGCACGGGCGCCCCGCTCTTCCCGGTGTTCGTCCACTCGCCGGCCGGTGCGCCGCACCGGATCCGGATCGAGGACCCGCTCTGGGGGGACGCGGCGGCGGGCCGTCCGGCGGAGCGCGTGCTCGCGTTGACGCGGGCGCTCAACCGGCGTCTGGAACGGCGCGTGCGGGAGCAGCCGGACCAGTGGCTGTGGCTGCACCGGCGGTGGAAGGGGTTTCCGGCGTCCGGGCGGTCCGCATGATCCGGAACAGCCGCAGCCGGTGCAGCCCGTAGAGCAGCAGCACCGGCAGTCCGAACGCCAGCAGCAGGGTTGCCAGCCCTTCCAGGCGGCGGCGATTCGGGTCGAACTCGGCGACGATCACCGTGGGTGCCGGGGCGTCTTCCGGTCGGCTCTCGGGCTGCTCGAGGACGGCGATGCCGTTCGGTCCCGCGACGTCGGCGGCGGCGACGGCGGCGGCGCGTCCGCGGCGGCCGAGCTCGCCGGTGAGCAGTCCCAGGTTGTGGCGGGCCGGGGCGTAGTCGGGCAGCAGGCCGAGCGCCCGCTCGTAGTGTTTCCGGGCCTCCTCGTAGCGCCCTTCCTGGCGCAGCAGCACGCCGAGCAGGTTGTGGGCCGAGGCGAGCTGCGGGTCGCCGGCCACGGCCGCCTGGACGTAGCTCAGCGCCGCCGTCCGCTCGCCGTGGCGGTAGGCGGCGACGGCGAAGTCGAGCAGTCCGTGGGGCGAGCGGGCGAAGGAGGTGTGGGCCTCGCGCAGCGCGACGCGCCGCGGCCGCTGCAGCATCCGGGCGACGGTCGCCGCCGGGACCAGCTCGTAGGTCGTGCTGACGAAGCCGACCAGCCGGCCCTCGCGGTCGACGGCGGGAGCGCCGCTGCGCCGGCGCAGCGGGTCGGCCACGCGGTAGCGCAGGCCGCCCGTCTCGTCGTAGCGCGTGTGGACGATGTGGGTCTCGAGCGATCGCTCGCGGCGCCGCAACGGGTTGGGCAGCACGGTGATCGGCGCGCCGACGACGACCTCGCGGGCCGGGCGCAGCCAGGTCCGGCTCTCCACCGGGAGCCGGACGGCGCACGCGTCGCCGCCGAGGTCCCAGGCCGCCAGCAACTCGACCGGGAAGCGTCGGCCGCGGGCGTCGGCGATCGTCACGCGCCGCGGCAGGTCGGCCGGCTCGTTGCCGGTCACCGCGTGCAGCGCCGTGACCACCAGGTCGGGGGCCACGAAGAAGCCGGTGGCCCGCGTGTCGTGGTGGGCGCCGTCGTACAGCACGGCGACGGTGCCGGCCTCGGGGACTCCGAGCGCCAGGAGGCTCGCGGCGGCCAGGGGGATCATCGGCGGGCTCCTTCGGCCGGCAAGCGGCGCGTCCCGCCGCGCCCGCCGGCCGGGGGCTTCGGACAACGCCCGACGGCGGGAGTTCCCGGGCCTCTCGCGGGCGCGGACGTTGCCGCCCGCCGGACCTCCCGCAGCACCTCGGCGGCGGTCGGGACGACGCCGAAGCCGTTCGCGAGAGTGCGCAGGGCGGCGAGGTGCAGGACCTCGTCGACGGAGGCGCAGGCGTCGAGCGGCACGACGACGTCGAGGTCGCGGACGAACGCGGCGCGGGCCGTGGTCTCGACGCACAGGTGCGTCATCACGCCGGTCACGACCACCGTCCGCACGCCGCGCCGCGCGAGCCAGTCGGCCAGCCGGGTTCCGTGGAAGGCGTCGTACTGCCGTTTCTGCAACACCAGCTCCCCGTGCCGGGGCTGCAACCCGGGGACCAGCCGGGCCTCGGCGGTTCCGTCCCGGAGCAGCCATTCCCAGTGACGGGCCATGCTGCCCCGTCCTTGGCGCGGCCCGTGGGCGTGCCGGGTCCAGACGACCGGCAGGCCGGCGGCGCGGAACGCGTCGCGCAACGCCAGGATCCGCGGCAGCACCGCGCGGGCCGCGGGGAGGAACGCCGCGCCGCGCGGGTCGACGAACGCGTGCTCGAGGTCGACGCACAGCAGCGCCGCCCGGCCCAGGTCGGGGAACGGCCGGCGTCGGGCCCACGGCTGCAGCGCGCGCGCCCAGCGCGCCGCCGCCCGCGGCAGCGTTCGCGCGGTGACGTACGCCTCCCTCACGGGTAGATCCGCGACAGCAGGCGCGGGAACGGGATCGTCTCGCGCACGTGCGGCAGGCCGCAGATCCAGGCGACCGTACGCTCGAGGCCGATGCCGAAGCCCGAGTGGGGGACGGAGCCGTAGCGACGCAGGTCGAGGTACCACTCGAAGGCCTCGCGCGGCAGCTTGTGCTTCTCGAGCGCGGCCTCGAGCACGGCCAGGTCGTCCTCGCGCTGGCTGCCGCCGACGATCTCGCCGTACCCCTCGGGGGCCAGCACGTCGACGGCCAGCGCCAGCCGCGCGTCCTGCGGGTCGCGCTTCATGTAGAACGCCTTCACGTCCGCGGGGTAGCGGTGCACCATCAGCGGCGCCTCGTGCACGCCCGCCAGCACCGTCTCCTCGTCGCCGCCGAAGTCGGCGCCCCATTCCACGGCGACCCCCTGGCCCTGCAGCGTCGCGATCGCGTCGGTGTAGCTCGTCCGCGGGAACGGTTTCGCGACCTTCTCGAGCTTCGACACGTCGCGCTCGAGCACCTTCAGCTCCTCGCGGCGGCGGTCGAGCACGCGGCCGACGACCGCCACGATCAGGTCCTCGATGACCGCCATGTCTCCGTCGAGGTCGACGTACGCCATCTCCGGCTCGACCATCCAGAACTCGGTCAGGTGCCGCCGGGTCTTGGACTTCTCCGCGCGGAAGGTGGGGCCGAAGCAGTAGACGCGGCCGAAGGCCATCGCCGCGGCCTCCATGTACAGCTGGCCGCTCTGGGTCAGGTAGGCCTTGTCGCCGAAGTAGTCGGTCTCGAACAGCGTCGAGGTGCCCTCGCAGGCGGCGGGGGTGAGCAGCGGGGCGTCGACGAGCAGGAAGCCCTGCGCGTCGAGGTGGTCGCGGATCGCGCGGACGATCTCGGCGCGGACGCGCAGCGCCGCGTGCTGCCGGCGGGAGCGCAGCCAGAGGTGCCGGTGGTCCATCAGGAAGTCGGTCCCGTGCTCCTTCTTGCCGATCGGGTAGTCCTGCGCCACGGACACCACCTCGAAGCCGGTCACCGACAGCTCGCAGCCCAGCGGCGAGCGCGCGTCCTCGCGCACGGTGCCGGCGACCACCACGGACGACTCGAGCGGCAGGGTGTCGGCCCGCGCGAAGACGTCGTCGCCCAGCACCTTCTTCTCCATCACGCACTGGATCGTGCCGGTGCCGTCCCGCACCTGGAGGAAGTGGATCTTGCCGCTCGAGCGGCGGTTGGCCAGCCAGCCCTTCAGCGTCACCTCGCGGCCCACCTGCTCGCGGATCGTCTCGATGCGGACCCAGTCCGTCATGGCGTGTCTCCTTCCGGTGTCGCGCCGGCTTCCTCCACGGGGGCGGCGACGCCCGCGTCCACGGTTCCCGGATCGGTCGGGACGGTCCCGGCGTCGTCCGGCCCGGTCGCCTCGCCGGCCTCGTCGGTCCCGGCGTCGGTCGGCTCGGTCGCTTCGTCGGCCGCTTCGGTCCCGGCGTCGGTCGGCCCGGCTTCCTCCTCGGCCGTCGCAACGCCGGCGTCGGCCCGGGGGGCGGCCCTGCGGTCGGTCGGCTCGGCTCCTCCGTCGTCCGGTGCGGCTCCCGCGTCGGCCGGCAAGGTGAACTGCCGTCCGGGCGGCGGGCAGGACGGGGTGCGGTCGAGCAGGAACCGGTGGTCCCAGGCGAAGGTGCAGTCGGCATCGACGATCGCCGGCAGGCGGCCGCGCAGCGGCAGGATCACGCCGTCCAGGCACTCCTGCAGCCTCGTCGTGTCGCCCTCCAGGCCGGAGAGCCCCGCGAACAGCCGGTAGGTCCGCTCCTTCCCCTCCTCGATCCGCCGCTCGAGCCGCACGTTCACCTCGCCGGTGGTCCAGGCCGGGTCGTCGCCCGCATGCTCCTGCCAGCAGGCATCGATGCGGGGGAGCAGCTCGGCGATCGGGCCGTCGAGGGCCTGGGTTGTCTCGAGCTGCCGCTCGTCGCACTCGGCCCCGTGCGTGCCGCCGGTCGAGAGCACGCGCGCCGCAGGCGTGGTCGGCGGTTGGTAGGTGCTGCGCAGGGAGCCGCAGAGCGCGGGGACGAACGCGACGTGCTCGCCGGGGTCGCGCACCTCGCACGTCAGCTCGCGGCAGGGCGCCGTGTAGACGTAGCGGCACAGCCGTTCGTCGCAGCGGCCCCCGCCGCCCACGGCGGCGATCGTCTCGGTCTGCACGACGCGGATCGATGCGCCGGGGAAGCCGGCGGCCTCCAGCCGCAGCGTGTCGCCGTCCACCGTCCACGCCAGGTTCTCCGGGGCCTCCAGCCGCAGCTGCAGTCCGGGCAGCTCCAGCGGCTTGGAGGCCGCGGCGACGAACGTCGGTGCCGGCGGGCCGGCCTCGGCGTCGGCCGGCGACTCGGCCGGCTTGCGACAGGCCGTCGGCATCAGGAGGGCGAGCAGCGCGAGCATCGCGCGCCGTGCGCGCATCGTTCCACCTCCGCCGCGGGTCGCGCCCCGCGACGCGGAGCACCCTAGCGACCCGGGCCGCGGGTGTCCAGTCGCGGCGGAAAGGTCGCCCCGCGACCGCCCGGGTCCGCTACTCGAGGAAGAACACGCCGAGCAGGTCCTCGGTCATCGAGATCGGCTGGGTGCCGGTGCGGCGCAGGCTGGTCACGCGGAACTGGTAGTACATGCCGGACTCGAGCGCCGGGCCGGCGTAGGCGGCGGTCGCGTCGCCGCCGCTCACGCCCGGCAGCAGATCCGGATGCCACACCACGTTGCCGAACGCGTCGTACACGACCAGGTCGTAGGCGTCCTCGCTCGAGTCGTCCACCCAGCGGAACGTCAGCGGCTCGGTCACCGCCTCGGGCTCCGTCGCGCCGGGGCCGAGGATCGCCAGGGCGCCGGTGACCTTGAACGACCCGTCGAGCATGAAGCTGCGGGTGCCGGACAGGGGATCCGGCACCGTGATCTCGCGCACCTGGGTGCCGGCGATGCCGGGATCGGGGTCGCGCACGCAATCGTCGTTCTCGAAGGCCGCCAGCACCGCGTAGCTGCCGTCGGGCACGCCGTCGATGACCCAGGCGCCGGTGACGTTCGGCTCCGCCGGCGGTGCGGGCGCCCGCAGTCCCGTGGCCACCTCGCCGCGCTTCAGCGTCTCGTCGTAGGTCTCCTTCGGCACCAGCACCACGCTGGTGCCGTCGCACGCGCCGCCGTTGACGATGTTGATCGAACCCGAAAGAGCGCCGGTCGCGACCTCGGTCAGCTCGAGGAGGTCCACGCCGGCCACGTCCTGACCCTCCTCGACGGTGGTCGATGCGGGCTGGAGCTGCAGGAACGCCTTGTGGCCCTTGACCGCGTACGTGCCGACCTCGGCGTTGAAGACCACGTAGTTTCCCGAGCGGTCGCTCCAGGCGATGGGGGCGTTGGTCGGGCTGGAGCTGGCGACGAGCAGCACGCCGCCCGGGGAGCCGGCGACGACCCGGCCGGTGATGCTGCCGCGCTCCCGCGTCGGTGCCGGCAGCGGGATCAGGCCCACGTCGGTCGTCGCGTTCTGCACCGTCCACTCGCCGTCCCCCTCGACGGCCAGCGCCACGGCATCGATCGGCAGCGCCACCCGCACCCCGTGCGGGAACAGCTCGTAGTCCTGGGCGCCGACGCGCAGGGTGAACGTCGCGCTGCCGGGCACCAGTGCGCCGTCCGGCTCGCGCGTCACCGGCACCGCCAGCTCGTAGACGCCGTCGGTCGCGGTGATCGCCACGTCGGTCGCCGCCGCGCCGGTCTGGTCGGCGGCGAACACCCGGGCGCCCTCGAGTCCCTCGTCGGTCACCAGGTCGAACACCCGGCCCACGAGGTGCACCGGGTCGTAGCAGGCGAAGGCGCCGTCGGTGCGCAGCTCGCACGACCGCTCGCCCTCGCAGGAGTCCGGGTCGTCCGGCGAGCACTGCAGGATGCAGACGGCGCGGCCGTCGTCGAGCGGTTGGCAGACCTCGCCGGGGGCGCAGGTCGCGGCGCCCGGCTCGCACAGCGGCCGGCAGATGTTGCCGCGGTCGCCGGCCGGGACGCAGGCCCAGTCGGCGCCGCACGGGTCGGCGGCCGTCGGGTCGCAGGTCGGCACGCAGGCGCCCGCCCCCGGCCCGACCGGCACGCAGATCGTGCCCTCGGCGCACGTCGTCGTCGCCGCGAACGGGTCGCAGGCCGGGCGGCACTCGCTGACGTCGCGCCGCACGGTCACGCAGACCTCGCCCGTCCCGCAGGCGTCCGCGACGGTCGGGTCGCAGCGTTCGGACGACGGCTCGTCCTCGCAGCCCAGGCCCAGCCCGCCGCAGGCGGCCAGCACGACCATCATCCCTCGCACGTGGCTCATGGTTCGCCTCCTTCGGTGCTACTTCGCAGGCGACGACGGCCCTTTACATCTTCCCGCGGTTTCCGGCCAGTTCGCGGCCCGGCGGAGGCAATCCGGGGCGATGGGCCGGGCCGGCGCGGGCCGCGGCGGCGCCCGGGCGCGGTGGCACGGCACGAACATCCTCCTGTTCCCGGGTAGTTGACGGAATTCCGGCCTGCCGGTCGTTTCCGGGAATACCGGAGGGTCTTGGTGGCGTCGTCCAGATGAGAGGCGGAGGAGAAGGTCGAAGAGGACTTCGACATGGCAGTAAACGCGATCGATGAGGTGGTGTTTCCGGATCCCGAGGGGTCGCTGACCCTGCAGGAGCGGGCTGCGGACCGCGAGGTGATGGCTCGCTCGCAGCGCGGGGATCCGACGCTGGCTCTGTACTTCAACGACCTGTCGGGCCATCCGGTGCTGACGCCGTCGGAGGAGAGCCGGGTGGCGCACCGGATCCAGGAGCTGGAGGTCCGGGAGTGGGTCGAGCTGTTGACCCATCCGCCGGTGCTGCCGCAC
>JAFGHH010000379.1 GCA_016930215.1 Deltaproteobacteria bacterium
CGATCGCCCTCCCGCCGGGACCCGGCGGCGCGACGACCCTGGTCGTCCCGCATCGCTGGCGCGACCGCTTCGCCGCGCTGGTCGAGCGCCGCCATCCGCTGCTGTTGCCGGCCACCGTGGCCGAGGAGTGGACGATCGTCGGCCTCGGCGTGGACGACGCCGCGGCCCTCGCCGTCGAGCCGCTCGAGCTGCAGACGCCGTTCGGCTCGTTCGCGCAGCGGGTCGAGCCGACGGACGAGGACGGGGTGCTCGAGGTGCGCCGGTCGCTGCGGCTGCCGGCGCAGCGGATCGAGCCGGCCGACTACCCGACGTTCCGCTCGTTCGCCGCCGCGGTCGATGCCGCGGTCGAGACCCCGGTCCGCTTCCCGTAGGCTCGTCGCGCGGACGCCGGCAGCGGGTTCTTGACGGTCCCCGGATGCGGGTCTAGCTTCGTGCCGTTGGTTCCAGGGCCGTCCGGATGTCGTCCGGACTTCGACGAGGGAGGAGGGTCGAATGCGGGTCCAGTCTGCAGGAGGCATGACGCGAGCGGCGCTCGTCGCGACGTGCGTTGCGGCGTGCGCCGCGTCCGTCGGGTGCGGCGCGGCGGCCGCGACGTCGGCGCGGCGCACCGTCGGCGGCGTCGCGCCCGGCCAGGTCGTGGAGGGCGCCCGCCGGGTGCTCGAGGACGAGGGGTTCGAGGTGACCGTCGCGGACGTCGCGGCGGGACAGGTGCAGACCGACTGGCGCGAGCGGGGCTGGGAAGCCCGGCGCTGCGAGGTGGCGGTCTCGCCCGGGGAGGCCGCGGCCGCGGACGCCGTGGTCGTTGCGGTCACGGTGACGACGCGGGAGCGGGCCGTGAGCGGCTGGGGTCCCGAGCGGCCGCTGCCGAACATCGCAGACCGTCTGGCCGACGAGATCCTCGAGGAGGCGCAGGACCTCCCGACGTTCCTTCCCGCGGCCCCCGTCGAACAACCGGCGCCCCAGTGCCGGTTCTCGACCGAGTGCCCGCCGGGACTGCATTGCGCCGGAGGTCGGTGCCTGGCCGAGTGCGCGACGAACGAGGAATGCGCGGAGCGCGAGCAGTGCGACGGTCGCGGGCGCTGCGTGCCCATTCCGCCGGCTCCGGAGCCGTGTCCCGAGCCCGCGCCGGCGCCGGAGACGCGATGAGGGGGGCGGTCATGCGAGGATGGAACGCGATGACGGTTGGGTGCTTCGGTCGCGCACTCGGTGCGCTCCTCTGCCTGCTCGCCCTGACGGGTACCCGGCCGGCCGGCGCCGGCGAGGCAAGGCTCGATGCGCTGGCCGGAAGCCCGATCGTCGAGGACGACGGCGACATTTTCGACTACCCGGGCCTCGTCACCCGGTACGGCGACGCGGCGTTCCTCACGGTCCAGCCCAGCCCCGCCAGCGGCAACGCCGGCGTGCTGGTCGGCCGCGAGACCGCCTTCGGTTTCTGGGTCCACCGGACCCCGCGGTTCGACGACCTCACGGAGGCCGACGCGTTGTTCGGCGGCTTCGACCTCTCCGAGGTCCATCCGCTGTTCGACCTGCTCTTCGGCACCGACGCCGGCTTCGGCCTGCGCCTCTCCCTCTCCGCGGGCCTCGACGTCGCCGACGTCTACTCGGGGGTCGAGGACGACCTGCTGTCCACCGGCGACACCTCGGTCGGGATCGACCTCCAGGCCGGCTACAGCTTCGACCTCGGAGGTGCGCACCCGTACCACGGCGACTTCGGCGTCGGACTCACGCTCTCGTACTTCGAGGTCGTGGAGCTCGGCCAGACGACCTACCTCACGGGCTGGATCCCCTCGTTCCTGGTGCGCCACCGCTCCGTGTTCGATCCCGCCGCCGACGTCTCCTGGGTCCTCGACGTGATGCTCACCCGCCGCGCCTACACCGTCGAGGCGGAGGGCGCGACGTCGGTCGATGGGAGCTTCGGCCGGTGGATGACCTACGCCGCCGCGGGGCCGCGCGTCCGGCTCCCCGCCGACGTCACCCTCTGGCTCGCCGGCCGCGTCTCGCTCGAACAGCTCGGCGGCGAGATCGATGACGACGCGCAGACGTCGCTCCTCGGCGTCGGCTTCCCGGGGCTCGTCGCCTCCATCGAAGTCCTGCTCTGGGAGCTGCTGACCGTCCGTGCCGGGATCGACTACGACGTGTACATCACCCAGTCGGAGTCGCCCGGGGACGACCCGCGCCTCGCCGAACACGGCCTCGGACACCGCTTCGCCTGGTCCACCGGCCTCGGCCTGTCCCTCGGCCGGTTCCAGATCGATGGCACCGTGTCCCAGCGCTTCTACTTCAACGGCCCCCAGGTCCTCGGCGGCAACGACCCCGGCTTCCTCGGGCTGATCTCCGCCGCCTATGCCTGGTAGAATGCAGGGGGAGGAACGGAAGATGAAACGAATGGATCGATGGTCCCGGAGCGCGGCGGCGCTGGCCGCCGTCCTCGCGCTGACGGCCGCCGCGGGCTGCGTCAGCTACGCCGACGATGACTACGAAGGACTGGCGTACCTCGCGCCCGACACCGTCCGCCTCCAGCTCTTCGATGTGAGAGCCAGCGACGTCGTGCCGCTGGAATGCTACGAAAGCTGGGAGTGCCCGAGCGGCTACGTCTGCTATGACGGCTACTGCGTGCCGGCCTACGGAAGCGCATACTGCGACGCGGTCCTCTACTGCGTCTGCCCGCAGATCGCCGGCTCGTACCCGACCTGCGCCTCGGACGTGGCGCTGATGTCCGAGGACGACTGCCTGTCGATCGTCTCCTCGTTCCCCGAGTGCATGCCGTAGGGGCGCCGCGCCTCGGGGACGCCCTCCGGCGCCGCGCGCCCGGTTTGTCGTCCTCCCGCGACCGTGCTATGGGCCGCCCGAGGGAGGCTCGGCGCGATGGCGGACTCGCAGCACACGCAACCGGACGGCACGAGCCGCGCGCTGATCTGCATCCCGACCTACAACGAGCAGGACAACGTCGGCCCGATCGTCCGGGCGGTCCGCGAGGTCGTGCCCGAGGCGCACATCCTGGTGGTCGACGACAACTCGCCCGACGGCACCGGGAAGCTGGCCGACGAGCTGTCCGCCGCCGACCCCCAGGTGTTCGTGCTCCATCGCCCCGGCAAGGAAGGGCTCGGCCGCGCGTACCTGGACGCGTTCCGTTGGGGCTTGGCCCGCGGCTACGCGAAACTGCTGGAGTTCGACGCCGACTTCTCGCACAACCCGAAGTACCTGCCCACGATGCTCGAGACGCTCGACCGCGCCGACGTCGTCGTCGGCTCGCGCTGGGTCCCGGGCGGCGGGACCGAGAACTGGAGCGCCTCGCGCAAGCTGATCTCCACCTGTGGCTCGTTCTACGCCCGCACCGTTCTCGGGATGCCGGTGCGCGACCTGACCGCGGGGTTCGTCGGCTGGAATCGCCGCGTCCTCGAGGCGCTCGACCTCGAGCGCATCGAGTCGGCGGGGTTCGCGTTCCAGATCGAGATGAAGTACCGCGCGTTCCTGCGCGGGTTCCGGATCGAAGAGCTGCCGATCGTGTTCCCGGACCGGCAGGTCGGTACGTCGAAGATGTCGCGCCGGATCCTGTTCGAGGGGCTGGCGAAGGTTTGGCAGCTCCGGTTCCGCGTGCGGCGCCAGGAGCTGGCGCGGAAGGTCGACTGACGTGGGTTTCGGCGACAAGCTGCGCGAGCTGCCGGTCGCCCGGTTCCTCAAGTTCTGCGCCGTCGGCGGCTCGGGCGTCGTCGTCAACTACGGCATCTACCTGCCGCTGACCCGCTGGCTCGGGGTGCTCGAGGAGACCGCGCTGGCCCTCAGCATCGCGGTCTCGATCCTGACCAACTTCCTGCTCAACGAGGTCTGGACGTTCCGCGACCGCCGCACCGGCGGCTCGGCCGGCAAGCTCCGGCGCCTCGGCCGGTTCTACCTCGTGTCGCTCGGCGGCGCCGCGATCCAGTGGGGCGTCTCGATGCTCTGCTTCCGCTGGCTCCGGATCGATGATCGGCTGGCCGTCCTCGTCGGCATCGGCGTCGCCACCGCCTGGAACTTCGTGCTCAACCTGCTGTGGACCTGGAAGAAGTCCGCCCGGCCCCAAGACGACGCCGCAGCGTGAACCCCGCCACCGAGAACAGCACCCCGACCAGCGCCCCGCCGAGCACGTCGAGCGGGAAGTGCACGCCGAGATAGACCCGCGACCAGCCGACCAGCACCGCGCCGAGCACCGCCCACGGCGCCAGCCCCGGGTAGAGCAGCGCGACGTACGTCGCCGTCCCCGCCGCGGCCTGCGTGTGCCCCGAGGGGAACGACCGGTCGTACAGCTCCTCCGCCGGCATGCGCACCTCGACCCCGGCACCGGCGAAGTGCGCCGCGGGACGCTCGCGCTCCACGGCCGACTTGAGCCCCTCGACCGCCAGGGCCCCGAGCGCCACCGAGAGCACCATCGCGACGGCGTCGGTCCGCAGGCGCCGGCGGTCCCACAGCGCCATCGGGCCGAGGACCAGCAGCGCGAGGACCAGGCCGTGGCCGAGGTACGTGGCGACGGAGAAGAACGCGTCGAACTCGGGCGACCAGGCGCGGTTGAGCGCCAGGAAGACGTGTTCGTCGAGCGGCACGAGCCAGTCCATGCGTCGTTCGCGCTACAACTGCACGTCCTGGAGGTACTCGGGGACGACGGCCTGCCATCGCAGCTCGGTCTCGATGGCGTCGCGCAGCGCCGTGGCCGCCTCGGGCTCACCGTGGACGACGAACGTGGTCTTCGGCGGCTGCGGCGCGGTGCGCAGCCAGCGCAGCAGCTGGTGGCGGTCGGCGTGGGCCGACAGCCGGTGGATCATCGCCACCCGGGCGTGCACCGGGATCCATTCGCCGTGGATCTTGATCGTCGACTCCCCGTCCTGCAGGCGGCGGCCGCGGGTGCCGGCGGCCTGGAAGCCGGTGAGCAGCACGGTGTTGCGCGGGTCGGGCAGCAGCGCGCGCAGGTAGTTGAGCACGCGCCCGCCGGTCGCCATCCCGGAGGCGGAGATCACGATCGCCGGGCGCTTGCCGCGGGCGCTGGCGCTGGAGCCGCGCCGGCCCCTCGGGAACGACGCCTTGCGGTACGACAGCGGCGCCCCGCTCCGGGCCCGCTCGCGCATCTCCTCGTCGTGGTCCTCGGCGTGCTGCGTCACCACCTGCGTCGCCTTCTCGGCCATCGGCGAATCGACGATCACCGGCACCGGCGGGAGGCGGCCCTGCTCGACCAGCTCGTTGATCAGGTACAGCACCTCCTGCGTGCGGCCGACCGCGAAGGCCGGGATCACCACGCGGCCGCCGCGCCGGATCGTCTCGCCGATCCGCTCCGCCAGCTCGTCCCGCGGGTCGACCGCCTCGTGCTCGCGGTTGCCGTAGGTCGATTCCACCAGCAGGTAGTCGCAGGCCGGAATCGCCGACGGGTCCGGCAGGATCGGCGCGTCGTACGGCCCCACGTCGCCCGAGAACAGGATCCGCACCGGCGCGCCGCCGTCCTCCACGGTCAGCAGCACGTGGGTCGAGCCGACGATGTGCCCCGCCGGGATCAGCTCCGCCGTGATCCCCGGCGCCACGCCGAAGCTCTGCCGGTAGCGCCAGCGCACGAACAGCTGCAGCGCCCGCCGCGCGTCCTTCTCGTCGTACAGCGGCCGGGCGGGGCTGTGCTTGGAGAACCCCTTGCGGTTCGCGTACGCCGCGTCTTCCTCCTGGAGCCGGGCCGAGTCGGGGAGGATGAACTGCGCGACGTCGTGCGTCCCGGTCGAGGCGTGGATCGGCCCGCGGAACCCCTCGCGCACCAGCAGCGGCAGGCCGCCGATGTGGTCGACGTGCGCGTGCGTCGCCAGCACCGCGTCGATCGATTTCGCCTCGACCGGCAGCGGCGTCCAGTTGCGCTCGCGCAGTTGCTTGTGCCCCTGGAACAACCCGTGGTCGACCAGCACGCGGGCGCGCGAGGTCTCCACCAGGTACTTCGACCCGGTCACCGTGCCGGTCGCTCCCAGGAATTTCAGCTTCATCGGCAACGCTCCTCCACCACCGCCCCCGCGTCTCCGGTCGCTTCCGCACAGGCGCCGGCCAGGTCGTCCAGCAGCAGCGCCAGCTCCTCGTCCAGGCAGCTCGACTCCGCGGCGGCGGCGGCCAGCGCCTGCAGCTCGCCCAGCGCCCGCGGGAAGCCGGCGGTCCACGGCGTCCCCGCGTCGGTCAGGCAGGTCATCACCACCTCGGCCCGTCGTTCGGCCTCGAGCACCAGGTCGGCGGCGCGCGCGGCCGCCTCGAGCGCCGCGGCCTCGACCGCCACGGCCGCCTCGTCGGCGAACCCGCGCCGGAACAGCCCGTCGTACAGGTAGGTCAGCCGGGCCCGCTCGCTGGTCTGGTCGCCCCCGGGAACGCGCCAGGCGCCGACCCGCACGTGCAGCTCGAGCAGCGTGCGTTCGAGCGGCCGTTCGAGCGTCTCGCGGGCGGACGTGGGGAGCAGCGCCTCCCAGGCGCCCGGGGTGACGGCGGAGCCGGCGAGCGACAGCAGCACGCGCACGCGGTCGCCCTGCACGCGGCGGACCGCGGCCACCACCGGGTTGGGGTCGGGCGGTCGCCGCACCACGGCGGCCTCCTCGAGCCCCGCGCGGACCGCGGCCAGCGCGGCCAGCCGCGTCTCGACGTCGGTCGAGCGCACCAGCGGGTCGAGGGCGGAGAACGGCGCCGCCAGCGACTCCTCGCCCGCGCCCTCCGAGGGACCCGGAACGGCGGCGGCGAGCAGCGCGGCGGCGGCCAGCGTCTGGCGGCGGACCGCCGTCGTCACCAGCCCGGGAATCGGCAGCAGCGACAGGTCCGCGGGGCCGTCGCGCACCACCTCGCCGCGCAGCAGGTGGGCGGCCGCGACGCGCGCCAGGTGCGGCCGGTCGCCGAACAGGAACGCCGTCGGGTCGAAGCGCACCGCCGCGTCGCGCACCTCGGGCGCCGGGTCCTCGCCGCCCAGCAGCATCGCCTCGAGCGTCACCGCCGGGTCGGCGCCGCCGGCCTCGGTGGCCACGTTCAGCATCGCCAGCGCCTCGGCGCGCTCGGCCGGCGCGGTGGAGCGGAGCCGGTCGAGCAGGCCGGGGACCACGGCCGGCGCGTCGCCCGCGGCGACCTGCGCCCGCAGCCGCACCGTCGGGTCGTCGTCGTCGGTGTGCGTGAGCAGCCGGTCGGTGGCGTGCTCGAGGCCGAGCAGCGGGATCAGGCCGGCGGCGGCGCCGCGCACGCCCGCGTCCTCGGCGGGGTCGTCGAGGCGCGCGACGAGGACGTTGGCCAGGGCGAGCAGCTGGTCGTCGGAGGCGTCGCGGGCGCGGCCCCAGACGACGGCGTCGCCGGCGATGTTGATCAGCGCCACCCGCTCGCGCGGGTCGTCGACGCTGCGGAGCCGTTCGGCGAGCAGCGGCCAGGCGCGGCCGCCGCAGCGGCAGGTGACGGCGGCGGCGACGAGGTGCCGGGTCGCGGCGTCGGGCTCGTCGGCCAGCCGCGCGACGAGCGGGTCGC
>JAFGHH010000380.1 GCA_016930215.1 Deltaproteobacteria bacterium
ACTTCCAGTTGATGGCCAACTTCACCTACGTCTGGTCCCGCGTCGAGCTGGCGCCCGAGCAGCTCACCGTACAGTCCAACGCCGACCGCCCGCTGCAGGGCCAGTCGCCCTACGTCATCAACGTCGGCCTCGACTTCCAGCAGCCCGACTGGGGCACCCGCATTCGTCTGATGTACAACGTCCTCGGTGCCCGGATCGACCAGGTGGGCGCGATGGGGCTTCCCGACGTCTACGAAGACCCCCGCCACCTGCTCGACCTGACCGCCGAACAGGAGTTGCCCGAGGGGTTCGTCCTCCGTTTCTCCGCACAGAACCTGCTCGATCGGCAGGTCGTCTACAGCCAGGGAGGCAAGACCGTCACGAGCTACAAGCCGGGCGTCAACCTGTCGCTCGGCCTGGCCTGGGCCTGGTGAGGCCCTATCCGGGCGCCGGTCCCACGCCCTCGGCCAAGGACCGAGGGACCGGCGCCCGCCAACAGGGTGGTCCGAAGGTACCACCCACGAGAGGAAGGAGACAACGATGACAAGGAAGACGTGGTTGTGGACCTGGACCCTCGCCCTGGGCTTCGCCCTCGGCTGCGGGGACGACGACACCGGCACGCCGGACGGCGGCGACGCCGACGTCACCGAGACCGGAGCCGATGCCGATGCCGATGCCGACGCCGACGCCGACGCCGACGCCGACGCCGATGCCGACGCCGACGCCGATGCCGACGTGGTCGAGACCTGTCCGGAGGCAGAGCCGGTGGTACTCTCCGGCGAACTGACCGGCACTCGGACCCTCGACCACCGCTGCCGTCACCGCATCGATGGCTACTACAAGGTGCGCGCCGGCGCGACGCTGACCATCGAGCCGGGCACGCTCGTGATGGGCGACAAGGCGACCAAGGGCGCGCTGGTCGTGTTCCAGGGCGGCCGGCTTCTCGCCGAAGGCACGGCAGACGCGCCGATCGTGTTCACCAGCTCGCTGCCCGAGGGCTCGCGCGCGTCCGGCGACTGGGGCGGCGTGGTGCTGATGGGCCGCGCGCCGATCAACACGCCCGGCGGCACCGGCATCGCCGAGGGCGGCGAGGCGAATTGGGTCTACGGCGGCACCGACCCGGCGGACGACAGCGGCGTACTGCGGTACGTCCGGATCGAATTCGCGGGGATCGAGGTCACGGCGGACAACGAGCTGAACGGCCTCTCGCTGTACGGCGTCGGTCGGGGGACCGAGCTCGACTACATCCAGATCCACATGGGTCTGGACGACGGCATCGAGTTCTTCGGCGGCGCCGCGGACGTCCGGCACCTGCTGATCACCGCCGCCTCGGACGATTCGATCGACTGGGACCTCGGCTGGTCGGGCCGGGCGCAGTTCGTGATCGTGCAGCAGGACCCGGCGGAGGGCGACAACGGCATCGAGGCCGACAACAACAAGAACGACCACGGCCTCAGCCCACGCTCGCACCCGGTGATCGCCAACCTGACCCTGATCGGCCAGGGCGCCGACCTCGATTCGAGCGACGACAACTTCGGCTGGCAGGCGCGCCGCGGCACGGCGGGCGAGCTGCACAACACGATCATCTACGGCTTCGACGAGCGGGGCTTCGACTTCCAGAACCCGTCCACGTGCGCCCAGGCCACGGCCGACGAGCTGACGATCCGGTACAGCATCGTCTTCGGCAACGACCCCGACTTCCCCGTGGACGACGCCGTGGAAGGCGATCCGCCCACGACCTACGAGGACCCGCCGTTCGACGAGGGCGCCTGGTTCCTCGATGCCTCGCGGAGCAACCGCAACGTCGACCCGCAGCTCGCCGACCCGTTCAACCTCGACGCCCCCGACTTCCGCCCGCAGACCGGCTCGCCGGCCCTCTCCGGCGGCGCGGTCCCCTCGGACTCGTGGTTCGAGAGCGTGACGTTCGTGGGCGGCGTGGGCGCCGGGGACGCGCCCTGGTACGCGGGCTGGACGGCGTTCCCCGTCGAGTAGCCGGCTGACCCCCTCGGCGACCCGCGGGCCGGAACTGCCTGCCCCACCCGGCCCGCGGGCCGCTGCTCTTCCCCGGCCGAGCCGTCACGCCGCCGTCGCACGGCCGACATCGGGCCGTGAGGCACTGTTTGCGGCGGAGCTACGCGTCGTTCACCGAGGCGTCACCGCCGTCCGCTAGCCTGCTGGCGGAGGTGGCGGAATGACCGGCTGGCTCCCCTTCGCGCTCCTCGGCCTCGGCGGCCTGTCGCTCCTGCTCGTCGCCCTGACTTGCCTCGCCGTCCACGCGGCGCTGAGGCGGCAGCTCCGCCGCGACCGGCGGACGGACCCCGCACCACCGCTGTCGGTCCTCAAGCCCCTCAAGGGGCTCGACGAGGGGCTGTGGGACAACCTCGTCGCCCTGGCGCGGCAGGACTACCCGGAGTTCGAGATCCTGCTCGGCGCCGCCGACGCCGCCGACCCCGCGCTGCGCCTCGCCGACCGGCTGCGCCGCGAGTTCCCGCACGTGCCGATTCGCGTGCTGGTCTGCGACCGTCCCGTGGGCCTCAACCCCAAGGTCAACAACCTCGCCGTGCTGGCCGCGGCGGCCCGCCACGACCTGGTGCTGATCTCCGACTCCAACGTCCGCCCCGACGCCGGCTACCTGCGGGCCATGGCCGCCGAGCTGCGCGACTCGCGCGTCGGCCTCGTCTCGTCGCTGCTGTGCGGCGTCGGCGAGCACTCCACCGGCGCGCTGCTCGAGAACGCCCAGCTCAACTCGTTCGTGGCGGCCGCGGTGGCCGCCGGCGACTTCGTCGGCCACCCGTGCGTCGTGGGCAAGTCGGTGCTGCTGCGCCGCTCCCAGCTCGAAACGCTCGGCGGCTGGTCCGCCGTGGCCGACGTGCTGGCCGAGGACTACCTGCTCGGCCGGCTGTACCACCGCGCCGGCTACCGCGTCGCCCTTTCCGCCCACCCGGTCCCGACGCTCAACCGCCACTGGCCCATCCGCCGCTTCCTGTCCCGCCACCTGCGCTGGATGATGATGCGCCGGCACCTCAACCGGCTCGCGTACGCGGGCGAGCCGCTGCTCAACCCGAGCGTCTGGTTCACCGGCGCCCTGCTCGCCGGTGCCGGCCTCGGAGCCCCGACGTGGCTCGCGCTCGCCGCCGGTACCGGCATCGCGGCCAAGGCCGCGCTCGACCTGGGGCTCGCCCGGCGACTGCGCGGACACGGCCCCGGTGCGGTCGAGGTCGCCTGGTTGCCGGTGAAGGACCTGCTGGTGGCCGGTCTGTGGGTCGTCGGTCTGTTCCGCCGCCGCGTCGTCTGGCGCGACAACGTGTTCCGCATCGGCCCCGACAGCCGGGTCCGGCCGCTCGGCACCGCCGAGCGCCGGCCGCGCACCGCCCCGGCCCGGGAGACCCCGTGACGGGCGCGCACGCCCCGGCCGATCCCCGCGGCCCGCGATCCGCTCGTTGACACGATCGGCGCTCCGGTCTCAGATGGCACGCATGCGCATCGGCAAGGCTCCCGGAATCCACGGCCGCAACACCGCGACGCTCGCGCTGGCCGCCCTGCTCGCTCTCGGCTGCACGCCCGCGGAGGCGTCGAGTCCCTACGGCGTCCCGCTGGCACCCGACTCGCCGTGGCCCAAGTTCCGCCGCGACGCACGCCAGCAGGGCCGCGCCGACGCCGCTCCGCGGCCCGGCGGCCGACGCTGGAGCTTCCCCACCGGCAAGGGGATCTTCTCCTCGCCCGTAGTGGCGGGCGACGGCACGGTCTACGTCGGCTCCGCCGACCGCACGTTCTACGCCCTCCGTCCCGACGGCACGCAACGCTGGTCATTCGCCACGGGCGAGATCATCGACTCCTCGGCCCTGCTCGACGACGCCGGGCGCGTGATCTTCGGGTCGGGCGACGGCCGGCTCTACGCGCTGGACGCCGCCGACGGCCGCGAGCTGTGGCGGTTCGAGGCCGACGACCCGTCGGTCAACGATGCGTTCATCAACTGGTTCGAGGGCAACGTCGCCGTCGGCCCGAACGGCGACCTGTACGCGCCGAACGACAACTTCTTCGTCTACGCCCTCGACCGCACCACCGGCGCCGTGCGCTGGCGTCTGGAGCTGCCCGACCAGACCTGGTCGCTGGCCGCCGTCGACCCCGACTCCGGCCGACTGTACTTCGGCAACAACAACCTGCTGCGGATGCTCGGCGACAACCTGTGGGCCATGGAGCCCGACGGCACCGTCGCCTGGACCCACGCCACCGACGGCACGATCGCCGCCAGCCCGCTGCTCACCGCGGACGGCCTGCTGGTCGTCGGCGGCTTCGACGGATACCTGCGGGCCTACGACGCGGCGACGGGGACCGAGCGCTGGACCTTCGCGGCGCGCGACCACCTCTACGCCAGCCCGGCGCAGCTCGCCGACGGCACGCTGGTCCAGCCCGCCGCCGACGGCACCGTCTACGCCCTCGACCCGGCCGACGGCTCGCCGCGCTGGGCCTTCGACGCCCGTGAGCCGATCCGCTCCTCGCCCGCCGTGGACGGTGACGGCCGGATCTGGTTCGGCGCGGGTGACGGCCGGCTGTACGCGCTGAACCCCGACGGCACGCTGCACTGGTCGTTGCGCCTGATCGACGAGGACCGCAACGACCTCAACGGCTCCCCGGCTCTCGGCGCCGACGCCGTGTACATCGCCGGCGAGAACGGCGGGGTCCACTCCGTGCCCTACGACTGGTGCGACCGGCCCGAGCAGGCCGCCGACCCGGACTGCACCCGCGGGCCGGCGGAGGACCTGCCGACGGACGGCGCCTTCCTGCTGCCCGCCACCCGCTTCGGCAGCGTGCTGCTCGAGCCGCCCGACGCCGTCGATGCCCACGACCCGCTGGTCTTCGCGCTGTTCGTCCGCGCCGACGGCGACACCCGCCTCGCGCTCGTCGATTCCGCCACCGTCGCCGTGACCCTCGACCCGCCCGCCGAGGTCGACGTCGAGGTCTCGGGCGACCGCCGGTTCCTCACCGTGACCCCGCGCACGTGCCTGGCCGCCGGACCCGACGGCACGGTGCGGGTGCAGGTCACGGGGGACTACCGCGAGGGGTTTGACCGCCGCGGACTGCTGTTCACCGGCGGCACGCGCGCCGGGAGCTTCGCCGCCGACGTGCGGCTCACGCTGCGCCCCGACGGTCCGGCCGAGCTGCCGCTCCCCGCACCCGCCGCACCGGGCGACCCGTCCGGCACCTGGGAGCTGTACCGCCTCGCCGCGCCGCTCCCCGCCATCCTGCCGAGCTACAACCAGATCGGCTTCGATTCGCTGCACTACCTGCTGGGCCGCGTGGAGCCCGGCGTGACCTGGGTCGTCGGCGCGCTGCCGGGCGCCGACGGCGCCGTCCCCGACCCGGCCACCCGCGTCCGCTTCCCGCTCGTCACGCGCTGGGACGCCGGACGGCTGACACTCTCCAACACCGCCGGCTTCGGCCTCGAAGTGATGGGGGTCGTACTGGCCTTCGAGCGCTTCCGCATCTCGGCGGCGCTGGGCCCCGACGGGAGCGCGACCGGGGCGGCCGCGGTGGTGGCCAGCACCCGCTGCGCCACCATCGAGTTCTACGGGATGTTCCTGCAGCTCCTCGGACTGTGCAACCCGGACACCGACGTGCTGCACGTCTCCGGCGCCGTCCTCGTGGAAGCCCGCGGCACCCGGACACCCCCCCCCGGCCTCGGTGCGGCGACCTTCGAGCTCACGGCCGAGGCCGCCACGGTGCGGCTCGCCGGAAGCACCGTGCCCGCCGCCCAGCACGTCTGGTCGATCCTGCTGCTCGACGCCGCCGACGGCACCCCGCTGCCGCTGGACTACGGCCTGGGCACCGCCGTCGAGGCCGACGCCGAAGGCCGCGCCGTCGCCGTCACCCTGGCGCTCGACGCCGCGACCCTGCCGCCGCTGGTGCGGGCCTGGCTGATCCTGGATACGACGCCCGCCGCCCGGGCCGAGTTGACCCCCTGAGCCGACCGCGGCCGCTGCCGATCCTGAAACCCGAACCCCTCGCCGCCCGCACCAGACGACGCAAGATCGGAAACCCGGCGCCGGGCCGGCCGGGCGAGACACGTCCTGTTTGCACGGTCGACACGTCTTCGTCACGTTGGAACCGGACCCTGGTTTGGCCGGTCCGGGGAAGTCTGCGGCGCGCGGGCGTTGCGGACGCACTCGCCGACATCCCCGGACGGCGAGGCCACGATGGACTCTCGCGGAACAGGTCGCGTCGAGGGCAGCCCGGACGCCGACGTCCGCCACGCGCTTGGGACGATGGCGAAGGAAGTGACCGACGTCCTGGGGATCGCGGCGACCACGATGGCCACCCACGACGGCTCGGTGGTGAGCAAGATCCTCGCCCGCGATGCCGACATCCAGTGGTGGGGCGCGATGGTCCACGACATGTGCGCGCGGCGGACGGGCCGGACGGACGTGGCGGAGCAGGAACTGCGGCAGCTATCGGCCATCCTGCGGCTCGCGACCGGCCTGGAGCACGTGGCGGAGCTCGCGGAATCGATCACGGGACGGGCTCGGGATCTGCACCAGCTCGCCCCGACCTCGGTGGACCCCGAACTGCTGCAGGCGGTGGAAGTCGCCCGGGCTGCCGTCCGACGGACGACGGAGGTCGTGACGAACCCCGCGGGGGGAGCCGAGCGGGGTCTCGCACAGCTTTCGCACGAGCTGCGACTGCCGCCGCGCATCGCGCCGGAAGTGCCCACCGCGGGCGCCGAGGATCCCCGGCAGCTCCGTCGAGCGGTGCGGATGCAGGCGCTCGTCCAGGACGTCGAGTTGCTGCTCGAAGCGGCCCTCGACCTGCCGCTGCTCGCCGCGGAGTCGGTGTCCCGGGAATCGACACGACGGAACGGCGATCAGGCGGGTCCGCGCTAGGACGCTTCGACCCGCGTCGTCGCCGCCAGCACGCGGGCGCGAGCCCTGCGAGCGGCTCGTCGGTCGCCGAACGGACGGGGTTCCAGACCGCCGCGGCCAGCAGCAGCCCGGCGAGACACGGTACGCGGCGCCCGGAACGGACTATCAGAATGCCTGCGCCGGCGGCAGGTCGCCCCACAACGCCTTCTGCTCCGCCGACTTCTGGGACACCGTGGACCGCACGCTGCCGCGGAACACGAACGCCTCGGGGTCCAGCACCGCCTCGGACATCACGTACAGCTTGTCCCGGCGGTGCCGGTCCAACTCCACCGCGATCCGCCACTGCGCCTCGCTCGGTCACCCCCGCAAGAACGGCGACGGGTAGACGTCGTCGAGGTTCAGCGCCACGTGGCCGAGGCTGGACAGCACGCAGGCACAGTTGGTGATCCACAGTCGGCCGAACGGCCGGCACCGCAGCAGATGACCGATCCCGGCGTGGCTCGTCAGCTTGTGCGTCAATCCCCTGCCCCGCGCGTCGGGCCGCACCCAGGTCAGCCCCCGATGCAGGACCGGCCCCACGCCCGGCACGGCGAGCGCGACCGTCCCGCAGAACCCGGCAATCGCCCCCAGTCATGAGATTCTCATGGGTCGGTGACGGTTCGGTTGCGCCCGCCGCTGCGCGCGGCGAACTCGTCGCGAATCCTCCGTGCCTCCCTCGTGACGGGTCGAAGGCGTCCGCCGCCCCCGGGCGCCGCCCGGCTGGCGCCCGGACCCCGTTTGGACTATTCCTTGAACCAACCGGCGGGTCGGCCGTCGAAGCGACGGCCGGCACACCGAACCGCCGGCGGGAGGAAGCCATGTCGACCACGCTCCGCATCGCCCTGCTCGTCGCCGTCGCCGTTCTGGTGCTCGCCACCGGCCGCGAAACCGCCGTCTCCGCCGACGACACCCCGCAGCTCCCGACCGGCTGCTGGAGCGGCGAGGTCGTCGTCGCCCGCAGCGGCGGCGGTTTCGAGTGCCAGGACCTCCGCGAGTACCTCCACCTCTCCGGCTGCAACGACGGCGACTTCGTCACCTGGAGCTCCAACGGCCACCTGAGCTGCACGCGGCCCAACTGGACGAGTTCCGGCTCCCGCGGCCTGCTCCCCGAATGCTCCTCCGGCGAGATCGTCGTCTCCGAGGGCTTCGGCCGCTGGCGCTGCGCCAACCGCGAGTAGCTCCGGACCGGACCCTTCGCGACACCCGAGTCGGCACGACCGGCAACGCTTGACCCGCCCGCGAATCGGGACGAAGGTGGCGGCCTGGACACCGATCGACCGCAACCGAAGCCCGGGTGCTTCGGGAAGGAGAAGCAAATGACCGCAACGTCGTCCGCCAGGCTGCTCGGCGGCCTGCTGCTCGCGACCGTCGGATTCGGCCTCCACGCAGCGGCCTGCAAGAAGACGACCGACACACCCGCGGCCGCCGCCGACGCTCCCGCGCCCGCCGCGCCGGCCGCCGACGATGCCGCGCAGGCGCCCGCCACTCCCGACGCCGCCGCGGCCCCGACCGTGGATTCCGTCGAGGAGTCCCCGCCGCCGGCCGAGGCCGCCCCGGACTCCGAGGCTGCTCCGCCGACCGCCGACGCCGAGCCCGAGCCGCTCGACGAGACGCCCCCGCCGCCACCGGCCGAAGCGGCGCCGCTCGAGACGGCCGAGGCGGCGGCCGTGCGGGCCGCGGCCGACCCGTTCGCCGCCGACCTGTTCGCTCGTCTGGCGGGGACCGGCACCAACGTCGCCTTCTCCCCGATCAGCGTCCTGATCGCCCTCGGCATGACCTCCGCGGGAGCGCGCGCCGACACCGCCGTCGAGATGGAGCGCGTGCTGCACCTCGGCGACGACCCGGACCGCACCCGGGAGCTGCTCGGCCGCGTTCAGCGGCTGCTCCCACGCGGCGGCGACGGGCCGGTGGAGCTGGCGGTGGCCAACCGCCTGTTCGCCGAACGAAGCTACGACTTCAAGCCGGAGTTCTTCGAGCTGCTGGCGACGCAGTACGCCGCGCCGCTCGAACGGGTCGACTTCATCGGCCGCTTCGAGGCGGTGCGGGGACGGATCAACTCCTGGGTCGCCGAACAGACACGCGACCGCATCCCGTTGATCCTCCCCGACGGCTCCCTCGACACCCTGACCCGCCTGGTCCTCGTCAACGCCATCTACTTCAAGGGCAAGTGGGCACTCGAGTTCCCCAAGCGGGCCACCCGGCCCCGCCCGTTCACCCTCCCGGACGGGACGGAGGTCGAGGTCCCGACGATGGCGGTCACCGGCAGCTTCGGCCTCGCCCGGCGCGACGGCGCCCAGCTCCTCGAGCTGCCCTACCGCGGCGACGAGCTGTCGATGGTCGTCGTGCTCCCGCCGGAAGGAACGGTCCCGGACGCCTGGCTCGTCGCCGACAACCTGGCCCGGATCGACCGCCTGCCGCGCACCAACGTCGAGGTCCGGCTGCCGAGCTTCACGATCGACCCGCCGGAGCCGCTCAACCTCACGAACGACCTCAAGGCGCTCGGGATGCCCCGCGCCTTCGACCGCGTGCAGGCCGCGTTCGACGGGATCGCCGACCCGCCGGACCCGCTCGACCGCCTGTGCATCGCGTCGGTCTATCACCGGACCTTCGTGCAGGTCGACGAGGAGGGGACCGAGGCCGCGGCCTCGACCGCGGTCGTAATGCGGTCGGTGCGGGGTGCCGGACCGTCGCGCACCCCGGTGTTCCACGCCGACCGCCCGTTCCTGTTCTTCCTTCGCGAACGCCGAACCGGCCTGATCCTGTTCGCCGGCCGCGTCAACGACCCGCGCGCGAGAAGCTGACCCCGCCTCGCCCGACCACCACCGTCCGAAGCCGCGCGGTTCCGGCGGTTCCGCAGGTCGCTGACCCGGCCCCCGCGACTGCTTACCTTGTCGCCGCAAGGAGGCCCGCCGTGACCGACGCCGCCCCCCGCAACCGACTCGCCGACGAGACCAGCCCGTACCTGCTCCAGCACGCCGCCAACCCGGTCGCCTGGCTTCCCTGGGGCCCCGAGGCGCTCGAGCACGCCCGGCGCGAGGACCGCCCGATCCTGCTGTCGATCGGCTACTCCGCCTGCCACTGGTGCCACGTGATGGCCC
>JAFGHH010000381.1 GCA_016930215.1 Deltaproteobacteria bacterium
ACCGAGTTGACGGAGGGTCTCCTCGGCACGATCGAGAATCGGCCCGAGGTTGTCGATTCCGGTCATTTCGCCACACGAGGCCTGCGGAGGCTGGCATGAGTTGTCGTCGGATCGATGGAGTGCGAGAACCGGGACGGCAAATCAGCATCCCGCCCATCGTGCACGACGATCATCGAGGGGACAAGGGCGGTGTGCCAGGCGGTCCAGGCATCCCGGGCTACGGGAACGGCGGTAGCTGTGAACGTTCGGGAGGCGTGCACGAACTCCTGGCAGCGCACGGCCTGCGGAGGGAGGCACGGTAGAGCTTGGCCGAGACGAACCGGCAGGGCACCGATCCACGTCGCGAGGCGAAGCCGACGAAGCCGCTGTCGCCGCCGTCGCCATGGCTCACCGTGGAGCAGGCCGCCGAGTACCTCGGCTACCGCGGCCCGTCCGCCGTCCGCATGGCGGTTCATCGAGGCGTGCTCGTGCCCCGCGGACGACGCGGCCGGACCTGGATGTTCCATCGCGATGACCTTGACCGATTCCTGGAGCGGGGCGCCGCGGCTGCCGGCTTGCCCGTGCGGCCTCACGCGACCGACGGCTCGCAGTTCGACGAGACGACGGAGGAGGACTCCGATGAGGAAGAGGAAGACCCGGCACCCGGGCGTGTTCCAGGTCGGCCCGACGACCTACGAACTCCGGGTCCAGCAGCGGATCCCCCGGACGGACAAGGTGAGGTCCGTGCGGCGGGTCGTGGAAGCAAGAGGCGTCCGGCAGGCGGCACTGCTTCACGCGGAGTTGCGAGAGGAACTGCAGCACGCGACCACGACCGGCACCGAAGCCATGCCGGCCCGGCCGACCCTTGGGGACTACGCGAAGCTGTGGCTCGAGCGGCGAGTCGCTCGCGGGGTGAAGCCGTCGACCCTCGCCACGGCGCTGTACACGCTGGAGCAGGGCATCCTGCCGATCTTCGGACACCGATACGTGGACGAGATCCGGAAGCCGGACATCGAGGACTGGCTCACCTGGGCTTCGTCCAGCCGGTCGAAGAAGGGCAAGAAGCGCACGGCGTCGACGATCAACTCGTGGCTGCGTCTCCTGCGCACGGTCCTCCGCGACGCCGTGAGCGACCTCGAGCTGGAGCACGACCCGACCCTGCGCGTGAAGTGCCTCACGGCGCTCCCGACCCGGGTCACCGATGACCGGCCGAACTCGCTGACCGTCGAGGACCTCCGGTCCTGCCTGGCCGCGGCGAAGAAGGAGCCGCCCGAGGTCAACGCGATGCTCGTCGTGGCGTTCTTCTCCGGAATGCGGTTCGGCGAGCTCACCGCGCTCCAGTGGAACGACGTCCAGGAGGACCTCGGTGTCATCCTCGTGCGCCGATCGCAGTACCGCGGCAAGGTCACGACGCCGAAGACGGGCAAGACGCGGTCCGTGGCCCTGCATGCGTTCGTGGCCGCAGCTCTGCACGACCATCGGCGCCACCTCGTCGCGCAGGGTCGGCCCGTCATGGGGACGGCGCTGGTCTTCCCGAACGAGTCGGGCGGATTCCACTACCCGACGTTCGTACGGAAGGCGCTGAAGCGGGTTCTCGGCGCTGCGGGCATCGCCAAGCACCTCTCGCCGCACGGCATGCGTCGCACGTTCAACAACCTGATGCGCCGGGCACAGGTCGATCGCGCCGTGCTGCATGCGACCATCGGCCACAGCTCGGACGCGATGACCGAGCACTACTCGCACGTCGATGCCGCGGAGAAGCTCGCGGCCGTCGACCAGCTCATCAAGATCGTCGTTCCCGAGCACGTTCCCGGTCAATTGTAGTCCGAAATGTAGGCCGTCGAGGCAAAAGCACTCGCTTCGCGGCCCTCCGCCGGCCGGCGATCGCTCCCGACGCAGCACGCGGAACGCCTTGACTCCACGACCTCTTTCGGCTACTCGTCCGACCGTGCAATGCGGGATTAACTCAGTGGTAGAGTGCTAGCTTCCCAAGCTGGAAGTCGTGGGTTCGAATCCCATATCCCGCTCCGAGATCACGAGCAGTCGCCGAACCAGCAGATCGACCACGAGCCGCAGTCGTGGCCGCACGCACCGCAGTTCTGGATGTCGCTGTCCAGGTTGACGCACCCGATGCCGGGACAACAGGTCTCCCACGACCGACTGCATCCGTAGCGGCAGGGATTCCACGAACAGTCCGTGCGGCACGTGCGCGAACCGGTCCCACAACTCTCGATCTCGCAGGACTCGGTGGCCCCCGGCGTGCAGTCGCTGTGGTCCGCCACGCACGCGCTCCACTCGCAGGTCGGCTCGCACGTCCGATGCCCCACCTCGCACGAGGCCGGCACGCACTCTTCCTCCGTCCCCGGCGCGCACAACTCCAGCGGATAGGTGCACTCCGACCAGACGCACTCCGCCGTGCACTCCCGTCGCCCCTGGCCGCACGGCCCGCAGCCGAGTTCGCTGGTTCCGAGCACGCACGCGAACCCGTCGTCCGGCCGGGTGTCGCAGTCGTCGTCCAACCCGTTGCACGACTCGATCGAACAGCCGTCCGGGATCGGCCCGCCGTCGTCCTCGTCGTCCCCGTCCCGTTCGTCCCCGCCGTCGTCCCCCGGATTCGCCCCGTCGTCCGGCCAGCCCACGTCCTCCGACGCGCCCAGGTCTTCGCGCCGCGCGTCCTCCCCCGGAATCCAATCCCCGGCCGCGTCGTCCTCGACATCAGACGCCCCGTCGAAAGCGGAAATCCCGCTCGTCTCGAGGCCGCAGCCGAGAACCAGAACCGCGAGCAGTGCCGACGCCACGCCGGCACACCGGATCCCCGCACCCATCACCCAAGACGATACGAGCCGAGAGGCCGCGACGCAACCCGATCGATAGGGGTTTCCGATTCGCGCGGAAGGAGCCGGGCGGCCCGGGAACGGCAGACACGGGAACTCCACGAGTCGCCGGAACCTACTCCGGAGCCTCCGCAGGAGCCGCGGGAGCCTCCGCAGGGGCCTCCGCAGGGGCCGCGGCGGGAGCCTCCGCAGGGGCCGCGGGAACCGCCGCGGGAGCCTCCGCAGGAGCGGCGGGGGCCGCGGGGGGTGGGGGCGGTGCGGCGATCGGCGCCGACACCGGGATCAAGATCCCCTCGGGCGCGCCGCCGAACCGCACGCGGTCGCAACGTTCCGGAGGACAACCGCTCTTGCCGTCGCACGGACCGTCCGCGGGTCCCGAGCAGATCGGCCGCAGCCGCACGAAGGCGAAGGACAGCGGCCCGAGCAGCTCGTCGTCGGTCTCGGTGGCCGGCACGAGGTCGATCAGGGTCCGTTCGGCGAGCACGCGGTCGCGGTTCGCCACGGCCGTCAGCAGCTCCAGTGCGCGTTCGCGGACCGCCCGGCTCGAATCCCCCCCGCCGGTCAGCAGGTCCCGCAGACAAGAGACGGTGTAGCTGCCGTCGGAGAGGCAACGTCCGTCGGCCTGTGCATGCGCCTCGAGCATCGCATACACACCGGGCAGATCCTGGTCGTACACCAGGCCCGCCAGGCCGCTCGCCTGGGCGCGCAGCGTGGTTTCCGCGAGCAGCTCGCGCAGCTTCCCGCCGTCGGCGGCGCACGGCGTCGCCTCCTCGCCCTCCCCCGTCGCTCCGCAGGCCGCCCGGAATTCCGTCCGCAGGTCGGCGAAGCTCCGTCGCGCGCGGGTGAAGTAGCCGTCGCGCCGGTACCAGGGCGCGGACACGACCGTCGAGATCACGAGGTCGTCCGGTCGCCGTTCGGTGCGCCGGCCGACGCGGAGCTGCGGGTTGCCCGGCGGGCGGAAGGCGGGCAGGTCGAGCTGCACCTTGGCCAGCTCGGCGACGAGCTGCTCGAGGGCCGCGAGGCGTTCGGCATCGATGCCCGTTCCGGCGGTGCGCACGAAGACCAGGAAGTCGCGCAGCGGGAGGATCGCCTCGAGCGACTCGAGGGTCACGCCGTCGCGGGCCCGGACGTTGGCCTGGGTGCGGAGCTGCACGAACAGGTAGGCGGCAAGGATGCGCGCCGCGAGGTGCGGGCAATCGGGGCCGAGCGGCTCCTCGAGGCGCAGGTGTGGGAAGCGGTCGTAGCAGTCCCAGAGCGTCGGCTTGCCGAGCACGGTATACGACGGGATGAAGCGCAGCTCGCGGCAGAACTGGTAGTTCTCCTCCTCGGCGGTCTCGTCGCGGCAGTCCGAGTTGGACAGCCCGAGGTCCTCGGTCGGCGTGCCGCCGGCGCCCTTCTCGTTGCAGAACCGCAGCCGCCGTTCGCGCTCCGCGGCCATGTGGCGCCAGCAGCGCTCCTCGGCGAGTTCCAGCGCCTCCACCTCGACGTCCTTCAGCGCCTTCTCCGACTTGCCCGCCCACGGCTCGACGTGCTTGCGGCAGAACAGGGTCCGCTCGTCGGCGGACATCCCGGTTTCCCACTTTTCGACGTGCTCGGGGTTCTCGGGAGTACGGAGGACGCAGGCGGCCAGCGCGTCGCGGTACGGGCTGTAGCCGAACTCGTCGGGACGCTCGGGCAGCGCGAGCCAGTCGTCGGGGGCGGCCGAGCGTCGGCGCGTGCCGGTGGTGCCGCGGGCGCGGGCCGGGTCGTCGAGGCGGAAGGGCGGGGCGGCGGGGTCGTTCTCCTGCAGCGCCAGCAGCGGCTGGAGCTGGTCGAGGTAGAACTGGAGCAGGTCGCGCGGGCCGTCGGCGCCGGCCAGGCCGGCGCGGAACGAGCGGGCGAAGGTGCGGGTCGCGGCGCCGCGGGTGAAGGCGATCCCGGGACTGGTGCGGGCGTACCGGCGCGCCTCGATCACCGGCGCCTCGACCTCGTCGATCAGCCCGCCGGCCGCCAGCGCGTGCAGCAGGAAGCCGTACATTTCGACGGACGGCAGCTGGTAGTCCCCGAGCGCCTCGAGCAGCGCGGTGGCGACCGGCGGAGGCGTCGTCGCTCCGGCGGCGGCGGGGCGGCCGTCGGACAGCTCGAGCGGCGGATACGCGTCGGAGCCGATCTGGAAGCCGCCGCCGCGTTCGACGACGAACCGGCCGAGGCGCAGGAGCGCCTTGAGCGTGGCGCCGTCGGAGCCGGTGAAGCCGAGCAGTGCGAGTGCCTGAGCCGCGGAGGTCGTGCGCCACCAGCGCAGCCGGACGGCGCGGTGGCCGTGCGCCGCGTCGTACAACCGGGCCAGCTCGGCGGTCTCCCGGTCCTGCGCGGCGTGGTCCACGGCGTCGGCCCAGGCGGCGGTCGAGCGGACCTGGGCGGCGAGGAGGGCGAGGGCCAAGCCGGCGCGCGTCGCCTGATCGGGCGCCGTGTTCGGCGCCTGCGGCGGCAGCACGTCGACCAGGGCCCGGGTCAACCGCTGCCACAGCACGCCGTCGCCGAAGCCCCAGCGGAAGCCGGAGGCGGCGGGGCCGGGGGTCTTGCCCTCGTTGCACGCGGCCTGGTCGGCCCCCGCGCCCGGCGTGTCGCGCCAGGCCGCCAGCGCCGCCTGTTCCCCGGCGCAGGCGATGCCGAGCCGCCCGCCGCAGGGGAGGCGGAGCAGGTCGAGGCGCGGGTTCTGTCCGATCGCGGTGAGCAGGGGGAAGTCGGGCGCGACGTCGGGCTCCAGCTCCAGGGCCAATCCTTTGAGCAGCTCTTCGACGACGACCTCGCGGTCCTCGCGGCTGCGCGACCCGAGCCGGGTCAGCAGGCGGCGGGCGGTGTACTGCACGGCCGCCCCGTCGCCGGCCTCCTCGCCGGCGAACAGCGCCTCGACCAGCGCCGTGGCGACTTCCCGCGCGGCGCCCGGGTCGAGCCGGTGGGCGAAGCGCTCGATGCTCTCGGCGGCGACCAGGTGGACCGCGGGGTCCTGGTACGAGGTCGACTCGCGCAGCGCGTTGGTCAGCGTCTCGATGCCCATCGCCTGGGACTCGACCGCCTCGCGGCAGTCGAGCAGCCGGGCGACGCCGCGCAGGCAGCCGGCGAGCAGGTCCTGGGTGCGAACGGCCTCGGCCTCGCCGGCCGGGGCCGGCTCGCGGCCGCGCCAATCGGTGCAGGCCCAGCGCGTGCGGATCGCAGCGGCGACATCGTGCACCGCGGTGACCGCGGCGAACAGGTCGTCGGCGAAGACGGGGTCGAGGCCTCCGGCGGGCATCACCATGCCGAGCAGGCCCTCGACGGTCGAGTTCGCCTCGGCGGCGTCGCCTCCTTCGGCGGCGAACTTCCGCAGCACGGGCAGGTACGCCTCCTCGAGCACGCGCTTGCGCAGCGCGGCGTCGCGCGCGTGATGCGCGAGCCGGCGGAACGCCTCGGCCACCTGCAGCCGCAGGGGGCCCGCGGGGGCGGTCTTGGCGGCCTTGAGCAACGCCGGCAGGGTCACCTCGGCCAGCACCGCCTGCGGCGCGTCGCCGCCCCCGGCGGCTTCCTTTTCCTCGAGCGGTCCGAGCAGCGCGTGGAGCGCCTGGAGTCCTTCGGCGAGGGTGTCCGGCCGGCCGAGCTGGCCGACGATGCGGTTCATCTCCCCGTCGGACGGCCCACCGGGCACGGCCCGGCTCGGGCCCTCGTCCTTCTTCCGGGAGCAGCCGGCGAGCAGCGCCAACAGCGCCAGGGCCAGCAGCGCACCCCGGCGGGCTGCCGGGCGGCCGCCGGGGCGGCGCACCGTCGATTCCGGCAAACGGCATGCGATTCGAAGTGCTGACATCATCCACCCGTCCCCCGCGTCGTGGCTCAAGCCCTGACGGCTCTTCGTGCGACGACCAAAGTACCACGGACCGGGCAGGCCGGTCACGAAATGCGGTCCAGCACCGCCTCGATCTCCCGGCCCCGCAACGTCAGGTCCTCCGGAACCTTGACCGGGAGGAAGCGGCTCTCCGGGCCGCTCCGTGGCACCTGCAGCCATGCCGCATCCGCCCAATCGGCCAGCTGCCCGACGAGCCGCTCGAACTGGACCGCCGGCCGGCCGCCGACGTTCTTGCGCACCGCGAACCAGTCGAACGGCCAGGACCGTTCGAACAGCGCCGCGTCGAACACGAAGGTGTTGGTGTTGAAGACCGGGATCCGGTCCGGCTCGAACGAGCGCGGAAGGCGGAACGCCTCGACGATCGCCATCCGTCCATCGACCCGCGCCGGCAGGCCGCCCACGTCTCCCGGCATCTTCTCGACCAGCTCGACCGTCATCGCCCGGCCCCGCGCCAGGTGCCATCCGAGGATGGCCGGGTCGAGCCCCGCGCCGAGATTGTCGACGTTGGAGACGACGAGCAGCCGGCCGCCGGCCGCGCGGAAGCGGGCCAGCTCGCCGCTGCGGCGGAAGGCGTCCGGGAGGTCGCCGTGGCCGGGGGCGTAGAGGGAGGGGGCGCCATCGACGAGCAGGAGCTCGCCGCGTTCGGTGAGGCGGGGCGCGGCGAACTGCTCGAACGTCCGCACCTCGCCGGGCAGCCCGAGCGACTCGAGGTGCCGCGCGGTGGCCCCGGCGGTGGCGAAGCTGTTCATCAGCCAGACGGGCGCGCGGCCGTCCGAGGCGCGGTGGACCTGGCGCAGCTTGAGCTCGAGGAACGACCGGCCGCGGGCCGCGACGACGGTACCCTTGACGACGCCGCCGAAACGGGTCGCCATCCCGCCGTTGAGCACGATCGCGCCGACGCGTCCCGCGGCGACCGCCTCCCGGCCGGCGTCGGCGAGCCGCCGGTGTTCCGCGTCGCCCGCCGCGGGCAGCGCCTCCACGGCCCCCGGCGGCGGCGGCTCGACGCGTCCCTGCACGCGACTGCGTTCCGGATCGAAGCCGTCGCGCGCCAAGCGCGCGGCGAGGTCCGCGAAGGGGAGTTCGGAGAAACCGTGACGCTCCAGGACCGCGCGCGCATCTTCCGGCAGTCGCGCCAAGTCGAACATGGGCGAACGATACCCAGGAACGGGCCACACGCAAAGACGGATCTCGCGCAGAGACGCAACGACGCAGGAACGCCAGCAACGAAATCCCACGCAGAGACGCAACGACGCAGGAACGCCAGCAACGAAATCTCGCGCAGAGACGCAACGACGCAGGAACGCCAGCAACGGAATCTCGCGCAGAGACGCAAGGCCGCAGGACCGCCAGCAACGGAATCCCACGCAGAGACGCAAGGCCGCAGGAC
>JAFGHH010000382.1 GCA_016930215.1 Deltaproteobacteria bacterium
CCCCGGGCCCTATCCCCCGACCCCCAGCCCCCGCACCCGCCGCTCCACCTCCGCCAGCGTCGCCTCGACGCCGCCGCCGAAACCCGGCGGCACCGCCTCACCGATCAACAACTCGAGCGACCGCGGTCGCAGCGACCGGTCGTGCCGCGACAGCGCCTCGTAGGTTCCGAGGATCCGCACCGGCACGATCGTCCGGCCGGCCTCCACCAGCAGCCGCAGCCCGCCGGGCTTGAACCTGCCGATCCTGCCGTCGAAGCTGCGGGTCCCCTCGGGGAAGATCAGGATCGGCCACGGCAGGTCCTCGCGCGCGGCACGGGTGATCGCCGCCTTGGCGTCCTCGCCCTTCGAGCGATCGATCAGGATCCCGCGCAGGCGGAGGTAGTCGCCGATGACCGGCACGTGGACCAGCTCGCGCTTGGCGACGAAACGCAGCGGGGCGGGGAAGTGCCCGAGCAGCACGGCCCAGTCGAGGAAGCTGGCGTGGGTCGAGGCGATGCCGTAGCGCGTCAACCCGGCGAGGTGCTCGAGCCCCGCAACCCGTACCGGACAGCCGAAGTGCTCGAGGATCCGACGGGCCAGCAGCCGGCCGATCTGCTGCTCGAGGTCGCCGGCGGGGTCGATCACGTTGGCGCCGAGCTTGAACACGTGGTGCCACAAGCACAGACCCACGCACTCGGCCAGCTGCCGGTACCCGGTCGCACGGTCCAACACGTCCATCGCCGCCTCCTGCGCCGCGCCGGCGTGCGGCCGGATCGGCATACCGCAACGGCGGGCGGACGGCAACCGGGCCCGGCGTCCGTTTCGATCGCGGGGTCGTCGCCGGTCGGGACGCGCGGTTTGCGTCGGCGGCTCCGGCCGTGGATACTCGCGCCGCCCGGAGGGGCCGATGCCGCGACCGCGCAAGCCGAAGAACCACTGGTACGCCTACGTCACCGCCCGCGCGCGGGGCATCACGCCGTCGTGGGAGGCGTGCGAGGCCAAGGTCAAGGGGCGCCCGGCGCGCTACAAGGGATTTCCGGACCGCGCGTCGGCCGAGCGGTGGCTGGCCGAAGGCGCGCGGTACGACGAGAGCGACAAGGCGCCGCGGTTCTACGCGTACCGGGTCGGGGACGAGCAGGGGGTGGTCGAGTCGTGGAGCGCGTGCGAACGCGAGGTTCGCGGCCGGCCGCAGGCGCGCTACCGCGGTTTTCCGGACCGCGCCGCCGCGGCCGCCTGGCTCGCCGCCGGCGCCCCGCACCGCGACCGCGCGCTCGACAAGCAGGAGGCGTTGGAGGCGCTGCCCGAGGACGCGGTGTTCTTCGACTCCGGCACCGGCCCGGGCCGCGGGGCCGAGGTCAACGTCACCGATCGCGCGGGCGTGCCGGTCGCGCACCTGGCCGAGTCCGAGGAAGGGGAGCTGACGCCGCAGGGGACGCTGGTCCTCGGACGGCGACGCACGAACAACTACGGCGAGCTGTACGCCTGCCTGCTGGCGCTGCGCGCCGCCGCGCGCCTCGGCTCGCGGCACGTCTACGGCGACTCGCGCCTCGTGCTCGACTACTGGTCCCACGGACACGTTTCCACCGAGAAACGCGCGTCCGACCCGGACCTCGCCGCGCTCGCCGGGCGAACGCGGGAAGCCCGGACGGCCTTCGAGCGTTCCGGCGGGACGCTGGCACACGTGCCCGGCGGGCTCAACCCCGCCGACCTCGGGTTCCACCGCGATTGAACGCGTCCGGAAGGACGCGGTTCTCCCCGGCCGGCGTTCCTGCTAGGGTAGCGACGGTCCCTGCGACGGACCGAGGGAGGGAGACGCGATGGCCGACGTGAAGTGCCCGAAGTGCGCGGTGGACAATCCGGCCGGCTCGGCCAAGTGCCGCGGCTGCGGCGCGGAGCTGCCGGCGGCGGCCGCGGCGCCGAAGCCGTCGCAGGAGTCGATGTACGGCTTCGACATGTCCGGCAAGCCGCCGATCGCCTGGGCCTGGGCCGGACTGGGCGTCGCCGGCATCCTCGTCGCGCAGCTCCTGGTGGGCCTGACGGTGACCCCGTGGCTGACCGGGAAGTTCATCGTCGTGCGCTACCCGAACCACGTCATGTTCTGGAGCATCCTGCTCGCGATCAGCGTGCTGATCTACTTCGCCGCAGGCTTCGTCATCGGGCGGTACTCGAAGGGCTATCTGGTGCGCGAGCCGGCCATCGCGGCGGTCGCCGCATCCATCGCCAACTGGCTGCTCGACAAGTACCTGCTCCAGAACACCGCCAGCGGCATCGGCATGATGCTCGTGGCGATCGCGCTCTGCGCCGGCCTGGGCTACGTCGGCGGCATCGTCGGCGAACAGGTCCAGCAGAAGGCTCGCGAGCGCCGCAAGGCGGCCGGCGGCCGCTGAGCGCCGAGGCGAAGCGGGCCGCATCCTCCCGGGATCCATCGCGATTTCCTTCCGGACCCGACGGCGGTTGACAGGACCCCCGCGGAATGCGCACGAGGTACCCGCCCGGTGAAACCGGATCGGCCTTCCCGGGATAACAGCAGGCGAGAGGCGCGGGACCGGCGAATGGGGACTGAGGTGGACGATGCGCTACTCGCGAGACGATGCCGGGAAGGCGAAGCGGCCGCGTGGCGCGAGTTGGTCCGACGATTCACGCCGCTCGTCTACCGCGTCGTGCGGCGGATGCTCCCATCGGACGCCGACGCGCAGGACGCCAGCCAGCAGACCTTCGTCCGCATCCACCGCTCGTTCGGCTCCTACGATCCCGCCCGACCCCTGGCCGCCTGGATTGCGCGCATCGCCTATCACGTCGCTCTTCGTCGCCTGGGGGCTCGCGCCGATCGACTGGTCGCCCCCATCGAGCCGGACGCGCTCGGCGAACTCGCGGTCGCACCGGCGGCAGAAGGACCCGAATCGCGCGAGACCGCCGCGCTCCTCGACGCGGCGCTCGGCCGCCTCTCCGCGCAGGACCGGGGGCTCGTGATGCTGCGCTACCGCGAGGGGCTGACCGACGCGGAGCTGGCCGAGGCCACGGGGATGCCGATCGGCACGGTCAAGACCCGGCTGTTCCGGGCGCGCGCCGAGCTGCGCCGGCTGCTCGGGCCGGCGCTGCAGGAGGGTTGAGGTGCCGGTCGACCGCGAGCTGGACGAGCAGATCGAGCGCTACCTCGACGGGGAGTTGTCCGCTGCCGAGTCGGTCTCGCTGGAGCACGAGCTGGCCGCGCCGGAGGCGGCGGCGGCGCTGTCGACCGCGCTGTTCCTGCGCGAGGCGCTGCGCGAGGCCGGCCCCGCGGAGCCGCCGACCGGGCTGCAGAACCGGATCCTCGAGGTGCTGTCGCTGGAAACGGCGCCGCCCGCCTGGGAGACGGCCCGCGAGTCCGAGGCGCCGGTCGCGCGGGCGACCGGCCGGGTCCGCGAGTGGTCGGCCTCGGCCCGCTCCGCCGCGCAGGGGATGGCGTTCGCCTGGCGCGGGCCGGCGCTGGCGGTCAACGCCCTCTCGGCCGGGACCACCGGCACGTCGGCGACCCTTGCCGGCCTGGCGACCGCCCGCTGGGCCCTCGGGCCGCTCGCCACGGCCGCCTCCGCACGAACGGAGCCCAAACGCCCGCCGCGCTCCTGGTGGCGCCGGCTGCTGTCGCACCGGGAGGAGACCTGATGGACCTGGCGCTGGCGATCCTGCTGTGGGTCGGCGTCGTGCTCGGCGCCCTGCTCGCCCTGCTGCTGCTCGTGCCGCTCGACGCCCGCGCCGAGGGGCGCATCGTCGGCGGCGAGCTTGACGGCCGGGCGCGCCTGCGCTGGGGCGGCGGCTTCCTGTCGGTGCGCTTCGGGCCGCAGGGCGTCGCGCTGCACCTGCTGGGTCTGCGGATCCTGCGGCTGCGCGGCGGCGGACCGCACGAGCCGGACGGGGAACACGCGCGGGAGCGGCGGCGACGACGACCGGCGACCTGGTACTGGCGCCACCGTCGCACGCTGTGGCGGGCCGGCGTGCGCCTGCTGCGCGCCGCACATCCGCGCGGCCGCCTGACCGGTCGCGTGGGGCTCGGCGACCCCGCCGACGACGCCGCGCTGTGCACCGTGCTGTCGCAGGCCGGGGGACGCTGGCCCCGGCTGGAGCTGGACGTGGCCTGCGACTGGGTCGAGGAAGTCGTGGAGCTGGAGGGACGCCTGTCCGCGATCGTCTGGCCGCTGGAGCTGGCGGTCGTGCTGCTGTTGGTGCGGTTCTCGGGAGACGTGCGGCGCGCGCTGCGGGAACCGGCGTGAGCCGCACAGAGGAGGTACGGAGATGGAACAGGTCAAGCAGTTGCTGCTGGCGCTGACCGCGAAGCTGCAGGGGTTGGCGAAGTCCAACGCGGTCGTCGGACGCAGGATCTCGGTCGGCCAACGCCACGTGATCCCGCTCTGCGAACTGTCGCTCGGGATGGGCGGCGGCGGCGGCGTCGGCCAGGGCGGCGACGCCCCGGGCAAGCAGGACTCCAAGGGCACCGGCGCGGGGGCCGGAGGCGCCGCCAAAGCCACGCCGGTGGCGGTGATCGTGGTCGACGGCGGAAGCGTGCGCGTCGAGCGGCTGGGCCGCTAGGCGGGAGGCGGATGATGGACCAGATTGCACAGATGATGGAGCTCGTCTCGACGAAGCTGGCCGAGCTGGCGCGCAGCGACCTCGTGGTCGGCGACCCGATCGAGCTCGGCCCGGTCACCGTCGTCCCGCTGACCCAGGTCGGCGTCGGGATCGGCGGCGGCGGTGGGGAGGGCGAGGGGGCGATGGCGCACCACGGCGCGAAACGCCCGGGCGGGGCGCCCCCCTTCGAACACGGCAAGGGAACCGGCGGCGGCGCCGGCGGCGGCGCCAAGATCCGCCCCGTGGCGGTGATCATCTTCGCCCCCGACGGCGTGCGCGTCGAGCCGATCCCGGATCGCAAGGGGGTCCTCGACAAGCTGATGGACTACATCCCCGAGCTGATCGAACGCGTGCACAAGACCGGCGCGCCGCCGCCCTCCGAGACCAAGCACTGAACGGCCGACGACGGCGTCCGACGGGACGCTCGACCGGGGTCCGGGGACCCCACCCGTGGTGCCGACATCCCCCCGAAAGCGTGACCTACGTCAGCGTCTCCTGCTGGCCCTGCCGGAAATCGCGGTAGAAGGAAACCGTGGCGAACGCCTCGGGCGGAATCGTCGGCCGGCCGTCGACAACCAGCGAGGCGATGCAGCGGCCGAGCCCCGGGCCGAGCATGAACCCGTGGCCGCACAGGCCGACCGCGAGGTACACGCCCGGCGCCTCGCACACCGCGTCCACGATGATCATCCCGTCGGGCGTCATCGGGTACAGCCCGCGCCAGGTGCGCCGCACCAGCAGGTGCCGCAGGCGCGGGATCAGCGACACGAGCCGCCGCGCGACGATCGGCAGGAACTCCGAGGTCGCCTCGCGGTCCTCGCCGACGAACAGCTCCTTCGGCGTGTAGCAGAAGAGAATCTGCCCCTCGCGGTTCTGCCCGAAGTAGAAGTTCGCCGTCCTGCCCTCGGGACCCGGCCTCAGGTCGACCACCAGCGGGTCGAGGAACGGGGCCACGGGCCCGGTGATCCCCGCCTCGTGCGCGTCCGGCGTCACCGGCAGCTCGAGGCCCAGCAACGTGCCGACCTGCCGCGCGTGCGCTCCCGCGGCGAGCACCACCTTCTCCGTCGGGTAGCGGCCCTTCGGCGTCACCACCGCCGTCACCCGGTCCCCCGACCGCTCGAACGCCGTCACCGGCTCGCGGTAGCGGAACTCCACGCCCTTGCTCCTCGCGGCCCGCTCGCAGGCGACGGCGAACTGCAGCGGCGAGGCCTGCCCGTCGCCCGGCGAGAACGTCCCGCCGCGCAGCCCCTCGGTGACGATCCCCGGAACCAGCCGGCAGATGTCGTCGGGACCGACCCAATCGATGTCGAGGCCGGCGCCCTTCTGGAGCGGCAGAATCTCCCGGAGCGACTTCTCGGTCGCCTCGCCGAACACCGGGAAGCAGTAGCCGCCGCGCTTCCAGCCGACGTCGTCGCCGTAGACCTCGCTCCAACTCGAGAAGACCCGCAGCGACTCCTTGCACAGCAGGATCTTGGCCGGGTCGGAGAAGGTCGCGCGCACGCCGCCGATGGCGGCCTTGTGCTGACCCTGCCCTGCCGCCGCCAACTCGTCGAGGACGAGGACCTTGAGACCGCGTTCGGCGAGCGACAGGGCGGAGGGCAGCCCGGCCGAGCCGGCACCGACCACCACCACGTCCCACGCGCCGCTCATTTCCCGTCCTCCGACCCGCCGTCGGGCTCGGCGACGTCGGCGAACACGCCGAGCGGCACCTCGCGGTCGAGCGGCCGCCAGGTTCCCGGCGTCAGCTCGTGCGGCTCGACCCCCTCCTCGCGGAACACGCGCTGCACCAGCTCCATGCAGCGCTTGCCGCCGCAGCCGCCCATCCCGAGGCGCACGGCCGCCTTGAGCTGGTTGAGGTCGCGCACGCCGGCGCGGATCGCCGCGACCACCTCGCTCTGCTTCGTCCGCTCGCAGAGGCAGATCACCGGGTCCGCTTGGGCCGTCGGGTCGAACGCCTCCGCGCTGTCCCGGGGCGGCTCCTGGATGCGGAAGCCGGCCACCAGCAGCCGGTCGTCCCACGGCACCTCGAGACGCACCAGTCGCCGGCGGTCCTGGTCCGCGCGCTCCCGGACGCCCACGATCCGCCCCGTGCCGAGCGGCTCGCCCTCGAAGCCGGTGGTCGTCACCCTCCCCGACTTCGGCAACCGGTCGTCGCCGAACTCGAACGGCACGGTCACCACGGCGGTCCGGTGCCGCGGGTCGTGGTCCTCCTCGACGAGCACGATCGCCAGGCCGGGGCAGATGCCGACGCAGCGGCCGCAGCCGAGGCAGTCGCCGCCGAACACCGGCTGCGAGGTAATCGTGCCGTCGGGGATCGCGATCGACGCGACGGGACAGACCTGCGTGCACGGGTCGCACGGGATCTCCTGCACGCAGCGGATCACCGGATACACGGCGCGCCCTTCGGCCGCCGGCGGCGCGAACGGAACGTCCGCCCCGGGCTTGCTGCGCAGCACCGCCGCGGTCTGCGCCCACCGGTCCGGCGCGCGCACCGGCACGCCGAGCGACTCGGCAATCCGTCGGCCGGCGATGCGGCCCGAGAAGATCGCGGCCGAGGCCTCGGCGATCTCCTCCGAGTCGCCGGCGGCCCAGGCCTTCATTCCGTACTCCCGTGCCTTCTGCAGGATCTCGTCGACCGGCGACAGCCCGACCGCCACCAGCAAGGTGTCGACCTCGTACACCCGCTCGGTTCCCGGCAGCGGCCGGAACTCCGGGTCGACCCGCGCGGTAACGACCCGCTCCAGCTCCTCGCGCCCTTCGGCGCGCAGGACGGTGTGCGAGGTCCAGACGGGCACGCCGAGGCGGCGGAGCTTGTCCTCGTGGACCTTGTACCCGCCACAACGCGGCAGCGCCTCGACCAGCCCGACCACCTCGATCCCGGCCTGCAACGCGTGGTACGCGCCGATCAGGCCGACGTTGCCGCCGCCGAGCACGAACAGCCGCCGGGTCGGTCGGACCAGGTCGCGGTTGACCAGCGTCTGGAACGCCCCGGCGCCGTAGACGCCCGGCAGGTCGGCCCCGGGGAAGACCAGCGCCTTCTCGCGCGCCCCCGCCGCCACCAGCAACGCCTCGGGCCGCACCACCACGTAGCGCCCGCCGCGCACCACCCCAACCGCGCGGTCCCGGAAGATGCCGACCGCCGAGCTGTCGACCCAGACCTCGACGTTCGGCAGCGCCGCCAGGTCGCGCTCGAGGATCGTCGCGATATCGATCCCGCGCGTGCCGGCGTAGCAGTCGGCGACGGAGCCGAAGAAGGCGTGGGTCTGCAGCGTCAGCTTGCCGCCCAGCGCCTGCTTGTCGTCGATCAGCAGCGTCCGCACGCCGGCGCGGCCCAGCTCGATCGCGGCGGAGATCCCCGCCGGCCCGCCGCCCACCACCAGCGCCGGCACGGAGACCTCGCCGACCCCCGGCCCCGACGGCGGCACACGGTCGTCGGCCCCGAGCTCCGGACGACCCGCCACCGGCTCGACCCGCATGCCCGGTCGCACCACCGTCATGCAGGCCTTGACCGGCCGGCCGTCGGCCAGCACGGTGCACTGCGAGCACTGCCCGTTGACGCAGTAGATGCCGAGCGGCTTGCCGTCGCGGTGGTGACGGCCGAAGATCCGGATCCCCGCCGCGTACAGCGCCGACGAGATCACCTCGCCCTCGCGGGCCGGGAGCGGGCGCCCCGCGAAACGGAACTCCACGGTCGCGCCGCCGCCGACCGGGAGGATCGGATGCCGCTCGATGCGCCCCCCGGTGCGCGCCCCGCGCTTCGCGCCGCGTCGCCCGCTCACCGGACCACCTCCACCCTCCCCGGTTCGATCGCCGCCGGCGGCACCACGTGCGGTGTGGTGCGCGACCACGACCCGGTCCGCGCCGCGAGCGACAACGACAGCGCGCAGCGCAGGCAGTCGGCGTAGACCCGCTCGACTCCGGACTTCGCCGCCCGCGCCAGGACATCATCGATGGCGGCCCGGGACGAGCTTCCGCCGAGCCACCCGCTCGCCCCGAACGGCGACCTGCGGGTCGCCGGCTTGACCGACGGCAGCAGCGCCTCCCAGGCCGCCGCGCCCTCGGCATCGCAGGCCGGAAGCCGCAACCCCGCCCGGTCTCTCACCCGGACTCCCGCCTCGGCCAACACCTGCACCAGCGGCACCACCGACGCCTCCAGCCGCACGCCGACCGCGGCGTACGCCTCGGTCAGCGTCCGCGCGCACCCCGTGCAGGCGGTGACGATCCGCTTCGCCCCCGTCGCCGCGAACCGCTCGGCGTTGCGCCGCGCGAGGTCCGCGAACCGTTCGGTCTCACCGGCCGCGCGCAGCGGTCCCCCCGCCCCCCGCTCGTCGGGCAGCTCCCGCGCCTCGACCCCGCCCGCCGCGAGCAGCGCCAGCGGGTCGCCGGCGTCGGCCCCGGGCAGCGCCTCCTCGAGCAGCACGCCGGCCAGCGGGGCGACCCCGTGCAGGAACAGCGTCTCGCAGCTCTCGCCCGGCCCCAGCGGCGCCCGCCGGCTCCAGGCGGGCCGCGCGGCGGGGTCGGCCAGCAGCGCCGCCAGCAGCGTCAGCGTACCGTCCAGCCCGGGCTCGACCGGCCCGGTCCACGGCACGAGCCTGGTCGGTCCGAGACGCTCCACCGTTGCGGAAAAGTCCGCAAGAACGTCCGGAACGATGCAGGCGACGCGTTCGGGCGCCACGCCGACGGTGGCGAGCAGCCGGCGGGTGCGCGCGACGACCATCGTGGCCCGCTCCGCGCCCCGCTCGAACCGGCACCCGTGCCGCTCGTCGCCGCACGGGACCACCGCGACGCCGTCGGCGCCCCGCGCCAGCGCCTCGAGCAGCATCCGCGGCGAGACGCGACCCGCGCAGGGGAGCACCCGTGCGCCGGCGACTTCGCCCGCCGCGCGACGACAGGCCAGGACCTCGAGTCGCACCACGCTCATCCGGACACCTTCGTCCCGTCGGTCGCCCGCCGTGCCCCTCCGGACCGCACCGCCGGGTGGTCGTCGCCGAGCCGCGCGCACATCGCGTGCTCCACGTCGCAGCGGTGACATTCGTACGACAACGCACACAGCGCCCCCGGCAGCAGCCCCGCCCGCGCGTAGCGGCAGAGCCGGTCCTTGCCGGACAGGCGACGGCGCCGCTCCGCCGCGTCGGCCTGCGACCGCAGGACCTCGGCGGGATCCGATTCGACCTCCCAACCGGACTGCTCGAGCGCCCCCGTGGGGCAGGCCCCGACGCACAGGCCGCAGGAGCGGCAGAAGCGCGCGTCGATCGTCGCCGTGGGCGCGCCGCGCTTGCGCGAGGCGATGCGGGGGATGTTCCACGGACAGACCTCGACGCAGAGCCCGCACGCCACACAGCGCTCGGCGACCACGCGCACGGCCAGCGAACGGACGCCGTCGCCGGACGTCGCGACGCCGTCGAGCCGTCCGCGAGGAAGCCGCCCGACCTCGGTCGGCCGGCCGGGAGGCGCCACGTCGGCCAGCACGAAGTCGCAGGTCGGCGTGCAGAGCCGGCACTCCTCGCACGGACCGCACATCAGGCACCGCCGCGCCTCGGCCACCGCCTGCGGCTCGGTCAGCCCCGGGTCGACCGGGTCCAGCCGTCCCGCGCCAAGCGGCGGCTCCGCGCCGGGATGCCAGCGCTCGCCGCCGCGCGTCACGAGCCGGATGCCGCGCTCGGCCTCGGTCCACGGGCCGTCGTCCGCCTCGCCGCCCTCGAGCGGCCGTCCGGCCAGCCGGCGCATCGCGCTGCGCGCCGCCCGGCGGCCCGCCGCCATCGCTTCGATCGCGCC
>JAFGHH010000383.1 GCA_016930215.1 Deltaproteobacteria bacterium
ATCGAAGAGGCGAAGAAGCGCGACCACCGCAAGCTGGGTCGCGAGCTGGACCTGTTCTCGGTCAGCGACCAGATCGGCGGCGGCCTCGTCCTCTGGCATCCCAAGGGCGCCTTCGTCCGGCGCCAGATCGAGGACTACTGGCGCGCGCAGCACCTGGCGCACGGCTACGAGCTGCTGTTCTCCCCGCACATCGGCCGCGCCGAGCTGTGGAACCGTTCGGGACACCTCGGCTTCTACAGCGAGAACATGTACGCGCCGATGGAGGTCGAGGGGAATCCGTACATCCTCAAGCCGATGAACTGCCCGTTCCACATCGAGATCTTCCGTTCGCGCATCCGCAGCTACCGCGAGCTGCCGTTGCGCTGGGCGGAGCTGGGGGCGGTGTACCGTTTCGAGCGTTCCGGGCAGCTGCACGGCCTGATGCGCGTACGCGGCTTCACGCAGGACGACGCGCACCTGTTCCTCCGCCGCGACCAGCTCGGACCGGAGATCCTGCGCTTGATCGATTTCTCGACCGGCATGCTCCAGGCCTTCGGTTTCTCCGACTACAAGCTGGTGCTGGCGACGCGGCCCAAGGAGAGCTCCGGCGATCCCGCGTTGTGGACCGAGGCGGAGCGCGCCCTGCGGGCGGGGCTCGAGGAGACCGGGCTGGGCTTCGAGGTCGAGGAGGGGGGCGGGGCGTTCTACGGGCCGAAGATCGACATCCACGTCCAGGACGCGCTCGGCCGTGCCTGGCAGTGCAGCACGATCCAGGCCGACTTCATCCAGCCCGAGAACTTCGACCTCAGCTATGCCGCCTCGGACGGCACGCTGCCGCGCCCGGTGATGCTCCACCGCACGCTGCTGGGCTCGATGGAGCGTTTCTTCGGCGTGCTGGTCGAGCATCTGGCGGGGGCGTTCCCGGTCTGGCTGGCGCCGGTGCAGGCCGCGATCCTGACGGTCAGCGAGAAGCAGGCGGCCTACGGGCGCGAGGTCGGGGAGGTCTGCCGGGCCCGCGGGCTGCGCGTGGTGGTGGACGACGGGCCGGACAAGCTGGGGGCGAAGATCCGCACCTGGCGCAACCAGCGCGTGCCGTACCTGGCCGTGGTGGGCGACCGCGAGGCCGCCGACCGCAAGGTCGCGCCGCGCTCGCGGGCCGAGGGCGACCTCGGGCCGCTGCCGCTGGAGACGTTCGTGGACCGGTTGGCGACGGAGGCCGCGCCTCCGCCGCTCCGGCTGAAGTATCCGTAACGCCGCGCCGCGCGGAGGTCCGCAGGGGTTGCGGGTCTGCGGCGCGTGGAGGAGGGAGGAAAGAGCGCCTTGTTCAGGAGGGGTTTCCGTTCGGAGGACCGCCCCGAGCCGGCGGTACGGGTCAATCAGCGCATTCGCGTCCCCGAGGTCCGCCTGATCGGCGCCGACGGGGCGATGATCGGCATCATGTCCTCGATGGAGGCGCTCGACCGCGCCCGCTCGGCCGGGCTGGACCTGGTCGAGGTCAACCCGAAGGCCGCGCCGCCGGTCTGCCGCCTGATGGACTACGGCAAGTTCAAGTACGAGCAGAAGAAGCAGGCCAATCTGGCGCGCAAGCGGCAGACCGTGATCGAGATCAAGGAGATCAAGTTCCGCCCCAAGACGGACGATCACGACTACGACTTCAAGATGCGCCACATCCGCCGGTTCCTCGCCGACGGCGACAAGGCGAAGATCACCGTGCGTTTCCGCGGCCGCGAGATGGCGCACCCCCAGGTCGCCCAGCATCTGCTCGACCGCATCGTCAACGAGCTGAAGGATGAGGCGGTGCTCGAGCAGGCCTCGCGCATGGAAGGCCGGACGATGTTCCTGCTGCTGGCGCCGAAGGCCGGGATCAGGCCGCCCGTCCCGGTCGCGGCCGAGCCGGTCGCCCCGGCCCCCCGCCCCGCCGGCCCCCTGCCGCCGACGCCTCGGCCCCCGCCCCCCGCGCCGTCGCCCGAGCTGGTGCGCGACGAGCGGGACCTCGACCGCGACGACGACGAGGACGACGACGAGGACGACGACGACGCCGACGACGACGCCGTGAAGGCCTAGCCGCCGCGCGGGGGAGACACCGATGGCTCGAGCCGGCATCCACGCCCTGTGCCTTGCCGCCTGCGCGCTCCTGGCGCTCGGCGCCACCTGCGCCCGCCGCCCGGCCGCCGGCTCGCCCGATGCGCCGCCCGGAGCGTCTGCGGCGGATGCGGGGACCGTCGAGCCGGAGACCGGCCCGGCCGGGCCTTCGGCGGGGCCGGCGGGGAGGCTGTTCGGGCTGATCGCGCCCCACGCCGGCTACATGTACTCCGGCGCGGTGGCCGGCCACGCCTGGAAGCTGCTGGCCGGGCGCGGCGCGCCGGCGCGGGCCGACGGCACGACCGAGCCGGAGAGCGTCTTTCCGTCGCAGGTGGCCGGCGGCTTCTATCCGGAGGACCCGACCGAGCTGCGAACGGCCGTCGAGAAGTACCTGGCGGACGCCGCGCCGCCTGTCGCGCCGCTCGTCGAAGCGGTCGGCACGGTCGTCGTGATGGCCCCGAGCCACCACTATCCGCTGGCCGGCGCCGCGGTCCTGGCCGACGACGTCTACGAGACGCCGCTCGGTCGGGTCCGGGTCGACACCGCGCTGCGCGTGCGGCTGGTCGAGCTGGCGGGGCTGGACCTGGTGGTCGACTCGTCGTTCTTCCGTCGCGAGCACGCCCTGGAGGTGCAGCTGCCGTTCCTGCAGGTGGCGCTGCCGGAGGCCCGCGTGCTGCCGCTGATCGTCGGCGACACCTCTGGCGGCGTCCACGAGCGGCTCGGGGC
>JAFGHH010000384.1 GCA_016930215.1 Deltaproteobacteria bacterium
CCACCAGCGCCTCGCCCGGGTCGTCGATGAACTCCAGCAGCCCCGCGTCGTGCGCCTCCGCCTCGCCCGCCAACCGGTACAGGTCGATGTGCACCAGCGGCGACCGTCCCCCCGCGTGCAGGTGGCACAGCGCGAACGACGGGCTCGTGACGCACCGCGGGTCGAGCCCGAGCCCCGCGGCGAAGCCCTGGGTCAGCACCGTCTTGCCGGCCCCCAGCGGCCCGTCGAGCGCGACGAGCGTGCCGGGGGCGAGGGCCCGCGACAACCGACGGCCCAGCGCACGCATCGCTTGAGGTCCACGCACGCGAAGGACTACGGTCCCGGTCCGCATGGCGCGCTTCGTCCCGGCCTTCGTCGTCGCCCTCGCCATCGCCTCGCTCCGCTGCGGCGACGGGACGACCCCGCCGCCGGGCGCGTCGCAGTCTGCCGCCATGCGACCCGCGCGTCCAGAGCCGGCCGCACCGCTCGAGCCCGAGGCGGAGCGCACCCTCTACCGGATCCGGGCGACCCTCGACCCCGTCGGACACTCCCTCGAGGGCGAGGAGCACATCACCTGGACAAACACGTCATCTTCGGTGGTTCGCGATCTCTATCTCTACCTTCACTTGAATGCCTTCCGCCACGAGGAGACGCTGTTCGCGCGGGGGGCCCGGCGCGGCCTGCGGGGGCTGAGCTGGCGCGGCGCCGGCTCGATCGAGCTGCGGTCGGTGCGCCTCGACGGGGTGGAGCCGGTCGAGCGGGAGGAGTCGGAGACCTGGGTGCGGGTGCGGCCGCCGGAGGCGGTGCCGCCCGGGGGAACGGTGGAGCTGACGGCGGCGTTCGAGGTGCGGCTGCCGCCGGTGTTCGCGCGCACCGGCTGGGACGGGACGTTCCACCTGGTGGCGCAGTGGTACCCGAAGCTGCCCGTGCTCGCGGACGACGGGACGTGGGAGCTGCGCGAGCGGCACGCCCACGCGGAGTTCCACGCCGACCACGCCGACTACGACGTGACGCTCGCGGCGCCGCCCGGCTGGACCGTCGGGGCGGTGGGGCGGGAGGTCGCGCCGGAGACCCCGGCGTCCGGGCCAGGCGAGGTGCGGCACCGGTTCGTGATCCGTCGCGCGGTCGATTTCGCGTGGACGGCCTGGGACCGGTTCGTCGAGCTGCGGGAGGAGCTGGACGGGGTGGAGGTGCGGTGGCTGTACCCGGCGGGCGCGGACCGCTCGCTGGGGCGCCAGCGGCTGGCGTTGGCCGCCGCGCTGCGGTTGCTGCGCGGGTGGCTCGGCGACCCGCCCTACCCGTTCCTGACGGTGGTGCTGCCGCCGGCGGGAGCCGAGGGTGCGGGCGGGATGGAGTATCCGTCGCTGATCACGACGGCCTCCTCGTCGGAGCTGCCCGGCTACCGCGACGAGCAGGAGGTGGTGATCCACGAGCTGGGGCACCAGTGGTTCTACGCGACGGTGGCCACCGACGAGGCGCGGGAGCCGTGGCTCGACGAGGCGCTGACGACGTGGATCACGGGCGCGGCGCTGGACGCGATCTTCGGTGCCGACCGCTCGATCGCCTCGGCCGGGCCGGTGGGCATCGGCTACTTCGCCTCGCGCCGGGCCTGCTGGCGGCTGGTCGATCCGCGGCTGCCGGTGGTGCTGGCGGCGGACGAGTACCCGTCGTTCGACCGCTATGCCGCCGCGGTCTACTGCCGCGGGGCGCTGGCGCTGGAGGCGCTGGCGGCGGCGGTCGGACGCGACCGGCTGCTGCGCGGGCTGGCGCGCTACGTGGCGACCCGCCGTTTCGCCCGCGCCACCGCCGACGACCTCTACGCGGCGCTGGAGACGGAGTGCGGCGAGGCGGTGGACCGCGTGCTGCGGGTCGCGCTGCGCGCCCGCCGCGGCTTCGACCTGCGGCTCGAGGAGGTCGAGGTGCGGCGGGTCGAGGACGACGCCGAGCTGCTGGCGCCGCGCACCGGGCCGGGCGACCGGTGGGTGACGAGCTTCGTGGTCGCGCGGCACGGCGCCCCGGTCGAGCTGCCGCTGGAAGTCGAGGTACGGTTCCCGGGCGCGGCGCGGCGCGGGCGATGGGACGGTCGCGGGCGGTCCGCGCGGTTCGCCGTGCAGTCCGACCGGCCGCCCGAGGCGATCGTGCTCGACCCCGACCACCGCGCGCTGCTCGACGAGAACCTGCTCGACAACGGCTGGCGGGCCCGCGACCCGGACCCCGCCGACGGACTGCTCGACGAGCTGCTGGCCGGTTTCGGCGGACTCCTGGGGGCGCTGTTCTGATGGCGGAGACGGAGACCACCGTCCGGCCCGGAGCGGTCCGCGGAGCCTGGCGACGCCTCGGCGCGGCGCGCGCGGGACTGGCCGTCTACGCCTTCGGCTGGCTCGCCGCCACGCTGCTCGGCAGCCTGCCGGCGGCGACGGTCCTGGAGCAGCTCGCGCGGAGCTTGCCCGGCGGTTCCGGCGACCTCGCGCAGCCCGGCGGCCTGCTCGCCTTCGAGGCGTTGATCGCCGGGATGCGGTCGCTGGGCTGGTCGGCGTCGGTGGCGCTGGGAATCGCCCTCGCGTGGGGCGTGGCCGCCGAACCGTTCCTGCGGGGCGCGCTCTTGTGCCGGCTGGCCGCCGGCTGCGGCGCGGAGTGCGCGCCGCGGCGGGGGACGCTGGCGCGCGGGGCCCGGCACTTCCTGCGGATGCTGGCCCTGCAGGTCCTGTTGTGGGCCTCGCTGGTCGGCGCGGCCGTGGCGCTGCTGCTCGGGGCCGGTTCGGCGGCGGTGCTCGCCCTGCCGCCCTTGTGGCTGCTGCTGAGCGTCCTCTGCGACGTGGCGGCGACGACCCTGGTCGGCGCGCCGACGGTCCGCGCCGGCCTTCGGGCCTGGACGACGGCGCTGCGGCGCCGGCCGGCCGCCCTGCTCGGCGGCGGGCTGGCCCTGCGGCTGGCCGCACACGTGCCGCTTGCGCTCCTGGGGGTGCTGGTCGCCGCCGGCCCGGACGGCTCGCCGCTGCGACCGCTGCTGCTCCTGGCCCTGCCGCTCGGGACGCTGGTCGTCCGCGCAGGCTGGTGGGCCTTGGCGACCGAGCTGACCCGCCGGGCGGCCGGCGCGAATTTTCGGGGGATTCCGGCCGGCCGAGCTTGACAAACCCCCCGCCGTCAGGTAGGTGTGCCGCCCCGTGACGGAGGTATGCGTGGACCAGGAACCCGTTGAGGAGCACGACACCGACGCCGACGCCGACTTCGAGGCGATGGATGCGTCCGACCAGGACCGGCCGCGGGACCGCGACCGCGACCGCGACCGCGACCGCGACCACGACCGCCGCGGCTCGAAGGACCGCTCGGTCTACTTCCGCCCCGTCGAGGTCGAGGTCAAGGACAACCTCGA
>JAFGHH010000385.1 GCA_016930215.1 Deltaproteobacteria bacterium
CACAGACGGCTTCGTCGTAGCAGACGAACGCCGGGTCGGAGTCGAAACAGCGCACGAAGTCCCACTCACTCGCCAGGGCCGACCGTTCTCCAGCCCCGGCGATCACGACGAAGGCTAGGCAGGCAGGCAGGTCGCTTCATCGTCTCCTCCCTCCCGATGTTCGACGCTGTACGAACCCGAGTCTGGGCCGGAACCAACCCACCGTCAAGGCGCAGACGGAGGCGCAGACGGAGGCGCCGGGCCTCGAAGCGACGGCGCTGCCCTTCGCATCCGCGAGCTGACCGGACCGCCGCGGACGGTCGTCCGCCCTAGCTCTCGAGGCCGTGTTTCTTGAGCAGGCGGTAGAGGTGGACGCGGTCGATTCCCGCGCGGCGCGCCGCCTCGGAGACGTTGCCGGCGGTGCGGCGCAGGAGCCCGGCGAGGTACTCCTGCTCCCAGGCCCGGATCAGGCGGTCCTTCGCCGTGTGGAACGGCTCGTCGGAGTCCGCCGCCGGCCGCTCGGTCACGCCGGGCAGGTCCATCTCGAGCAGCTGGGGGTCGAGGCGCCGGGCGTCGGGGACCATCGCCAGCGCCCGCTCGACGGTGTTGCGCAGCTCGCGCACGTTGCCCGGCCAGTCGTACTCGCACAACAGCGACAGCGTCTCGGCCGGCACCTCGACGACCCGCCCCGGCTGGAACTCGGCCACGAACCGCTCGACCAGCAGCGGGATGTCGTCCTTGCGCTCGCGCAGCGGCGGCAACGTGATCCGCAGCACGGCCAGCCGGTAGTACAGGTCCTGGCGGAACCGCCCGGCCTGCACCTCGGCCTCGATCGGCCGCTGCGTCGCCGCGACCACCCGCGCGTCGACCGGCTTGTAGGCCCCCGCGCCCACGGGCTTGATCTGCTTGCGGTCCAGCGCGCGCAGCAGGCGCGGCTGCATCTCCGCCTCGAGCTCCCCCAGCTCGTCGATGAAGATCGTGCCGCCCTGGGCCTGGACGAACGCCCCGGCCCGGTCGGCCGTGGCACCGGTGAACGAGCCGCGCACGTGGCCGAACAGCTCGCTCTCGATCAGGTTGCGGCTCAGCGCCGCGAGGTCGCAGACCACGAACGGCCCGTCCCGCCGGCGGCCGGCACCGTGGATCGCGCTCGCCAGCTCCTCCTTGCCCGTGCCGGTCTCCCCCAGCACCAGCACCGGCGCGTCCGTGGCGGCCGCCCGCTGCGCCAGCGCGAACACCTCGCGCATCCGCACGCTCCGGCCCACCACGCCGCCGAACGAGGTTTCGCCCACCGGCGCCACGCCGAGCCGCGTTTCGGGGAGCACGAGCCGCAGGGTGGTCATGCCGAGCTTGAACGACGCCCCGAGCAGCACTTCGATGGCCTGGAACCTGGCGCCGTTGTAGTAGCTGCCGTTCTTCGACTCCAGGTCGCGGCACAGCACCCGGTGGTGGTGCACCTCGAGCTGCAGGTGCCGGCGGGAGACGGTGCGGTCCGAGAGCACCAGGTCGCAGCCGGTCGACTTCCCGACCACGTAGGTGCCGCGGGTCAGGCTCAGGGCCCGCCCGCGATCCGGACCGTCCGCCACGACCAGCCGCAGGCGGCTGGGCAGCATCTGCGGCGGCCCCGACAACATGTCGGTCGGGACGCCGGGCTCGTCGCCCCCCGGGCGGCGCGGGTCGCTCATCGCGCGCACTGTACCACGAATGCCGAGCGGATCGACGCCCTTGGCCGCGGGCAGCCGGCCGTCGGCCGGGTCGGGCCGCTGCGTCGGCGTCCTTCGCCGTCGCCGACGGACCGAGGGCCGGCGGCTTCGTCAGTAGATGTACGGGGTGCAGTACTCGTCCAGGATCACGTCGTTGATCGCCTCGGTCATGCTCAACGTCCCGGCCCGCACCGCCTGGATGTCGAACACCTCGGCCCCCGTCCCCGACGGCAGCGGCGGCAGCCCGCCCCACTCGCTGAAGAACCCCGGCTCCGTGTCGTGGACCGGCGGGATCGAGCAGTTGGACGAGTCGTGGGCCGCGAAGGCCGCCACCCGGATCTCCCGCGCCCGCAGCTCGTCCAGCACCTCGGCGTACGTGTGCTGCACCATGATCCCGGCCGACCCCAGCGTGTCCGGCCGCTCGACGAACGTGTCGTCCGTCGCCACGATGACCATCCGCAGCGCGTCTTCCCGCCAGGCGAACGAGGTCGCCGCCGCCCAGATCGCGTCCAGCGCGTTCTCCGGGCAGTCGGTGTTGAAGCCGGCCGAGCCCCCCGGCTCGTCGTTGCTCGAGCAGAAATCGCGCCAGTACCCGAACTCGTCCTGCAACTCGACCACCGAGCCGTAGGGCTCCCCGTCGCGGGTCACCATCACGTCGTCGACGAACACCACCAGCCCGAACCGGGTGTCCGGAGCGAGACCCAGCGCCGCGCTCCAGACCTCGCCGACGCCCCGGGACAGGGCGTCCAGCACCGGCGTCATGCTCGTCGAGACGTCCAGCACGAAGACGATGTCGAGGTCCTCGACGCACGCGGCATCGACCTCCGCGGTCGCGTCCCCGTCCGCATCCGCGTCGGCATCCGCGTCCCCGTCCGCCGCGACCTCGCCCGCCCCGCCGTCGTCGGGATGCCCGACGTCGCGCGGCACGTACGTATCGTCCGTCGGGTCGCTGCACCCCGCGGCCATCAGCGCCGCCAGTCCCGCCGTGAGCCACCTTCGCCTGTCGTCCATCGCCCGCCCTCCCGTCGCACCGGAATCGTACAGGCCGGGGACACGGCGGGCAAGCCGGGGAGCCGGACAGCCGGGGAGCCGGACAGCGTCGGCTTCCGACCCGCGAACGGTCGTCAGGGGCAGCGGTCGGCGGGCCAGGCCGGAGGAACGAAGGGGGCCGCACCCGACGGCGCCTCCGTCCCCGCACCCCCCGCCGCCAGCACCGCGCTTCCCAGGATCGCGACCGCTCGCATGATGCTCCCCCACACCCGGCGACTTCCGCCACCAGACCCCGGCCAACGGCCAACGGCATGCTCCCGATCGACCAACCCTGCCAACAGCAAGCGGCCGACAGCCAACAGCGTCGATCCGATCGATCTTCAGCCCTTCGCCACGATCTTCGCCCAGGAATCCCGCAACGGCACGATGCGGTTGAACACCAGGCGGCCGTCGCGGCAGTCCTGCGGGTCGGCGAAGTAGTACCCGCGCCGCTCGAACTGGTACCGCTCCCCCGGCTTCGCCTGCCCCACCACCCGCTCGGCCCGCGCGTCGGCCAGGATCTCGAGCGACCCCGGGTTGAGGTGCTGCTTGAACTCGCCGCGGGCGGCCGGGTTGGGGACCGTGAACAGCCGGTCGTAGAGCCGCAGCGTCACCGGGACCGCGTGCGCCTCGGAGACCCAGTGCACGGCGTTGCCGATCTTCCGCCCGTCCCTGGGCGGCCCGGTGAAGGTGTCGGGGTCGAGGCTGCAGCGGAGCTCGACCACGCGGCCGGCCTCGTCCTGGACCACGCGGTCGCAGCGGATGACGGGTCCCCAGCGCAGGCGGACCTCCTTGCCGGGCGAGAGCCGCAGGAACTTCTTCGGCGGCTGCTCGACGAAGTCCTCCCGCTCGATCAGCACGACCCGCGAGAACGGGACCTTCCGGAAGCCCATCTTCGGCGGGTCGTCGGGGAAGTTGGGAGCCTCGATCTCGCGGACCTCGCCCTCGGGGAAGTTCTCGAGCACCACGCGCAGCGGCTGGTGGACGCACATCGCGCGCGGGACGCGGGTGTTGAGGTCGTCGCGGATGGTGGTCTCGAGCAGCCCCATGTCGACGGTGCTGTCGGCCTTGGCCACGCCGATCCGGTCGGCGAACTCGCGGATCGACTCCGGCGTGTAGCCGCGGCGGCGCAGGCCGGCGATCGTCGGCAGCCGCGGGTCGTCCCAGCCGGCGACGAGCCGCTCCCGGACCAGCTCGTTGAGCATCCGCTTGCTCATCACGGTGAAGGTCAGGTTGAGCCGCGCGAACTCGAGCTGGCGCGGCCGGTGCGGCAGCTCGAGCTGCTCGAGGAACCAGTCGTACAGCGGCCGGTGGGCCTCGAACTCCAGCGTGCAGATCGAATGCGTGATCCCCTCGATCGCGTCGGACTGGCCGTGGGCCCAGTCGTACATCGGGTAGAGCAGCCACGCGTCGCCCGTGCGGTGGTGCGACTCGCGGCGGATGCGGTACATCACCGGGTCGCGCAGGTTGACGTTCGGCGCGGCCATGTCGATCTTCGCCCGCAGCACCCGCGAGCCGTCGGGAAACTCGCCGGCCCGCATGCGACGGAACAGGTCGAGGTTCTCCTCGACGGAGCGGTCGCGGAACGGCGAGGGCGTCCCGGGCTCGGTCAGCGTCCCCCGCGTGTCGCGGATCTGGTCCGCCGTCTGGTCGTCGACGTACGCCTTCCCCTTGCGGATCAGCAGCTCCGCCCACTCGTACAGCCGATCGAAGTAGTCCGCCGCGTGGTAGTAGTGCGTCCCCCAGTCGAACCCCAGCCACCGCACGTCCGCCTGGATCGACTCGATGTACTCCTGCTCCTCCTTGGAGGGGTTCGTGTCGTCCATCCGCAGATGGCAGCGGCCGCCGTAGTCGCGCGCGATGCCGAAGTTGAGGCAGATCGATTTCGCATGGCCGATGTGCAGGTAGCCGTTCGGCTCCGGCGGAAAGCGCGTGACGATCCCGCCCGGGTGCCTGCCCGCCGCCAGGTCGTCATCGATGATCTGCCGAATGAAGTTCCTCGGCCGCGAAGGCTCGTTCGTCGTCATCAGCTGGGGAGGAGGGATTCGAACCCCCGATTGGCTGATCCAGAGTCAGCTGCCTTACCGCTTGGCCACTCCCCAATTGTCAAACCGGCCCGCCACGGATACCCCCTCGCGAGCCGGGCATCGTATACACCGGGGAAAACAGGAGATCAAGGGGGAGTCGAGAGCTCAGGCGCGGCGGCGCCGGAAGACCTGCACCGTCACCCCCTGCGGCGTGAACGCGGCCACCTGGACCATCGAGACCGCCGCCTCCGGCGCCGGCCGGAACGTCGCCTCCGCATCGGACGACAGCTCCAACACGCCGCCCGAGGCGACCCAGCGGTAGGAAACCCTCGGCACCGCCGGACCCAACGCCCGGATCCGCCACTCGCCCGACCCCAGCTTCTCCGCCCGCAGCTCCAACCCGCCCGAAGCCGACGCCTCCGGCTCCAGCTCCGCCATCGGCTTGGGCAGCGGGTCGTCGATCGTCGGACAACTCCCCGGGTCGGCGACGATCATGATGTGGTTGTCGTAGTCCCGGCAGGCCCACGCCGTCCCGCGCACCGTCTCCAGCCGGTCCCCGCCCCCCCACTCGTAGCACATCACGCGCCACTCGATGTCCAGCCGCACCGGCTCGTCCCACGTCGAAAGCTCCGGATTCGTGTACCGGAAACGGAACCGGTTGGGCCACTCGAACTCCACGTGGCTCACCGTCCCGAACCCGCCCGCAGGAGCGACCGTCAGGCAGTCGGGCGCACTGCACTCGAGATACACCCATTCGTCGAACCCCTCGAGCCGCAGCTCGGCCACGCCGTAGTCGTCCGCCGCCTCCACGGCCGCCACGGCGAGACCGCTTCCCGGGACGTCCTCGCACATCGGGTACGGCACGCAGTCGACCACGAAGTCCGGCTCGTAGACGTCCTCCCGCACGTCCGACACGTCCGGCACGTCGAGGACCTCGAGGACCTCGGCATCGGGGCGGCCGTCGCGCACGTCGCGGGCGTCGGCGTCCCCGGCGTCCTCGTCCATGTACGACTGGTAGCACCCGCCGGCCGCCAGGGCCGCTCCCACCGCCGCCAACTGCGCCGTGCGATTCAGCCGGAAGAACACCATCGCTCACCTCCCCGGCGCCGGCGCGAGCACCTCGCGCCACGCCCCGCTCTGCTCGGCCAACAGGTTCATCTCGCGCCGGAGGTCGAGCAGCCGCTGCTGCAACGCCGCCCCGCCCACGTTGATCTCCGTCGCCAGCTCGAACGTCGTCGCCGCCACCGCCGCCGGGTCCGCCGACGCCGGCGACCCCACGAACTCCACGACCCGCGCCAGCTTGTTCCGGGTGTCGGCGTTGATCTCGAGGATCAACGCGTCGACCTCGGCCACCAGCTCCGCCAGCCGGCGCTCCCCGGCCGGCAGGAAATGCCGCAAGAGCTGCCGCTCGTAGCCGAAGCTCATCGTCATGTTCGCCAGTCCGTCCGCGGCGAAGTTCCGGTCCCGGAACGCCTCGCGCACGATCCGGAACACCAGCCGCGCCTGCGGGTCGCGCAGCGTGTAGTCCGTCGCGAACCCCTCCGTGCGCAACCGGCCCTCCCGCCTCAGGTCGGTCCACAGCGGCGTGCCGGTGTACGCCTCGGTCCGGCAGAAGTTCACCGGGATATCCGGAAAACGCTCCATTCCTCGAATGTTGTCGGTAATATCCTCGAGTGTCGTCTCAGGTTCGAAGATCAGCAGGTTGTAGCAGCCGTAGACCCCCTCGGCCCGACACGCCTCCAGCGCCCGCGCGTTCTGCCCGGCGGTCACGCCGCGCCCCAGATGCTCGAGCCCCGCGGCGCTCCAGTTCTCGATGCCGACGTACAGCCGCATCAGCCCGAGCGACTCGCGCAGGTGGCCCAGCAGTCCCGGCTCGATCGCGTCGGGGCGCGCCTTGCCGACCACCGCGAGTCGGCCGACGCCCCGCGCCCGCAGCCCGGCGGCGATCGCGTCGAGCCGCTCGAGAGTCTGGGCCGGGCGCGGCAGGAACAGCGTCTCGTCGTGGAAGCAGAAGATGCGCGCGCCGAGGTCGTGGTACAGCGCGGCCATCTCCGCCGCGACCGACTCGGGCGAGCGGAAGCGCAGGCGCGGGCCGGGGCGCAACCGGTGGAAGGTGCTGATCGCACAGAAACGGCAGGAGCCGTAGCACCCGCGGCTGCCCCACAGCGGGACGAACGGCAGCCCGAGGTGCCGGCGCAGCGGCCCCTCGCGCACGGGCAGCGGGAAGGCGTCGAGGTCCCGGCGGGCCGGCGCGGGCGGGTTCAGTCGCAACGCACCGTCATCCCCGCGCCAGCCGAGCGCGGGGATCGCGGTCCAGGCGGCGCGGTCGTCGAGCGCCCGCAGCAGGGCGACGATCCCCTCCTCGCCCTCGTGGGACAACACCGTGTCGACCGCCCCGCTCGCCAGGACCTCCTCGGGCATCACGGTCGGCACGTGGCCCCCGGCGCAGACGTGGCCGCGGTAGCCCTTCGCCCGCAGTGCCGCCGCCAGCCCGACGAACTCGGCCGCCCGGTGCTGGAACGCCATCGACAGGCCGACCAGCGACGGGTCCTGCGCCGCGAGCCGTCCCGCCACGCGCGCCGTGTCCGCCGCCCCGTCGAAGCGCTCGGTCGAGGCCCTCATCCCGGCGGCGCGCGCGGCGGCGGCGAGCGTCCGGATCGACAGGTTGTCCTCCAGCTCCGCCCCGACGAAGATCGCGACCGGACGCTCCATCACCCGCCTCTCGCGCCGGCCACGCTAGCACCCGCCGGGAGGTCGGGCAAACGCGCGTCGCGACCCGCCGATCCCCGGCGGGGGGTTGCGCGGCGGACGCCGGCCGCTCCGCCCCCTCCCCGGCGCCGTGGATCGTCCGCCGGCCGCCTCCCCGCTTGTGGCGGCGCGGGAAGCAATCTATCTTCCGCTCCGGCCGCGCCGGACGGGCGGCGCCCGGGGACATCGATGAGCTTCTTCGACGACGGGACGAGCGGGGCGATGGAGGTCCGATGACGGAGCCCGCAGCCGCTTCGCCGTGGGCCCGCGTTCGGGAGGGATGGCGGACGGCCCGCGGTCGCGCGCGGGCGGCGTGCGAACGCGCGCGGGAACGCGCCGCGGCCGCGCGCGCGTCGGTCGCGGCGAGGCAGGCAAGGCTGGCGGCGGCGCGCGACGCCTGGCTCGCCGCCCACCCGAAGACGGTCCGCTGGACGCGCCTCTCGGTCCACGCGGCGCTGCTGCTGCTGCTCGCCTACGCCGCGTTCGCCTACGGCCGCCACGTCAAACGGGTCTACGGCGGCTCGACGGTCGACGACGCGGGAATCACCTACGCCTACGCGGAGAGCCTGGCGACGGGCGACGGGCTGCGGATGACGCCGGGCGAGGCGCCGACGGAGGGATTCTCGAACCCCTTGCAGGTCCTGCTGCTGGCGCCGGTGGCACGCTTCGTCGACGACCTCGACCCGGCCGCCAAGTGGATCAACATCGGCCTCGTCGCCGCGGCGCTCGCCCTGCTCTGCGCCTTCGCCTACGCGCAGCTACGCTCCGTGGCGCGGCTGTTCGCCGTCGTGCCGCTCGGGCTCGCCGTCTATTGGTGCGGTTTCAACTACTGGGTGGCGGCGGGTCTCGAGGGCGGGATCCTGGCGGCGCTGCAGATCGTGTCGCTGCTCGCCGTGCACTACGGACCGCGCCACCGCGCGGCCGACGTCACGCTGGGGATCGTCGCCGGGTTGCTGGCCTGGACGCGGCCGGAGGGGATCGTCTACGGCGGGATCGCGATCGCCGTGCGGTTCTTCGGAAGCCCGTCGGGCCGGCGCTGGCTGGCGCCGGCCGTGTTCGTCGGCCTCGTCGCCGCCCTGTACCTCTTCCGCTGGGCGGCGTTCCGCGACGTCGTGCCGAACACGTTCTGGGCCAAGGTGCCGGGCCGCGACCTGTGGTGGTCGCTCACCGACGAGGAAAGCCCCGGGCGGAAGTACCTGACGGGGTTCCTCCGCGAGCGCTGGTGGTACTTCGCCCTTCCGCTCTGGGCGGCCGCGCCCGCCTGGCGCGGCGCCCAGGCGCTGACCGCGGCCGCGCTGGGACAGCTGCTGTTCGCAACCTTCTTCCCGGTCTACGTCGGCGGCGACTGGATGCCGGAGTGGCGCCTGCTGCAGCCGATGATGGGCCCGATGGCGGTGCTTGGCGCCGTGGGCCTGGTCGCCGTGCTGGGTACGGAAACACGCCTCCTCCGCAGCCTCGCCCGCTCGCTCTCCGTCCTCGCCCTCTTCGGCTTCGCCGCGCTCCTGGCCTTCAACCCGCCGGACTGGAAGGACCGCCGCAAGCAGGTGGCCGAGCACAAGCAGGTCGACCTGCGGGACATCCGCAGACGGCTCCCCGGCTACCACAAGCTCGCCGGGGCCCTGCGCCTGCCCCGCCCGCCGCTGATCGGCGAGGTCGACGTCGGCGCGACGTCCTATCGCTCGGGCCTCGAGATCCTCGACATCGGCGGCCTCGCCGACCGCGCGATGGCCCTCGCCCGCGCCCGGCAATCCGCCGTCGGACCCGACTACCTGTTCGGCGAACGGCTGCCGGAAGTGGTCCACCTGCAGGCGAGTTGGCTGCACTCCACCGCCTACCAGAAGCTCTCCGGGTTCCGCACGCTGTACCGGGAGCTCGGCGGCTCCCATCTGCGCGACTACGACATCGGCGGGATGCTGGCCCTGCGCGCCGACCTGCTCGATCCACCCGCGGCGCCCGCCCGCGGCCTGACCGGCGACCTCGGCGCCGTCCGGCTCACCGGCCTCACGGCCCTGCCGGTGCCCGACGGCACCGTCCTCGTCCTCCACGGCCGCCGGCTCAACACCGAACGCGCCACGCCCGTTACCTGGAAGGACGCCGCCGGCCGCCAGCACGTCGCCTCGTGGAACGCGGGCTTCGCCCTCCAGACCCCCGGCCCCGTCGGATCGCCGCTGGTCGCCGTCGTCACCCTCCCCGCCGGCACCCGCCTGCCGCTGACCCTCGAGGGCACCGACGTCCGCGTCGAACGGTGGCCGACGGCCGAGGCCGGCGACCGCGATGCGGCGGCGCTCTCCCGCGTCCCGCTCCTGCGGATCGCCGGTCGCGCGATGCCGTCCTGCAACCCCGACCGGCTGCTCGACCCGCACGCCCCGGCCGTGCACCGGGCACGCGGCGCCGGGTTCGTCGCCCGCGTGTGCGGCGCCCTGCCCTTCGACCAGGCCGAGCGCTGGCGGGAGGCGGCGATGGAGGCCGCGGAGGACGCCGACGACCCCGACGACCGTTTCGAGGCCGCCGCGGCCACCCTGGGAATGGGCCTGCCGCAGTGGCTCTCGACGCGCGTGCTCCTCGAGCGCACGCGGCCGTCCCATTCCCCGTTCGACGAGGTGCTCGACGCCTGGGCGCGCGAGGACTTCGTCGCGGCCCTCGACCGTCCCGAACGGGCCGCGACCGGCCTGCGAATGCTCCTCGGGGCGAGACGCTGGTCGGACGTGGTGCTCCACGGGCTGTCGTTCGGCATCGACCGGCCGGAGCTCGCCGGCCCGGTCTGTACGGCGGCGCGGAGGCTCGGTCTGCGCCCCGACGCCGTCGCTCCCGGCCTCGACTGCGCCGCCGTGCCCGACGTCGAAGCACCGCGTGTCGTCCGGCAGAGCTTCGAGGCTCCGGAGGACCCGCTGCTGCGGTACGTCGACGGCCGTCCGGGCACGATGCGGCCGACGCCGATGCGACGCGTGCACAGCGACCAGCGCGAGATCGTCGGCGGCCACGACCGCTGCCTGATCAACAGCTACGGAGACCTCAAGCTGCGCGACCAGGCGCTCGGCGCCGTCGTCTGGGGCCCGCTGCCGTGGCCGGGACGACGGTTCGGGGCGCTGGTCGCGGGCGGCCGGAACGCCGCCGAGCTGCACGTCGCGGTCGAGGGGCTGGTCGACGGCCGCTGGACCACTCTGGCGCGACTGACGTCGCCGGCGGACGACGAGGTGCTGGTGGCGCTGATCGCGGATCTCGGCCCGCGCCCGGCGTCCCAGGTGCGCGTGCAGGTGATCGACGCCTCGCGCGCCGGCTGGGGTCACATCATCGCCGACGCACTGACGTTCATCGATGACCCGGCAGGCCGGGCGGACAAGCCGCCGAGTGCGGCCCGGCCGCCGCCGCGACCGCAGCAGGCTCGGCATCGTGG
>JAFGHH010000386.1 GCA_016930215.1 Deltaproteobacteria bacterium
CGGAGCTGAGCGACGAGAACGACAGAACCAACTAGAATAACTTGTCTTTCCTGGGCGACCCCACCGGGATTCGAACCCGGGTTACCGACGTGAGAGGCCGGCGTCCTAACCACTAGACGATGGGGCCGACGTCTATGGCCGCAGCTGCGGCGGGGCGGTTCTTAGCCGAGGCCCGCGAAGACTGTCAAGCGGAATCCTCTGGTTCGGAAGCAGACCGGGGGGCACGCGCATCTTGTCCGGCGTGATCGCCCCCCCCACCGACAACTCCGCGTCCGGCTCGCCGTCCTTCGACGGCTCCGCCCCCACCCACGGCGGCGGAGGCGGCCCACCCACCAGCGGCACCGGACCCGTCACCCGCACCAGCCCCTTCCGCAGGGCCTCCTCGACCCTCGCGTACAGGAACTCCGCCATGGCCGGCCCGAGGTCCACGTGCGCGTGGATCAACTGCTCCGCGTGCGCCTCCGAGGTGTACGTCCGGATCGTCGCCCGGTCGCGGAACATCGCCCCGACCGACCGCACCGCCTTGGCCTGGCTTCCCAACCCGTCCGCCATGTCGTGCGCCGACATCGCCGTCCGCGCCCCGGCCGCCGCGAACACCGACACCCCCGTCGGCCGCAGCCGGTTGCCCAACGGCTCCCACAACGTGATCCCGTGCGCGTTCGCCACCGGCGACACCAGCGCCACCGCCGCCAACGGCGGCAACGCCGCATCCCCCGCCAGCTCGCCCGCCGCCGCCACCGCCAGCGTCCCTCCGAACCCCAGCCCTACCAGCGCCCAGGCCGAACGCGGCACCGGCGTGCCGCCGTCCACCGACGGCACGCCCCCACCGGCCAGGACCGCCCGAACCACCGCCTCGACGTCCCGCACGAGCTGCCACCAGCTCCGCGGGTCCTCCACCGGCACCCCATCGATGAACGTCGCCCCGGGACCCGACGCACCGCCCACGGACGCACCCCCGTCCCCGGCCTCCTCCGGCGCCGACCCGGCGTCGGCCTCGGCGTTCGCCGCCGCCGGCCGCGATCGCAGGTCGAACGCCACCAGGTCGTACGGCGTCCGCTCCACCAGCACCTCCCGCAGCCTCTTCAGCGTCGCGCGGCTCCGGCCGACCTCGTGCACGAGGAGCACCACCGGACCGCCGGCGTCGAGCGACAGGTCCGCGGTAGCCCGCAGCGACGTGCCGTCCGGCATCGGGATCGCGAACTCGGCGGTGGCCCCGAGCAGCTTGCGGAGGAATCCGAGCAGCCGGCCCTCGAGTCCCGCCTGCCGTTGCACCAGCTCGAGGCCGTGGCCGCCGTCGCGGAACACCTCGCAGTCCGTGCGCGGGACGCCGAGACCTCCCTCGATCGCCAGCACCCCCTGCGGCGGCTCGGCGCCGCCGTCCTCCGCGGCGACGGCGAACCCCTGCACGCCGCGCGCGGCCAGCGTCGCGAACGTCTCCGCGCCCCACTCCACGCCGTGCAGCACCGCCGGCGACAGGCCGACCAGCCCGACGACGTCCGCGATCCCGCCATCGCCCGCGGGGTTCTGCGCCGCGGCCCGCGCGCCGGCCACGGTGCCGAGGTCGGTGCCGACGACCACCAGCTTCGGGCCGACGTCCGGCTGCGCCCGGATCCAGGCGAGCGCCGCCGCGGCGTCGGCGACGACGCCCGACCACGACGCGACCCCCGCCCGCGGGTCGTCGGACAGCTTCCGCGCCGCCACGGTCCCGGTGCTCGTCGCGGTGCTCTCGCCGTGGCCCCGCAGATCGATCGCGAGCACGGACGCCCGCGCGCCCGGCGAGGCGAGCAGCCGATCGACGAGCGGCTGCCAGTCGCTGCGCCGTCCGTCCGCTCCGTGCAGCAGCAGCAAGGTCGGCGCGGCGGCGCCGAGCGGCGACGGGAACCAGTCGCCGACCAGCGTCACGCCGTCGGCGGTCGCCAGGGTCACGCGCCGCGGCTCGCCGCGGCCCGCGGCCCGCAGGCCCGGCGGTGCCTCCGCCGCGTCCTCGTCGAACGTCGCATCCGCTCCGGTTCGGGCGGCCCCGCCGCCCGCGACGGGCTCCAGCTCCTCGTTGCGCGTCGGCAGCCGCTCGGTGCGCCGGCACGCGGGGCTCCCGGCCGCCAGGGCCAGCGCCGCCGCGAGCACCGCGATGCTCGACCAGGTTTCCCGACCGTTCGTCCCGCGTTCCATGGCCTCCGTCCTACAGCAGTCCCAGCTTCGCCTTGAGGAACACCACCATCGTCACGACGAGCTCGGGGTGCAGCGTCGCGACCGCGACGCCGTGCCCGCCGTCCTCGAACAGCAGCACCTGGAGCTGCTCGACGAGGATCCGCTGCAGCCGCTCCATCGTGCCGGCGACGTCGCTGGAGTCGTCGCGGGCCCCGACGGCGAGCACCGGGGTCCGGCGCATCTTGAGCGTCTCCGCGGCGCCTTCGATCGGCACGGAGAAGTAGTTCATCCCCGGCGAGAGCACAACGACGGCGGCGATGTTTCCCGGCCCGACGACCCCGTCGTTCGCCGCGGCGCGCAGGGCGGACGTGGCGCCGATGCTCGAGCCGACCAGCCCGATCGCCCGCGGGACGGTGCCGCCGACGCGGCCGCGCAGGAACGCCACCGCGGCCTGCACGTCGTCGGTGCACGAGGCCCAGCGTCGCAGGCCCGAGCGGTCGCCGGACTGCAGCTCCTTCCACCGCAGGGTCCGCTCGCCGACCTCGGTCGAGGCGCCGTGGCCGCGCAGGTCGAGCGCCAGGACGTTCAGCCCCGGGGCCAGCCGCCGCACCTCCTCGATTGCCGCGCTCCACTCGGTACGGTCCGACCGCGCCTGGTGCACGAAGACCACCGCGGGCGCCGCGGGGTCGCCGGTGCGCCACAGGCTGCCGTGGAGCACCACGCCGTCGGAGGACTCGAACCGCACCGCCTCCGGCGTGGACCGCTCGGAGCCCGGCAGCGCCGCGGGCGGTTCGAGCACCCGGTCGTCCACGCGGCCCGGGCCGGGGCCGGCGTCCGGCGGGGCCGAGGGCCAGGCCGGGTCCTCGTCCAGTACGGGCGGGGGCGACTCCACGCCGCCGTCGTCCTCGAGGACCTCGGCCGCGTCCGGGTCCGCCGGCGCGGCGGCGCGCCCGGAGCAGGCCGCGGCCAGCAACGCCGGCAGGACCGCCCACAGGGACCCTCGAAACGCGCGCGGCACGTCCACCCTCATCGCCGGGGAACCATACACGACCGACCCGGGTGCTTGCACGCGCGACCGGAACCTGCTTGATTCGCGCCGCGGCGCGTGGGCGCCCGCGGGAGGATCCGGATGCGTCTCGACCCGACCTGGCACGAGCTCGGCCTCGGCCTGCTCAAGGACCTGGTCCGCATCGACACGTCCAACCCGCCGGGCCGGGAGGAGGAGGCGTGCGGGCGGGCGGCGGAGGCGCTGCGCGAGCACGGGATCGAGCCGCGGCTGCACCGCTCGGCGCCGGGCCGCGCGAACCTGACCGCGCGCCTCCCCGGGGACGGCTCCGCCCCGCCGCTCCTGCTCTCCGCACACCTCGACGTCGTCCCCGCCGACCCGACGGGCTGGACCCACCCGCCGTTCGCGGCCGAGGAGGCGGACGGCTGCATCTGGGGTCGCGGGGCGCTGGACATGAAGCACATGGCGGC
>JAFGHH010000387.1 GCA_016930215.1 Deltaproteobacteria bacterium
CAGATGGTGACCAAGGGGCACGACTTCCCCGGGGTGACGCTGGTCGGCATCCTGCGGGCGGACATGGGGCTGCAGGTGTTCGACTTCCGCGCCGCGGAGCGCACGTTCCAGCTGCTGACGCAGGTCGCCGGTCGAGCAGGCCGGGGGGAGGAGCCGGGGCGGGTGCTGCTGCAGACCTTCCTGCCCGAGCACTACGCGATCGCGGCCGCGGCGGCCCAGGACTACGCGGCGTTCGTGCGGGCCGAGCTGCCGGCGCGACGCGAGCTGGGCTACCCGCCGTTCGGGGCGCTGGCCTTGCTGCGGGGCGAGGGGCCGGAGGAGCCCCGGGTGGTCGAGGCGATGGAGCGGCTGGCGGAGGTGCTGCGACCGGCGGCGGACGCCTCGGGCGTGGAGCTTCTGGGACCGGCGCCGGCCCCCCTGCCCCGCCTGCGCGGCGCCTATCGTCGGCACCTGCTGCTCAAGGGGCCGACGCGCCGCGCCGTCCGCGAGGTTGCCGAGCGGGCGGCGGTGTGGGCGGAACGAGCGCCCCGCGGCGTGCGCGTGATCCTCGACATCGATCCCCTGCACCTCGTATAGAATGCCGGTCATGATGTCCACCGCCCTCGCCTGGCTCGTCTGGCTCGCCGGGACCCTCCCGTCCGACTCCGGGATGAAGCAGGAATCGCCGGAGGTCGACGTGGTGCCCCTGGGGGACGACGGGCGACCCCTCCCCCCCGGCCCGGAAATGACCCTCGAGGACGAGGGGTCGGTCGTGTCGACCGTGCGCGCGGTGCCGGAGCCGGCGCCGGCGGCGGAATCGCTGTCGGTGCCCGGTCCGTTGGAGGTGCGGGTGGCGGTGCGGCGGGTGGTGGCGGAGCAGATCCGGATCGTGCCGATCGAGATCCGCGGGTCGGGAGCGCTGCCGGGGCTGCACGGCGTGGCGACGATGGGCGAGCTGCGCGCGCCCGAGTTGGTGGAGCCGGGCGTCTATCGGGCGCAGCTGCGCCTGCCGACGCTGCAAGGCCCGGCCGTCATCCTGGTCGTGTTCCGCACCGACGACCGTGCGGGCTTTGCACGCGTCCACGTCTGGAAGAAGGCGAACCTCGAGATCGATACCGAACCCGGGGCACGGGTGCGCGTGGAGGTCGCGGGCGAGACCTTCGGTCCGGTACGGGCGGCCGGGCGGCAGGCGACGGTCGAGGTCGAGATCCCGCCGGGCGCCGAGAACGCACGCGTGATCGCGACGGACGCCGCCGGGAACGAGACGACGCGCACCCTGAACCTGCCGGGACAACCGTTCCGACGGGCGCTCGTGCTCCCGCCCGCGGAGCGGATCCTCGCCGACGACGGACCCGTGCTGCCCGTGCTCGTCGCGGTCACCGACGGCGCGGGCGGCCTGCCACGGGACTGGTCGGTGGAGGCCGAGAGCGGCGCCGTGGGCAGCCCGGCGGAGATCCAGGCCGGTCTCCGCCTCTACCCGTGGCGTCCCTCCCGCGCGCTCGGCGAGAAGGCGCTCGCCGTGCGCGTGGGAGACGAGGCGCCGGAGCGTCACACGGTCGAGATGGTCGCCGGTCCGCCGATCGGGATCGAGATCCAGGCCATGCCGCTCCTGTTGCCCGCCGACGGCCTCTCGACGTCGACCGTCTACGCCGGGGTCTCGGACGGCCTCGGACACTACATCGATGTGGGTCCGATCGAGATGGAGCTCGCCGGGGGAACGGTGGTGCAGGAGCCGGCGCAGAGCGGTCCGCTGGTGATCGCGACGGTCGGGTCCGACCGGATGACGGCGGGCGCCGAGGCGCCGGCGGCGATCGTCGTGCGGGCGCGCGGGGGCGGCCACGAGGGAGTCGTGGCGATCCGGCAGTTCAACCCCGACGCGCGCGGCCTGCGCCTGATGCCGGCCGAGACGCGGCTGCCCGCCGATGGGCAGAGTCGCACGACGGTTCGCGTCGAGGTGCTCGACGGATTCGGTGAGCCGCTCCCCGACAACGGCCGGCTCCTGCTGTCGGCCCTGGGGGGCGAGGTTCCCGCGGAGGCCGAGCTGGAGAACGGGCAGGGCACGTTCGAGTTCCGGGCGGGAACGTCCGCCGGGATCGCGACGATTCGCGCGGAACGCGAGGGCGTCGTCGCCCAGCTCGCGATGACCCTGGACGCCGGACCACCCGCGCGACTGCGGGCGGAAGCCCGAACGGACGACCTCGCCGGGCGCGGGCACTACGTGATCCGCGCTCGACTGGAGGACCGGTTCGGCAACGGCGTCTCCCCCGAAGGTCAACCGGCCTTCCGCGCCGGCGCCACGCGCGGCTCGGTGGCGTCGTTCGAGCCGGTGGACGCCGCCGGGAACGAGGACGTCGGTTGGATGGAGGCCGCCTTCGTGCTGGTCGGTGACGCGACGAAGGCCGTGGAGGTGCGGATCGAGGCGGGAGAATGGTTCGACACGGTGCGGGTCGAGCCGGAAGGCGCGGCGGCGTTGTATCTCGGCCTGGCCGCGGGTTACGTCCACAACCTCGGCGATGCGGGCCTCGTGCCGTTGCGGCTGGGCGTCGGCTGGATCGATGCGTTCGGCGCCCGCGGGTTCCAGTTCGGCGCGGAGCTCGGATACAACGCCCTGCGCCTGTCGCTCGAGCCGCGCACCACCGAGTCCTACGAGGTCCAGGGGGACGCCCTCACCGCCTACCTCGTGCTGGGTTACCGCTGGCCCGTCGCTTCCTGGCTGACGATCCTGGGGGAACTGGGACTCGGGATGGAAGTGGGATGGTTCGAGGTGAATCCGCCCGGTGCGTCGCCGAACATCGACGCCGACGCCCTCGTCGCCTTCAGCGTCGGGGCCCGGCTCGTCTTCGGCTTCCCCGTGGGCCCCGGGCTGATCGCGCTGCAGCTGGCCTACGACGATGCCCGGTACGACGACCTGGTGCGGGGCAACATCGGCGGCCTCGGCGGCCTCCTCGGATACCGGATCGAGCTCTGACCACCACGCGGACGGCGGGCGCGACGAGGCCTACAAGCTGTCGCCCTGGCACGCCACCAGCTCGGCGTCGAGCAGCAACCTGTGGCCGGGGCGGAGCTTCAACCCGGTCGCGACGAAGGAGTGGGAGGGCACGCCGCGCGTGTCGATGGCGTCGACCCGGACCTCGTACGATCCGGGAAGCAGGTCGTCGAGGATCGCCAGGCCGCGATCGCAACGGAAGGCCGCGGTGGCAATCTCCAGGTCCGACGTGTACAGGCTGACCAGCACCTGCTCCACGCCGTAGGCGGAGCAGAGGCGACCGCCCTGGAAGAACCACGCCAGGTCAATCGACCCCGGCCGCGGAGCCAACCGCGCAAGATACGAAACCGGCTCGAGCCCTTCCTGGACCGTCAGGTCGGAAATCGTCGCCTCGTAGGCCTCCACGTCCTGCTCGTCGAAGCCGGAGAGGCGGACACGATACGAGCCGACCGGCAGGTCGCGGAAGCGTACGACGTGGGCGTCGCACGGCGCGTCCTGACGGGCGAGGAGCGTGCCGTCGCGGGTTTCCAGACGGGCCGTGACGTAGTCAAGGCCGGCCTGGGCGCAGCTGCCGGTCAGCCCGACGGCCCACTGGACTTCGGCGTCCCCGGTCCCTTCCGGGGCACAGCCCGGGAGGAAGACCGACAGTACGAGGAGGGGGGTGAAGCGCTCGAGCATGACCCATCTCTCCTTTCCCGCGGGCCGTACGGTGGATGACCGGTGGGCCCACTTCATCGAGGAGATCGTATCATGTACGACAAAGACACACAAATTCTCACACCGGGCAACCATGTAGCGCCGACTGGCAAACAAAACACAACAACATCCACAACATGCGGCCACACCAGGGAACGTGTGGGACAAGGCAAGCGGGTGGTGCAAGGAAAGCCGGACGACTGTTTCACATGCAACAGGGGCGTTTCTTCGGCGGCCCTCGGGAGAAGATGTGGTGTGCGAGAGGGGGGCAGTGGAGGGAGCCCGGGCGGGGGTGTTTCACGTGCAACGAGTGCGAGGACGCTGCGGGGAACGGTCCTGGAGCCATCCGGCGCGCGGGTCATGCGGGTAGGCCGCGACCAAGGCGGCGGCGAGGCGGAGGTGTTCCCCGGAGACGTTCTGGGGAACGCGGACCGTGGGGTAGAGGAAGAGGTGTCCGGGGGGGCGGTGAGAGCCAGGGGGAGCGGGCAATCCGAAGCCGCGAACCCGCAGCACGTGCGAACCGTCGCTGCCGGCGGGGACGGAGACGGAGACGAGGCCGAGCGGCGCGGGAACCTGGAGGCGCACCCCCGCCAGCGCCTCGGGAATCGTCAGCGGCAGCTCCACGTGCAGGTCGTCGCCTTCGATCCGAACGTGCGGGGGGAGGCGGACGCGGAGACGAATCCGCAGGTCGCCGCGTGCGCCTCCGGGCGATTCCGTGCCCGCGCCGACGACCCGTACGAGATCGCCGTCGCGGGTCCCGGGCGGAAGGCGGAGGACCACCCGACGGACGACCCGCCGCACACCGTGCCCGCCGCAGCTCGGACAGACGCCCCGCCGTGTCCGGGGAGTCGTCCGACAGGCACACGGTGCGTCGAAATGCAACCGTGCCGCCAGCTCGCCGCCACGCACCGCCTCGCCCAGCCCCACCGTGAACTCGGCCGCGACGTCGGCCGCCGCGCGGCGGTCCCCGGCCGGTACCCGATCCGGCCGGCCGTTCGACGTGTCGCCCTCCCCTCCCCTCCCGCCGGCGGCCCCGCGCGTCAACGTCCGCAAGGCGTCGACCAGCTGCTTGAACTCCTCCTCGGCGAGTCGATCGTTCGGCCGCCGGTCGGGATGCAGCTCGCGAGCACGCCGCCGGAACGCCCGACGGATCTCGTCCGCTCCGGCTCCACGCCGCACCCCCAGCACCACCCACGGATCCCCTTGCATGCGACCTCCCGCGTCACCACGCCCGGAACGATCGGTCACGAGCGGTTTGACTCGTCCGGCGTCGCGTAGTACCCCACGCGTTGCGGCGCCGCGGCGAGCGATCGGCAGGATCGCCGGTCCCCGGAGCGGAAGCAAGAGCACCCTCCCCGCCCGGTCCCAGCGCGCCGCCCGTGGGAGCATCCGATGGCGGAACGGTCCGGCCTGGCTTGGCGCTTCGTCTCCGCGGGGGTCATCGTCCCGGTCCTCTTGGCCTGCGTCTTCTGGCTCCCTCCCTGGTCCCTCCTCGCCTTCTGCGGGCTGGCCTGCCTCGCCGCCGGCTGGGAAGCGCTCGGGGTCGTCGCCCCCTCCCCGGCCGTGATCGACCCCGTCGAGCGTTGGTTCGGCACCGTGCTGGCGGCGGGGATCGGCGTCGGGTCCGTCCTGGCCCTGCTCTATCGGCCCTTCGTCCTGGTCGCGGCCTTCCCCGCAGTGTTCCTGGCGACGCTGATCCTGCTCGTGTTGCGCCCGCGCGCGATCGAGACATTCTCCCACCGCGCCGCGGCCCTGACCTTCGCCCCGCTGTACGTCGGCCTCGGCCTCGCCGTCTACCCGAGCCTGCGCTATCTGTTCGTCCACGGCGACCGCTGGGTCCTGCTGATCATGACGCTCACGTTCTTCGGCGACACCGCCGCCTACTTCGCCGGCCGGTTCCTGGGCCGTCACAAACTGCACCCGCGTCTCAGCCCGAAAAAGACCTGGGAAGGGTCGTTCGGCGGCATTCTCGGCAGCACACTCGCCCTGCTGCTCGCACGACTGTGGTATCTTCCCGACGTGCAATGGCTCGACGTGATCGTCCTGGCGGTGGCCGCGGGCGGCATCGGCCAGATGGGGGACCTGTTCGAGTCGGCTCTCAAACGCAGCGTCGGCGTCAAGGACTCCGGCACGCTGCTCCCCGGGCACGGCGGACTGCTCGACCGGGTCGACGCGCTGCTGCCGGCGGGGCTGGTCGTCTTCGGCTGGGGCCTGGCCCGCGGCTCGCTCGTGCTGCTCGGAGGTTGACCGTGCGCTCCCGTCGTCCCGTCCCGCCGTTCCCCTTGCTGCTGGCGGTGTCGGTCCTCTTCGGGCCGGTCACCGTTGCGGCCCAGCCGACGTCCGCCTCCGACCCGGGCGCGCCGGCGGGGGAGGGCGATGCAAGCCCGGCGGAGGAGGACGGCGGACCGGAGCTCGCCGTGGATGCCGCCGACGGAGCGTTCGGGGAGGCCGGACCGCCCGAGCCGCCGCCGGGAGAGGAGGAGCCGTTCGAGGGAACGGTCGTCGAGACCGGGCCTCCGCCCGCCGACGCTCCGGGCGACGACGAAGCGGGGGAGGGCGAGCCGTCCGAGGCGCACGTCGTGCGATATTACCTCGAGCGGTTCGAGGTGTCGGGCAACGACCGGACGCGTGCGGAAACCGTGCTCCGGCTGATGCGGTTCGAGCCCGGCGAGACCTTTCGGGCCGACGACCCCCGCATCGAGGACAGCAAGGTGGCGCTGCTGGCGTCCGGCTTCTTCGAGGAGGTGCGCTTCTCGCTGCAGCGCGGGTCGCAGCGCGGTTGGGTCGTGTTCGTGGTCCACGTCCGCGAGCGCTGGACGCTGCTGATCGACAACCTCGCGTTCGGCTACACGACGATCACGCCGTTCGGCGGGTTGGGCGTCTCGGAGCTGAACCTGTTCGGTACCGGCAGTCAGCTCTCCGCGCAGTTCGTGGTCGGTGACGAGCAGCAGGCCTACCGCCTGCGTTTCCTCGACCCCGCCTTCCTCGGCTCGGACTGGTCGCTGTCCGCCGAGGTCCGGGTCAGCGATGCCCAGGACTACCTCGGCTTCACGGGCGTCCGCTCCGTCCGTGCGGACGGCACCGTCGAATCGGACCACGCGACGATCGACTACTGGCGCGTCGGCGGTCGATTCGGCACCGGCGTGCGCATCTCCGAGCGGATGCGTGCGGACCTGGGCTACCGTTTCGAGTGGATCGACGCCGACCTGCCGGTGGCGGCGTCGTATCAACGGGGCGCGGCGGGGGCGACGATGAACGCCCCGATCCCGCTCGACCTCCTCCCCGGCCAGTCGCTCGTCTCGGGCGTCGCCGTCACCTTCTCCTACGACACGCGCGACGACCCGTTCCTCCCCACCGAGGGGATGCGGCTGCTGGCCGGCATCGAGCTCGCGCATAACGTCCTCGGCTCGGACTACTCGTTCGCCAAGTTCACCGTCGACTGGGCGATGCACTTCGAGCTGCCGTGGCGGCACACGCTGACGGTGTCGATCTTCGCCGGCGCGATCGCCGGCAGCGCGCCGCTGTTCGACCAGTTCTACGTCGGCGACCTGTCCGACCTGATCCCTGGCCGGGTCCTCGACCTCAACTTCCACGACTACCCGTCGCTCAACCTGCTCGGCACCAGCATCATCGAGATGCAGTACGAGGACCTGGCGGCGAAGGTCGGCGTCGAGTACGCGTGGCCGCTGTACCGGAGCCGCTCCGGCTTCCTCTACGGCCTGGACATGTTCCTCGGGCTCGGTCTCTTCACGCTGGCATCGGCCACCGACGTTGCGCTGCAGGTCCCGGGCTACGCGGGAGGGTCGGTGTTCCCGGTCGACCTGACCGGAGACATCGGCTTCCGCTTCGACACGATGATTGGTCTGTTTCGGTTGTCCTTCTCGAACGTTATGGGGCTGATCCCCCAGGTGGACTGACGGTCTTGGCAGCACGCGCGCCGCGTCTTCGCCGCCGACGGCGTCCCTTCGGGCCGCTGCTCGTGGTGGGTCTCCTGTGGCTGGTCGGCGCGCTGGCCTGGGGCGAGTCGGTTCGTACGGTTCGCACGACGCGGGACGGGAACTGGTTGACGGTCGCCTACTCGGTTTCGGACCTGCTGGACGAGGCGGCGCAGGAGGAGTTGGAGAGCGGGCTGCCGACGCGCATCGCGCTGCGAGTGATGCTGCGGTCCGAGGGGTCGTCGGACGCGGTCCGGGCATCGATTCGTACCTGCGAGGTGACCTACGACCTGTGGGACGAGGTGTTCCACATCCACCTCGAGGACGAGCGTCAGTCGAAGTGGTACGACGCGACGAGCCGCAACGACGCGATCCGGCTGTGCACGGCGGTGCGCGACACACGGCTCGACGTGCGCGGGCTCGAGGCGGGCCGCTACGTGATTGCGGTGGTGGCCGAGCTGAACCCGGTCTCGACGCAGATGCTGGAGGGGCTGCGCGCGTGGCTGCGGGTGCCGACCGGTGCAGGTGGGGAGGGGCAGAGCTTCTTCGGTTCGTTCGTGGCGATCTTCATCAACCGACGGCTGGGCGAGGCGGATCGCACGATTCGCTTCCGCTCCGCGCCGTTCGAGCTGTGAGGGAGACGCGGTGGAAGCCCGACCGCCGCGACGGGTCCGCGTCCCGTGGTTCGAGGCGAAGCTCGTCGGCACCTTGCTGCTGGCGCTGTCGCTGGTCTGGTTCGCGGCGGTGTATCTGTTCGGGCAAGGGATCCGTTCGAGCTTCAGCCTGATCCTGCAGCCATCGATCGCCGACGGCCTGCGGACGGCAAAGGAGCGGACGCACGACCACATCGAGGCGCTGCGCGAGCAGCTCAAGTGGCGGGCGGAGCGGATGGCCTCCGAGCTGCGCCGGCAGGGTCCCGGGGCGCGGGTCCCCGGGCGGCTCGAGGTGCTGCTGCAGCGCCTGGTGGAGGAGGACGCGGCGGCGTTCAGCGGGCACGGTGCGGAGGCCGAGGGGGGCGCGGCGGGGGTGGAAGAGGCCGGAAACCGACGAGCGAGGGCGGTACTCGTCGACCTGTCGGCGGTCGACGCCACCGGCCGGCGCGTGCACGTCCGGGCGCCCGACGAGTACCCGGATGCCGCGTGGCGGGTCAAGACGTTCCGTCCGCGGCCGCCGGCGGACAAGACGGGGGCGCGCGCCGCCGCGATCGGGGCGCTCGAGGCGCCCCTGCTGTGCGTCCTCGGGGCGTGCGAGGACGGCGGGGCTCGGATGTCGGCAGGCGTCCAGGTGGCGAAAACGCTGCTGCGCATGGGTGAGGGCGGCGGGGCGGCGGCCGAGCTGGACGCGGCGGGGCTGGAGGCGGTGTTCGCCACGCCGTGGGCGCTGTTCGAGGGGCTGCAGGAGCTCAGCGACGTGCTCGACCGGTACAAGATGCTGCGCATGGCAGGAGAGGAGATCCGTCGCCGCTTCGGCTGGGTCTACATGATCATTCTCGGCGTCGCCGCGACGCTGACGCTGGGGGTCTCGATCCTCTTCGCCCGGCGCGTAACCCGCCGGGTGGCGGCCATCGCGCGGGCCACGCGGCAGGTCGCGACCGGGGACCTCGACGTGCGCATCGTCCCGGCGGGCCGCGACGAAATCGCCGAGCTGGCCCGGTCGTTCAACGAGATGGTCGCCGACCTGCGGGAGTCCCGCGATCGCATCGCCTACCTGTCCCGCGTCTCGGCCTGGCAGGGCATCGCCCGCCGGCTGGCACACGAGATCAAGAACCCGCTCACGCCGATCCAGCTGGCGATCCAGCAGGTGGCGGAGAAGTACGAGGGCGGCGACGAGCAGTACGGCAAGCTGGTCCAGACGGCGCGCGAAGTGATCGAAGAGGAGGTGGCGACGCTGCGGCGGCTGACCACCGAGTTCTCGGCCTTCGCGCGGCTGCCGCAGGTCCAGCCGGTGCCGACCGACCTGGGGGAGTTCCTCGACGACTGCCGGGCCGCCTTCGGCGGCGCCGCCGCCGAACAGGGCGTCGACCTCGAGTGGCACTCCCCGGCCCGGCCGCTCACCGTGCCGCTCGACCGACAGATGATGCGGCGCGTCATCGACAACCTCGTCCGCAACGCGCTCGAAGCCCTGGCGGGGGAGGGGGGTGCGGCGGCGGGGCGGCCGGCACCGAGGATTGCGGTCGAGGCGGACCTGCGGCCCGGCGGCGCGCGTGCGCGGATCGTGGTGCGGGACAACGGACCGGGCATTCCGAGCGACGCGCGGGAGCACATCTTCGAGCCGTACTTCACGACGAAGCCCACCGGCACCGGCCTGGGCCTGGCGATCGTCAAGAAGATCGTCCTCGAGCACGCGGGCGAGATCGAGGTCGATTCCTCGCCGGAGGGTTCCGTCTTCCGGATCGAGTTGCCGCTGGCCGGGGCCGAGCACGGCGGCCGGCCGGCGCGGTGATGAACGAGGGACGACGACGCGCGGTCCGCAGCTTCGTGCTGGTCGCCGTGGCCCTGCTCGTCGTGGCGCTGTTCGGACCGCGGAGCTGCGGGGCGCCGCTGCTGGCGACCGGCACCGCGGCGCCGCCCTTCTCCGTGACGCGGGTCGAGGACGGAACGCGCCGGACCCTTGGGGAGCTGCGTGGGCGCCCGGCCGTGCTGTTCTTCTGGGCCGTCTGGTGCAAGGCCTGCAAGGAGATGATGCCGGGGCTCGCGGCGCTGGCCGTCGAGCGGCCGGACGTGTGCTTCGTGGCGCTGCACAGTGACGGTGAGGTCGCGACGGCCGCCCTGGCGGCCAAGGCACGACCGTATCCGGCGCTCGAGTTCGTCGAGGGCGGCGAACGGTTCCTCGAGGCCTACCGGGTGACGACCTTCCCGACCACCTATGTGCTGACCGCCGACGGTCGGATCTGCGGCGGCCTGGTCGGCCGGGCGTCGGCCGACGTCGTCGCCCGGCTGCTCGAGCGCTGCGAGCGGTGAACCCTAGTAGGGCGGAACGAGCGGGGTGTCGCGGATCAGGGGCAGGACCGCCTCGTGGAGCAGACCGTTGGAGGCCGCCACCGCCCGCCCCGAGCAATCCGCCTCGGCGCCCGCGTAGTCGGTGACGCACCCGCCGGCCTCCCGGACCAGCAGGATGCCGGCCGCGACGTCCCAGGTGTGCAGGGACATCTCGTAGTAGGCGTCGTAGGTGCCGTCGGCGGTCATCGCCAGATCGAGGGCGGCCGAGCCGCAGCGGCGCACGCCGTGGCTCCGGCGGAAGAACTCCGGCAGCGAGGCGAGGAACGGGTCCGGCCGGGTGTGGCTGGCCGGGCCCCAACCGGTGGCGACCAGGGCGTGGTCGAGCGAGCACGTGTGCGAGACGCGGATCGGGGTGCCGTTGCGGGTCGCGCCCCGGCCGCGCGCGGCGGCGTAGGTCCACCCCAGCGCCGGCGCCTCCAGCACGGCGAGCGTCGGCGTTCCGTCGACCAGCAAGGCGATCGACAAACAGAAGAACGGGTGGCCGTGGAAGAAGTTCACGGTCCCGTCCAGCGGGTCCACGGCCCACAGCCGCGCCGCCGCGCCCGGCGCCGCGCCCGCCGCGGCGCCGGCCACCTCGCCATCCTCCTCGCCGAGGAACCGATCGGCGGGGAACGCATCGAGCAGCCGGGTGCGCAGCAGCCGTTCGCTGGCCCGGTCGGCCTCGGTGACCACGTCGAGAACGCCCTTGTCCTCGCCGGGGACGCCGTGCCGCCAATAGCGCAGCAGCAGGCGCCCGGCCTCGACGGCGGCCCGGCGGACGAGTTCCAGCGTGCGGTCCAGGTCGGGATCCAGCGGCATCATTCCTCCAGCAACGGGCCGAACAGCCACAGGGCACCGGCGCCGACGCCCGCGTCGAACGCCGCGAGCAGCAGGGTCCAGCCGGCCACGTCGCTCCAGCCGCCGCCGGAGAGGGCCGCGCGCGAGACCTCGACCACCCCCAGAAACAGCGGAACCAGCAGCGGGTAGACGGCGACGCCGATCAGCATCTCCGCCGCCGACCCGCCGAGCGCCATGGCGCCGAACAACGTGCCGACCACCGCGATGCCGAGGGTGGCCAGGAGGGCGGCGGGGACGACCCAGACCACGGATCCCGGCACCGGCAGGCGGAAGAACACGACGGTCGGAAGCGCCAGGACAAGCTCGACGACGAACAGCGCCGCGGCCAGGCCGAGCGCCTTGCCGACCAGGATCGCCGCGGGCGGAACGGGGGCCAGGCGCAGACCGTCCAGCGCATCCTCGTCACGCTCGCGAGCCCAACCCCGCACGACGGCGAGATTCGCCGACAGCCCCACGGCGATCCAGAACACCGCCGGGCCGACCGCCGCCGGCTCGGCACCGACCTCCGCGAGGGCGAACGCGGCGACGACCAGCACCAGCGCGCCGAACAGCAGGGCGGTGAGCGTGGTGTCTCCCGTGCGACGCTCGAGCCGCAGTTCCTTGCGCAGCACCAGGGTCGCAGCGCGGAGGAAGCCCGGTCCGGTCATCGGAGGCCTCCCGCCTCCCGGTCCGGCACGAGCCGACCGGCGGCCAGGGCGACGGTGCGGCCGGCGAGGTCCGCGAACGGCTGCGGTTCGTGCGTGGCCAGCACGACGGCCGCGCCCCGGCCCACGGCGGCGGCGACCACCTCGTGCAGGACCACGGCGCCCGCCGCGTCCAGGGCGGCGGTCGGTTCGTCGAGGAGGACCAGCGACGGCGCGCCGAGGAAGGTGCGGGCCAGCGCCGCCCGCTGGGCCTGCCCGCGGGAGCAGACGCGGGCCGGACGGTCGGCGGCGGCGCGCAGGTCGAAACGCTCGAGCCACGGCTCGAGGGCCGCGGGCGGGAGTTGGCGCAGGGCGGCGGCCAGGGCGAGGTTCTCGCGGACGGTCAGGTCGCCGTAGAGCTGCGTGCGATGGGCCAGGAAGGCGCGGCCGGCCCGCCGGGCGTCGCCGAGCCGCTCGGCGGGCCGCCCGGCATAGCGCACGGTGCCGGTGCTGGGGCGGAGCAGCCCGGCGAGGAGGCGCAGCAGGGTCGACTTGCCCGCACCGTTCGGGCCGACCACGAGAGTGAGGGCGGCGGCTTCGAGGTGCAGGTCGATGGCGGCCAGGGCCGCCACGGGCCCGAACAGGCGCCCGACACCGACCAACTCGACGGGGGCGAGGGCGGGGCAGGGGGCGGACACCGGGTGGGCAACTCGGTCCATGGGCCGCGAGGGCGTCGCCGGACGCCGGACGCGGATGTTCTCACGAAACCGGCAGCGGCGGAAGGGCACAGCGGGGAACGGCTTTTCGGTTGACGTTCCGGGCCGCTCGCGTATCATCCGCCTGCCGGAGAAGACTCCGAGGCCGCTCGCGGGCTCGGGAGGAGGATGAGCATGCGGAGAATGACCTGGGGTGCGGCGCTGGTCGTGTTGTCGCTGGCGACCGCCTGTGGCTCGGACGACGACGGCGACGGTCCGCTGGGGGTTGCGCAGTTCGTCGTGACCCCGACGAGCGTGGCGCCGGGCGGCAACACGTTGGCGGCCTGGGAGGTCACGGGAAGCCGGAGCGTGCGCCTGGAGGCGTGCACCGGATTCGCGGCCGACGACACGACGTTCTGCCCGAGCGGGACGGTGCGGATCGTCGCGCTGGACGACGCGACCCTGCGCGTCGGCTCGCAGTTGGTCCAGGTGTGGGAGGCCACGCGTTTCCAGCTGATCGCGCTCGGGCGCGACGGCGGGGCCATGGCCAGCGACTGGTGGGAGGTACAAATCGATACCACCCCGGACGACGGACCGCGGGTCGAGGACTTCCGCGCGGACCCGCGCTCGATCGATCCCGGTACCGCCGCCACGCTGATCTACAAGGTGCGGAACGTGACGCAGATCGAGCTCGGCGATGCCACGGGCGATCCGGCGCACCCGTCCACCTGGAGCGGCGTGGTCACGATCGATCATGACGGCTCGGGGAACATCGATGGGACGCGGGACGTGACGCCGACCACCAGCCGACTGTACGGCATCAAGCTGCCCGGTGCGGACGGCGCGATCCTGGGCTTCGCCGCCGTGACGGTGCGGGGCTCGCTGCCCACGGTGCCGAACATCGCCTCGTTCACCGCGGACCCGATGGAGGTCGACGAGGGCGGGACGGTGACCTTGAGCTGGTCCACCGAGAACGCCACGACCCTGTCGATCTCGCCGAGCGTCCCCGGCTTCACGGGAACCGAGGCGGACGGCACGCTCGACTTCACGCCGGCCTTCACGGGCCTCGGCGACACCCGCGAGGCGGTGACGATCTACACGCTCACCGCGGAGAACGGGACGTTCACGGACACGGCCCAGATCGCCTTGCTCGTGCGGGCGCGTCCGGTCATCGACACCTTCACCGCGATTCCGGAGGCCGTGACCACCGGCGGCTCGACGACGCTGACCTGGGCCACGACGCGGGCGGACGCGGTGGTGATCACGGCCGAGCCGGCCGACGCGACGTTGCCGGCGACCTTCGCGGTGGACGGCACGGCGACCGTCACGCCGACCGCCACCACGACCTACACGTTGACCGCCACGGGGAGCATCGCGACCCCGACGACGGCCACCGCGACCGTCACGGTCTCCTCCGCGCCGGTCGTCGTCATCGATTCGTTCACGGCTTCGCCGGAGCGGATCGCCGAAGGCGGCACGTCCGTCACCCTGACCTGGACCACGACCGCCGCGACCGGCGTCTCGATCGCCGCCGTCCCCGCCGACGCGACGCTGCCCGGCACCTTCACCGTCGACGGCAGCGCCACCGTCGATCCGGAACAAACCACGGTCTACACGCTGACCGCCAGCGGCCCCAGCGGCCCGATCACGCGCACGGCGACCGTGGAGGTCGTGGAGATCGGCGACGTGGTCGTGACCGAGGTGATGTTCGACCCGGCCGGCGTGGCGGACACGGCCGGCGAGTGGTTCGAGGTCACGAACGTCGCCGGCGCGGCGATCGATCTGGCCGGGTTCCTGCTGCGCAGCGGCACCGCGACCTATGCCGTGCCGACGACCTCGACCGACGCCCTGGCCGTCGCCGGCTGGTTCGTCTTCGGCGTCAACGCCAGCACCGCGGCCAACGGCGGGGTGACGGTGGATCACCAGTACAGCACGCTCTCGTTCGTCGACACCGGCGCGCTGACGCTCTCGGTCGAGTTCGACGGCGTGGTGATCGATGCCGTCAACTACACGATCGCCGGCGGATGGGTCGCGGGCGATTCGCTGACCCTGAACCCGGGCCACATCAACGCCGTGGACAACGACACCGCCGCGAACTGGTGCGCCGCCCGGGCGTCCGACACCTACGGGACCTCCGGCAACCACGGGACCCCCGGCGCCGCCAACGCCTGCTCCTAGGACCACCACCTGACCCGGTCCCGGGCCGGTCTCTCCCTCGCGCGACTCTGCGCCGCGATGCTGGTCCTGCCGCTGGCCGTCGTCGCGGCCCAGGACCGGATGGACCGGGAAGCGCTGCTGCGCCGGGCGCAGGAGGTCGCCGAGCGGATCGCCGAGGGTCGGGGGTTGCGGCCGACCGCCCCGATCCGCACCGAGGTACTGAGCCGGGAGAAACTGCTCGAGCACGTGCGGCGTCGGCTGCATGAGGAGTCCCCTCCCGAGGAGCTCCGCGCCGAGGGGGTGCTGCTCGAGCGGCTGGGACTGCTCGAGACGGCGGAGGACTACGAGGACGCGCTGTACGCGCTGTACGAGCAGCAGGTCGCCGGGCTGTACGACCCGGACGATCGGACGACCTACGTCCTGGACGACCTGTTCCCCGCCGAGGCGGATCTGACGCTGTGGCACGAGATCGTGCACGCCCTGCAGGACCAGTTGTTCTGCATCGGCGACCGCCAGGAGGCGCTCGAGGACGACGGCGACCGCGGGCTCGCCTTCTCCGCCGTCTGCGAGGGCGATGCCGTGCTCACCAGCACGGCGCTGCAATACGACCACGGCTGGGACGCGCTCGACTGGCTGGTCCCCCGCGATCTCGAGTCCCTGCGGTCGCTGGTCATGCCGGTGCAATTCGTGGGGCCCGGGTCCTCCTCGGCGCTGCTGGAGTTCCTGTCGTTCCCGTACGTCGAGGGGGTGGCGTTCGTGCGCGAACACCTCGACCGCGGCGGCACGACGGCCATCGACGCGCTGTTCCGGCGGCCGCCGGAAAGCACCGAGCAGGTGATCCACCCCGAGAAGTACGGCGGTCCCGACGCGCCCGTGACGGTCCGCTTCCGCGACGGCGCCTTCCCGGCGTGGCACACGGCCTACCAGGACACCGCCGGCGAGTTCGTCGTGCGGCTGTGGCTCGGCTCCCGGCTCTCGCGCAGCGTCGCGGTGTCCGCCGCGACGGGCTGGGGCGGCGACCGCATGCTCCTGCTGGTGCCGCAACGAACGGTGTCGGCTTCCTGCCTGGCGGGTGCGTCGCCGCTCGATGACCGGTTGTGGGCCTGCGGCGCCGCCCCCGACTGCGCCGGGGCGATCGAGCCGCCGGCGTCCAGCGCCACCGGTTGGGTGGTGTGGGCCACGGTGTGGGATCCTGCGCCCGAGGAGCACCCGCAAGGGGCGGCGGGAGAAGCGGCCGAATTCCGGGACGCAGCGACTCGCGCGCTGCGGGAGCGCCTGGGAGCGGACCCACCCTCCGGAGCGTCCACGGGACCGGAGGCGATGCTCGGCGCGGCGGACGGCACAGCGGAAGCCCGAACCCGGCCGACGGCCCCCGAAACGACCGGCGCCGCGGATCCCGGGACCGGGACCGCCGACCAGGTGATGGCGGGTCCGCACGGCGTCGCCGGGGTGCGGCACGACGGACGTTGGGTCTGGCTGGCGGTCGGCCCACCGGGAGAAGAGGAGCGGGTCCGGGGCTTGCTGGAGCAGGCGCGGGAGGCAACCCTTCCCCGGACCGCCGACGAGCCCGCTCCCCCCGGGAACGGGTCAGCGGACACGCACGAATGAGCCCGGGTCGTCGGAGGACGGCAGCACCGACCACCAACCGCGAGGGAGCGCCGGCTGCGCCCGGTCGAAGACCCAGCGGGCGTCCAGCGGGGCGAGATTCACGCAGCCGTGGCTGCGCACGTGTCCGAACGAACGATGCCAGTAGGCGCCGTGCAGGGCGATGTCGTCGTTGAAGTACATCACCCACGGCACGTCCTCGAGGTAGTACGGCTTCTCGTCGGGGTCGGACGGCTCCTCGTTGGCCATCCGCCCGGTGATCAGCTTGACCCAGATGCGGTATGTGCCGCGCGGCGTCGCGTGGCCCCGACGGCCCGAGGAAATCAACGTCGCGAAGATCGGTTCCGCGCCGCGGTAGGCCACCAGAACCTGTTGGGCCGTGTCCACATCGAACCAGACGTCGTACGGCCCCACCGGCTCCGGTGGGTCGAGATAGGCCGGTTGCCGAAGGTCGCTCGCCCGGACGTATCGCCCGTCGGTCGATTGCAGGTAGATCACCCCGCCGACCTCATGCTCGGCGGCAAGCCGGAACACGACCTGGCGATCGACCGACGTGAACGAAACGTGGCCGCGGCCGGGGAGGCCGTCGTAGACCCGCGTGCTCTGCCGGAACGTCCAGCCGAGCAGCTCGCGTCCCTGCAGCTCCTCGCCGTGAAACATGGACGGTCGGGCGAGGTACACGTCGGACGCGCGCACGTACAACCCGCCCGCACTGCGGTAGAAACGCTGCCCCTCGTAGTAGACCTTGCGACGGACGGCGACGGCGAACCCTCCGTCCAGCCACCGCTCCGCGTAGTCGATCGCGGCGTCCGACAGCCGCGCGAAGATCGGAGCGCCCTCCTCGCGGGCGAAAGCGCAGGGGTACGGCGTGATCTGCCCGGCGGGAAGCTCGGGAAGCGCCACGGCGTCCGGCGGCAGGGGGCTGGCCAAGAGGTCGGTGCCGCAGACCCACCCCTCCGCGTAGACCTCCACCCACAACGACGAACACCCCGGCCCACTCGTTGTCCGATAGGCCGGCAGCCGCTGCCCGCCGACGACGGTTCCCCGCCGGCTCCCGTGCTTGTCCGGCCCGCGGTACACCAAGGCACGCTCGGGGCGCACCAGGACCGAGGCCGGCAGGTAGGTGGACGAGGCGACGTCCGAGCCCCGGGACACGCCGGGGACCGCCAACAGCAGGAGACCCACCAGGGCCGCGGTCGCGCGACGCATCGCCGCGATGCTAGACCAGGTGCGACGGAAGCGCCATTTTCTGCAGGCTGAACGGATGTGGCGATGGGCATGACCACGTACATACGCTCACCCCGGCGGACACCGGCTATATTACTGAAATCATTGGGGCCACCACCTGGGCCGGCGAAGAAACCCATTGACACGCAGTACCAAGAATGGAATACTGCTTGTGCTTCTGCGTTCGAGAACCGAGGGGAGGGGCGAGCGTGGGAGGGAAGACGGGACGAAGGAGGCAACGTTCGAATGGGAGCAACTGCGGGGGCGCTCGAGGCGGGGAAGGCGGGCTACGGACCAAGCGTGTCGTTCGGAGTAGGCGACCCGGTGGTCAGCCCGGCGCACGGACTGGGTGAGGTCGTCGCGATCGAGAAGCGGCAGCTGGACGGAGTGACGAAGGACTACTACGTGATCATCGTTCGGGACACGGGGATCCGGATGGTGGTACCCGTGGAAACCGCGCAAGTTGCGGGGTTGCGGCGGCCGATCGACCGCAAGACGGCGACCGCGCTGGTCGATGTCTTCAAGGAGCGGCGACCGGCGGTCTCTGGGATCCCGTGGAGCCGTCGACATCGGCACTACCAGCAGCTGCTGCACTCGGGGTCCGCGGCCGAGGTCGCCCGGGTGATGCGCGACCTGTTGCGGCTGCGTTCGAGGAAGGAGCTTTCGTTCGGTGAGCGGAAGCTGCTCGACACCGCCCGCCGGATGCTGGTCAAGGAAGTCGCGTTGGCGTGTGGTGACACCGAGGCGAAGGTCGAGCGACGGTTCGAGAAGGCGCTGGGGGTGACGGTCAACTGATCCCGGGCCGATCCGCTGGCCAAGAGAACCAAGTCTTTTAGAGGGGATGGCGCCGACGCGCCATCCCCTCTTTTTTTTTCGGCAACAGCAGGTCGTGACCGCGCGATGCCCTGTCGCGCCGGACGAGACCGAGGGACGGTCGAACCGGCAGGGAGGGTGCGGCATGGACACACAAGATCTCGAACGGAGGCTTGAGGAGTTCCGCGCGGCGCACGCCGAGTCGGTCGAGGCGACCGAGGGGCTGGCGACGCGTGTCGGGCTGCGAGAGCGGAGCGACGACTGGTTGCGCCGGCTTCCGGCACCGGTGGCGGACGCGGTCCGCCGGGCGGCGGGCGACTGGGCCCGGCGCTTCGACGATCCGTCCGTCGAGCGCCCGACCGAGCGGGTCGTCGCGCGCGCGGAGGCTCGGGGCCGGATGTCGCCGATGGACTTCGTCTATCGGACGATGGGGAGGTGAGTCATGACGGTTGGCAGCGTAGGTGGCGCAGGCGCAACGACGGGGGCCGGGCAGGTGTCTCACGAACTGGGAGACATCTCCTTCCTGGTTGCATTGCTTCAGCTCGAGACGCTCGACATCGAGATCGGCGACCGGTTGACCGAGATGCAGCGCCTCAACGCCGTGCGCAAGGCGTACAACGAACGGATTGCCGAGCTGCAGCGGCTGGTCGACCAGTGCGGGACCTCCGGCCAGGTCGAGATTCCCGTGGCAGCGGCCGGGCGCGGCGACATCGTATGGGATCCGGAGGCGAACGGCGGCGCCGGTGCGGCGGTTCCGGCAACGGAGGGAAGCGACCTCCTGGGGAATGGAAGCTACGCCGTCCATCGGGCCGACGGCACCCCGGCCTGCTGGGGGGACGTCACGGGGTCGCCCGAGGACGACGGGCCGGACGAGGACGCACGGGTCCACGGCGGGGAGGCCCGCTTTCCCTATTTCCATCTGCCGCAGTGGCTGATGAACCGTTCGTTCCTGATCGGCCTGGACGGGGAGGTCCTGGGCGATCGGAGCCCGGAACGAACGGGACGGATCGCCACGAGCGACATCGAGACGGCCCAGCGATATGCCGACCAGCTCGGGGGTAGCGTGACGACCACGGTCACCCGCGACCAGTTGCTGGGGGAGATGCAGTCGTTGCGGGACAAGGTCGACAACCTCTCGTCCGACGCGGAGATCGGGATGCTGGGGCTCAATCGGCTGCTCAGCCGCCGCAACCAGGTCCTGCAGCTCGCCAGCAACGTGATGTCCTCCCTGCACCAGACGGCGATGGGGCTGATCGCCAACCTGAAGGTGTAGCGATGGCAACGGCGGCGGAAGAGCGCGCGCTGCGGGCGGCGATCTCGGCGCTGGCGAAGCTCGGGTTGGCCGAGGCAGCCGGGTGGCGGCCGGCCGAACGATCCGCGCTGGTACGGCTCGGCCGGGCGGGACTACAGCGCGGCCACTGGGTCGCAGCCTGCGAGCTGCTCGAGTACGCGACGCTGCTCGACCCCGACCGTGCCGAGACCTGGGAGCTGGTCGCCGGGGCGCGGATGGCCGGTCGTCGTTGGGACGACGCGCTCGCCGCGCTCGAGGTCGCCTGGACGCTGGAACGTTCCTGGCGCCGGGCGGCCCTTGCAGCACTGTGTTGTGCGCGGCGGGGAGCAGCTGCGGAGGCCAAGCGGTGGTGCGAGGCGGCGCGGGCGCTCGCGCCGGCCGAGGCGGACGAGCTGCGCCGCCTGGAACGGGCGCTGTCGAGCGCCGAGGAGGGGCTGTCGTGAGTGTGGAAGCAATGCGGGGGTTGGCGCCGCCGTGGCCGTCCACGGCGAACGACGAAGCGGCGCCGGCGACGGTCGAGGTTGCGACCGGCGTCGCCGTGCCCGGCACGGGCGACGTCGTGGCGGACCGGGCACTCGAGCTGCTGATGGCCGCCGAGGCGGATCTGGCCGACGACGGCGTGCACACGGCCGCGTCGGCGGTGCGGCAGGCGACCGAGCGGCGGATCGAGCAGCGGGCCAAGCTTCGCGAGCTGATGCGCCGGATCCAGGAGGCCCAGCAGAACCGGTCCTGGTGGCAGAAGTTCTGCGATGCGTTCGGATGGGTCGGCAAGATCCTCGGGGCGATCGGCGGAGTGGTTGCCGTGGTGGCCACGGCCGGCATCGCCTTGCCGGCCGCGCTGGGCATCGGCCTGGCGGTCGGCGCCGGCACGGCCGGGCTGACCTCGGCCCTCGGCCGGCTCGGCGTCGGCGCGGCCGAACGGGACGCGGCGAACCTGTCGGCCGACAGGTTGCAGGAAGAGGGGAACCTGGCCGCCTGGGAGGAATACGGTCGTGACGGCCGGGCGCTGGCCGAGGCCCTGGTGGGACTCGAGTCGGCGATGCGGGAGCAGGCGCTGCGATGGATCGGGAACGAGGACGAGGCGCGCCGACTCGGCGCGTCGATGGTCCTGGATCGGTGAGGGAGGTGTGTGATGTCGATCGGGAAAATCGGTTCGGGCGGAGCGGAGGCGGGCTGGTCGCTCGAGCCGCCGGAGGCGGCGGAGCCGGCCGCGGCGTCGAACGTCTCGCTGGACGAGGTGGCGACGTTGATGGTGGAGGCCGACCGCGAGGAACGGAACGGAGCGCGGGCGGCGCAGCGGGCGCTGGCCGAGGCGGCACGGGCCGAGCGCCGGGCGGCGATTCACGCGCAGCGCGCGGCGGCGGCGGACGCCTTCGACTCGGCGATCCTGCAAGCGGTCGTGGGCGGACTGACGGCGGTGGCACAGGGCGTGGCGGCGGTGGGCGCCGCCGAAGCCGCGACGGCCGTCGAGGGTGCGGCCGGCTCGGCGGCCGGGGACGCGGCGGCGGGGGTGCCCTGGCATCGCTGGGTCGAGATCGGAGCCGGGGCCTTGCCGCACGCCGCGCCGTTGCTCGACGTCCCGGCGCGCCGGGCCGAGGCGAGCCGGATCCGGTCCCAGGAGTACCAGGATGCGGCGGCGTTCCTGGAGGACCGAGCCCGGCAGGCAGGTGACGACGCCGAGGCGGCGCGGGCGGCGCGGCGCGCGCACGTGGAGGCCGTCGGGCGGGCGCTCGACTCGATCGAGCAGGGCCGATCGATCGCCATCGGTCGGGAAGCGGGGTGAGAGGGCGGCGGCGGGCCTCCCCGCGCGATGGCACTTGAACGAGCGGCCCCATCCGGATAACAATGCATGTCCGGCACTTGGCGCGCACCCTCCAAGAAGGGGAGGGACGCGTCGAGGCGGTTTGACGACCGATCGGAAGAGAGGGGCCCATGGCGCGTACAACGCTCGCGACCGTCGTCATCCTGCTTGTCGCTTCGGCCTGGTCGGGGGAAGCCCGGGCACAGACCGACTGGAAGGCCGACAGCACCTTCTCCGTTCAGTTGATGGAGCCGGTGCCGGGGCCCGGCAACTTCCTCTCGGTCAACGGCACGCGGATCGGCGAGCAGTTCCTGATCACGGGCGGCTTCCTGGCGCACTACCAGTACCAGCCGTTCGTGCTCTACCAGTGCGAGCCCGGCACGGGGGGGGCGGGGGAGCCGGCCTGCGACCTGCGCAGCGATCCGTTGGCCTCGGTCATCGAGCACCAGCTGGTCTCCGACTTCCTGTTCAGCATCAGCTTCTTCAAGCTGTTCACGGTCGGGCTGGCCTTCCCGGTGACCTTCTGGCAGACCGGCAACCAGCTCAACATCGACAGCGGCACGTCGGCCGGCGAGCTGCCGGCGACGATCGCCCCCGGCGACCTGCGCCTGCACCTCAAGTTCCGCCTCTTCCCGTTCATGGAAGATGACAAGGAGGGGTTCGGCCTGGCGCTCGAGCCGGTGATCACCGCGCCGATCGGGCACCTGGTCGATGACATCCCGGCGGAGGACGAGGACCGGACCGGCAGCTTCCTCGGCTCGGGCAACGTGACGGCGATGGGGCGCCTGATCGCCGACTACTACCACTACCCGTTCCACGTGGCGGCCCAGGTCGGCTACCGCTGGCGCGAGGAGGTCGAGTTCTACTCGCGCAAGCTCGGGCACCAGCTGGTCTACGGCGGCGCGTTCGGCTGGTGGCCGATCCCGGAGCTGGAGCTGCTCGTCGAGACGTACGGCTGGAACGGCTTCACCACGCAGCTCGACCAGTCCCCGATCGAGATCGACGCGGCCGTCAAGTGGCGCTTCTGGGGACCGCTGGTGCTGACCGCCGGCGGCGGCCGCGGGATCATCGGCATGGGCGCCCCCGTGGCACGTGCGTTCCTCGGGCTGGTCTACGAGCCGCCGCAGGAGACCGAGGTCGAGAACCCCGACCGGGACGGCGACACCTACCTCAACGAGAACGACGGGTGCCCGGACGACCCGGAGGACGTCGACGAGTTCCAGGACGAGGACGGGTGTTCCGACCCGGACAACGACGCCGACGGCGTGCTGGACATCTACGACGCCTGCCCGATGGTGCCGGAGGACATCGACGGCTTCGAGGACGAGGACGGGTGTCCGGACCTGGACCACGACCGGGACGGCATTCCCACGCCGGACGACCAGTGCCCGGACGACCCCGAGGACTTCGACGCCTTCCAGGACGAGGACGGGTGTCCCGAGCCGGACAACGACGGGGACACCATCCCGGACGAGCGCGACGTCTGCCCGGACGACGCGGAGGACCTGGACGGGTTCCAGGACGACGACGGGTGTCCCGACCCGGACAACGACATGGACGGCGTGCCCGACGCGATGGACCAGTGTCCCGACGAGCCCGAGACGCTCAACGGCGTCAACGACGAGGACGGCTGCCCCGACCGCGGCACGACGCTGGTCGTCGTCACGGCAACCCAGATCGAGATCAAGCAGCAGATCAACTTCGTCACCGACTCGGACCAGATCAAGGGCGACCGCTCGTTCGACATCCTCAACGTCGTGGCCGCGGTCCTGCGCGCCAACCCCCAGATCCGCGTGGAGATCCAGGGCCACACCGACAATCGCGGCTCGCACGATCACAACATGGATCTCTCGCAGCGGCGCGCCGCGAGCGTCCGGAGCTACCTGATCGAACGCGGGATCGAGAGCGAGCGGATGGTCGCCCGCGGCTACGGCCCGGACGTGCCGATCGAGGACAATCGCACGGCGCGCGGACGCGAGAAGAACCGCCGGGTCGAGTTCCACATCCTCTCGGCCACGGGCGGGGACCTGGGCGAGTCGATGCCGGCGCCGCCGCCCGCCGAAGACGGCGCGACCGGCGAGGCGACGTCGGACCTGCCGTCCCTCGCGGAGGACCCGGGCTTCTAGACGACCGCGGACGAACGGGAGGCAGGCATGAAACGCATCCACGCCGCACCGCTGCTGCTGCTCCTCCTCCTCGCGGCCCTCGGCTGCGGCGGCAATCCCTACGGCTACGCTCGCTACTACGTACCGCTCGACGAGGAAGAGACCTGCGCCGCGGAGGCGACCGAGCCGCCGTACACGGACGTCGTCCGCGACCCCGGCAGCTTCGCCGAGGCCACGATCGGCTGGTTCGGCGTCGTCCGCGAGGTCGTGCGCGAGGAGGACGGCTCCGTCCTTCTGCGCCTGTCGCAGCGGCCGCACATCGACCGGCACCTCTGCTCCGCGCGCGACGAGTCGTCGTGTCGGGTGACGGTCTCGGAGCGGGACGCCGGACCGTTCTCGGTCCGCGTGCGCCTCCGTCCGGGGGCCGATACCGAGGGGGCCAACCGCGTGCAGCGCGAGTCGCTGATCAAGGTCTACGGGCGGGCGAGCGGCGACTACGATTCCACGGGCGGTCCCTTCCTGACGGTCGATTACTACCGGCACTGGCCCCGCGGGCAGTACCTCGACACCACGGCCCAGGCGCTGATGCGGCGCTAGCGCGGCCGCCGGTCCGGCCGTCGCGTCCGCTCCGGCCGGCTCCGGCGCGCGGCGATTCCGCGCCACGAGCTCCCCTGCCGCTCAGAAGCCTCCGATCGAGAAGTGCAGTGCGCCGAACCCCTCGCCCCAGTCGTCGCGGGGCAGCAGGTTGAAGCCGTAGTCGAAGGCCAGCGGTCCGACGGGGGTCTGGATGCGCAGGCCGAGGCCGGCGGTGTAGCGCAGCACGGTGAAGTCGAGGTTGCCGGGGTCGCGCCAGACGTTGCCGATGTCGGAGAAGATCGCCAGGCCGAACGTGTCGCCTACCGGCACGCGCAGTTCGCCGCGGAAGATCAGGAAGAGGTCGCCGCCGGCGGTGGGGAACTCGCTCGGCGCGTCGGCCACCGACAACGACTCCTGGGGGAAGCCGCGGATCGTCTCGGAGCCGCCCAGGTAGAAGTAGCGGTCGGGAAAAGTGCGCGAGCCGCGCTCGAGCTGAAACACCTGGCCGTAGCGGGCGGCGAGGGCGAGGACGAGGCCGGCGCCGAGCGGGGCGTAGCCGGAGAGCTGGAACGAGGTCTTGATCAGGTGGGAGAACGAGCTGACGCCGGTCGAGGCGTCGAACACCGGGTCGAACGAGCGGACCCACTCGGCGTTGGCGACGAAGTACACGCCGCGGGTCGGGTTGAACGGGTCGTCGCGCCAATCGATGCCGGCGGCGGCGCGGACGACGGCGAAGGTCGAGGTGCCCTGCGGCGTGCGCAGGCGGCGCAGGTCGTCCGGGCGGATGCAGCCGACGATCGTGGACGTCGACGAACACAGCTCGAAGTCGCCCTCGAAACGCATCAGGTTGTTGTACTCGATGCCGCCCTGCACCAGGAGTGACAGCAGCTTGCGCCAACCGGTAGAGACGCCGAGGAACACCGACGACAGGTCGGCGCCGTACGACGGGCGGTTCTTGCGCTCGTTGGCCAGGTCGAGCTGCAGGCCGACCAGCGAGCGCAGGCCGGGGAGGTAGGGGACGGAGAGCGAGGCGACGAGCAGCCGCTCGAGCTGGTCCTGCAGGGACAGCGCGTGATAGGTGGTCTCGAAGCTGTGGCTCGCGTCGTCCTCCAGGAAGAACAGCCGGTAGTTCAGCTTGAGCCGCAGGTTGAAACCGATCGCGTAGCCGAACAGGTTCCGGTAGCCGTAGGAGAGGGCGGCGCGGGCGCCCTCCGCCGTCGAGAACCCGGCGCGCAGCTCGAGCGCCTGCGGACGGTGCTCGCGGACCTGCACCGCAATCGTCTTCTGCGCCTCGACGACCTCCGGCGCGACGGTGGAGATCGTCACCCCCTGGAAGATGCCGAGCCGCAGCAGGCGCCGCTCGCTCTCCTGGGCCAGGTCGGGCGAGAACACGTCGCCCTCGGCGAAGGCCAGCGAGCCCAGGATCAGCGACGTCGCGGTGTCGGCGTTGCCCGTGACCTCGATCGCCGCCACCCGGACCTGCGGACCCTCGACCACGGCGAAGGTCAGCGAGACGGCCGAGCGATCGGCGGAAAACGCCACCTGTCGCTCGACCTGCGCGAACAGGTGGCCGCGGTCGGCGTACAGGTCGAGGATCGCCTGCCGCGTCTCCTCCACCAGCAGCTCGTTGACCGGGTCGCCCTCCTCCAGCAGGAACACGTCGCGCACGTCCTCCTCGAGGACCTCCGCCGCGCCCGTGACGGCGATTCCGGCGAGCATCGATTGCACGCCCTCCTCGACATGAAACCGGGGCGTCACGACACCGGCCGCGTCCCGCGTGGCGGCGAGGGCGGTCACGTGCGCGTCGAGGAAGCCCTCCGAGCGGTAGCGCTCCTCGACCCGCACGGCCGCGTCCCGGTAGGACTGCTCGAGGAACACCCGCTCGGGGCCCCAGTCCGCCAGGAACGGCGCCGCCGCCCGCCGGTCCTCCAGCCATCCCTCGCCGGACAGCCCGAGCACGCCGAGCTCGCCCGGGCGCGGCGATTCGAACAACGAGCCGCCGCGGTCCATCGCGACGGCGACGTTCTCCTCCACCATCGCGTCCAGCTCGGAGGTCTCGAACGCCGTCACGCCGTCCCACGCGATGCGCGCGACCCCGAGGCGGGTTCCCTCGTGCACGCGGAACCGCAGGAACCACACCATGTCGTCGGCGGGCGCCGCGCGACCCGTCCCGCGCCAGTCGCCGAACGGGTCGAGCGTCGCCAGGCCGGCGCTCCACGCCGCCGGCTCCTCGAACGGCGTGCGCGGAGGCGGCTCGGCGGGCCTCGCGGTGACGACGTCGAACGAGACCTCCGCGTCGGGAAAGCCGAGCGTCCGGTAGTAGGCGGCGATGCGCTCGGCGGCGTCGCCGACCGCGGTCGGCGAAAAGTCGAACGTCTCGTCGATCGCCGCCAGCTCGGCGAGCTTCGCGGGGGCGACGTGGGCCTGGCCGCCGAACACCACCCGGACCGGCAGGCCGGGGTCGGCGGTCACGGTCACGTCCACCCGGCCGGCGTCGCGCGGCTCCGCCGTCGGCTCGTCCACCACGACCAGCAGGTAGCCCTCCGCGCGGTAGAACTCCGCCAGCCGCGCGGCCGCCCGGGTCAGCTCGGGCTGGTCCCACGGGTCTCCCGGGTCGATGTCGACGATCGACCGCAGCAGCGGTTCGGGGTAGAGCAACGCGCCCGCCAGCCGCACGACCGCGATGCGGATCGGTTCTCCCTCCGTCACCTCCGCGACCAGCAAAACCCGCCCCGGCTCGCCCGCCTCCTCGGAGTGGAACGTCACGGTCGCGTTGGGATAGCCGTGCGTCGCGTACGCGGTTTCGATCCGCCCGCGCATCTCCTCGAGCAGGTCCGGATGCTCCTCCGCGTCGGGCACGAAGCCGGCGACCCGCCGCAGCTCGTGCAAATCCAGGTGGTCGTTGCCGACGGCATCCAGCGCGCGAATCCGACGCCGCTCGTCGAGCCGCACCACGAGCTGGACGCCGCCCGCCACCGCCTGGGCGTAGACCCGCACGTCGCAATAGCGGTCGGTGGCCCACAAGGCGTCGATCAGCCGCTGGACCAGCGCGCGCGTGAGCGGCTCTCCGTCGAGCCCTTCGATCCCGCCGACCGATTCGGGCTCGACGCCCTCCACGGCGACGTCGACGACGACGCGCCCGAGCAACTCCTCACCGGGCGGCGGCGGGACCTGCGTCGGCAGGGTCGCGGCAGACACGGCGAAAGCCAGCAACATGGCGCCCACGATGGGCACTCTCGACGCTCCGCGCGGCGGATGTCAACTGTGCGGCAGGGCAGGGCGGGGGTCGGGTCCGGCCCGGACGGCGGTCAGCGGCGACGACGGCGGAGGATCAGCAGGCCGAGCGCGGCGAGCAGGCCGGCCCACCGGATGTCGTCCGGCGAGCCGCCCGCCGCTCGGCAGCCGCAACCGCCGTCGTCCGCCGGCGGGAAGACGGCGCCGTCCGCACCGTCCTCGACACCGTCCTCGACGGTGTCGGCGAGGTCGTCAACGCCGATGCCGTCCTCCTCGACGGCATCGGCATCGGCGTCGGCATCGGCGTCGGCGTCGGCATCGGCCGACTCGGGCACGCAGGCGTCGCCGTCGCAGACGTAGCCGTCCGCGCAGTCCACGTCGTCGCCGCAGGAATCGAGGCAGGCGTCGGGGCCGCAGACGTACGGCGCGCAGTCGACCGGGTCCGGGATCGCGCAGTCGCCCAGGCCGTTGCAGACGCCGGCGGCGACCGCGGCCCCCGCGTCGCACGAGGGTTCGGAGCAGACCGTCGTCTCGTCCGGGAAGCTGCAGGCGTCGGTCGTGGTGCCGTCGCAGCTCGCGGCGCAGTCGCCGGTGCCGGCGCAGGCGTCTCGTCCGCCGTGCGGGTCGCCGGTGACGGGACCGCAGGTCCCTTCGGCGTCGGTCAGGTCGCAGGCCTCGCACTGGCCGTCGCAGGCCCCGTCGCAGCAGTAGCCATCGACGCAGAAGCCGCCGGCGCACTGGCCGTCGCCGGCGCAGGCCTCGCCGACGTCGAGCCGGGCCACGCAGATGCCGCCGGAGCAGTAGCTGGCGTCGTCACAGTCCTCATCGACGGTGCAGTCGCCTCCGCACAGGTCGCCCTCGCAGGCGTACGGGCTGCAATCCTGGGTCTGCTCGGCGGGGCAGGCGCCGTCGCCCTGGCAGAACGCCGCGAGGATTGCCACGTCGGCGGTGCAGGAGGCGGCCCGACACTCCACGGTGTCGCCCGGGTAGGCGCAGCCGGTCGGGTCGGTGCCGTCGCAGGCGCCGTCGCAGGCCGAGCCGTCGGCGGCGCAGGCGGTGCGGCTGCCGTGCGGCGTGCCGGTCACCGGGCTGCAGGTGCCGCGGGCGCCGGAGACGTCGCACGCCTCGCACTGCCGGTCGCAGTCGGTGTTGCAGCACACGCCGTCGACGCAGTGCCCGGAGCTGCACGCCGCGTCGGCGGTGCAGGGCGTCCCGAGATCGCCGCGCGGAACGCAGGCGCCGGCATCGCACCAGTTGGCAGCGGTGCAGTCGGCGTCGGTGCCGCAGGCGTCGAGGCAGGCGTCGGCGCCGCAGACGTACGGGTCGCACGCGGTGATCACCGCCGCAGGGCAGAGGGCCGAGCTGCCGGTGCAGTCGGCGGCCGCGGTGGCCTGGCCGCTCGCACAGCTCGCGGTCCGGCAGTCGGTGCCGGAAGCGGCGAACCCGTCCGTCGGGCAAGCGACGGCGGAGCCGGTGCAGTTCTCGGCGACGTCGCAGACGTCGATTGCGGCGCGGCAGACCGTCACGCTCGAGGCGAGAACATCGGCGGGGCAGTCGGTCGCGGTGCCGCTGCAGATCTCGGCGAGGTCGCAGACGTCGGCGGCGGCGCGGCAGGTGTAGCCGGCCGTTCGCAGGACGTCGGAGGGACAGGTCGTGGTCGCGCCGGAACAGGATTCCGGGAGGTCGCAGTCTCCGGCCGCGGTGCGGCACTCGTAGGAGGCGGGCCGGAAGACGTTGGTCGGGCAGGCGGCGGCGGAGCCGGTGCAGGTTTCGGCGACGTCGCAATCGCCCGCGGCGGCGCGGCACTCGTAGGACGAGGAGCGGAAGACGTTGGCCGGGCAGGCGGCGGCGGAGCCGGTGCAGGATTCGGCGAGGTCGCAGTCGCCCGCGGCGGCCCGACACTCGTAGGACGAGGAGCGGAAGACGTTGGTCGGGCAGGCGGCGGTGGAGCCGGTGCAGGATTCGGCGAGGTCGCAGTCGCCCGCGGCGGTCCGGCACTCGTAGGAGGCGGGTCGGAAGACGTTGGTCGGGCAGGTGGCGGCGGAGCCGGTGCAGGATTCGGCGAGGTCGCAGTCTCCGGCGGCGGCCCGGCACTCGTAGGAGGCGGGCCGGAAGACGTTGGCCGGGCAGGTGGCGGCGGAGCCGGTGCAGGATTCCGCCAGGTCGCAGTCTCCCGTGGCGGCGCGGCACTCGTAGGACGAGGAGCGGAAGACGTTGGTCGGGCAGGCGGCGGCGGAGCCGGTGCAGGATTCCGCCAGGTCGCAGTCTCCGGCGGCGGCGCGGCACTCGTAGGAGGCCGGGCGGAAGGTGTCGGCGGGGCAGGACATCGAAGTCGAGACGCAGGCTTCGGCGAGGTCGCAGTCGCCTGCTGCGGCGCGACAGGTGACCGTGGGGGCCACGGCGGAGCTCAGGGCGGTGCACGTGCCGTCGGCGGTGCCGCCGGCGAGGAGGCTGCAGGCCTGGCAGTCGTCGGTCGCGGAGCCGCCGCAGGCCGAGTTGCAGCACACACCGTCGGTGCAGAAGCCCGAGCCGCACTGGGCGTCGTCGGTGCACGGAGTGCCGTTGGTCCCCCAGACGGCGCCGGGCGTGATCTCGGCCGCCGGATGGTAGTAGAAGTCCACGGTGCAGTCGTTCGAGTCCTCCCGCGGCTGCGGGCGCTCGATGGAGCGGGACTGGGCCGGGGCGCCGCGGTAGGTGGTGCCCGGATAGGGCGTGGTCGGGCTGCCCCAACCCGCGACATCGATGACCGTGAAGAACGGGTCGAGCAGCAGCAGTTCGTCGTTGCCGTTGCCGAGGTTGATGCCCGTAACGCCGCCGGTCGCCCAGACCGGCACGGCGACGAGGTTCGGGACGGTCACGGAGCCGGCGGCCAGCTCGAAGTCGGGCGCCGGGTGCGTCGGGAACTCGCCGGCATAGGTGCCGGAGTTGTTTGCAATCAGCACGACGTCGGCGGCGGCCATGACGGCGCCGGCCGGGAAGGCGCCGGCGCCTTCCCCCTGGTCGACGGTCTCCTCGTCGGAGATCGCGAACGCCAGCGAGCCGGCGGCGAGCGGCAAGACGACGCCGGTACGGTTGTAGAGTTCGTACCATTCGGCCCCGGGCTCGGTGACGGCGTCGGACAGCACCTCGTTGACCACGAGCGGAGGCGAGGGCTCGGTGTCGGGGTCGAGGTGGAACCAGAGCTGGAAATGGTAGTCGACCACTCCGTCCGAAACCTCGGCCCAGGTGTTCGAGGTGAGGCCGGGGTTGGCGTAGTTGGTGACGGCGTCCAGCGCGTCGCTGCTCGGCTCGACGGAGGACGGCGGGTCCCAGGCGTCGTCCGCGGTGTTGCTGCGCAGGGCGATCACGGTGAGCTGGACCGGGACCGAGGGGGCGCCGCCGAGGGAGGTCCAGGGGATCGCGAGCTCGATCACCTCGTTGACCGCCGAGATCGCCTGGAAGCCCGACATCATGCCGGTCCAGGAGGCGTCGTAGACCATCGGAGCGATGCTGCCCGAACCGAAGCGGGTGACGATCAAGTGTTCCCACGCCGCCTCGGCCGTCGTCTGGGTTTCGGAGTTCCCGCCGAACCACCGCTGGCCGCTGCCCGGGGTGTAGTCCCGGTCGAAGGCGACCTGGAGTTGCGGCGCGCCGTCGCCCGTCTCGACATCGATGTCCGTCATGCGCGCCAGCACGTACAGGTTGACCCGGTCGGCGGTGACCCGGAGCTCGCGCAGATCGACCCGACCGTCGGGGCCGGCGAAGTCGGTGCGTTCGTCGCCCTGGGCGTCGGTCCAGACGTACTCACCCTGAAGCACCACGTTGCGGCCGAGGTGGCCGGTGTTGACGTTGGTGGGACGGGCCATCGTCCAGTCGGCCGGGTCGCCGTCGGCGGTGACGACGTGGGCCGCGGCAAGGTTCGTCCCGGCGAGCAGCGTCGCGAACAGAACGACGACGAGACAGCGGTGCATGGGTCCTCCTCCCGTGAGCCCGGCGGCAACCAGCCGAGCAGCGGCCTGCGGCGATCGGCTTCCCCTGCCGTCGGGCGCCCGCCGGGGCCAACCTTGGCCCGCGGGGTGGTCCGGGTCAAGTGGAGACGAGCGGACGACCCGGCAGCGGACCGGCCCGTCTGGCGCGGTCGGCGAGGTCGTGCAGGCGGCCTTCGGCCGGGTCAGATGATGATCGTGCCGGGATCGACCGGGTCGGGCGACCACTGGAAGTTGTCGATGATCACGGTCGAGTCGTAGATCCCGTCGCCCTCGTCGTGGATCGAGAAGGTCAACGTGAACTCCTCGCCCGGCGCGATTTCCCAGGAGGTGCGCAACCAGCCGGTGGAGGAGCCGCAGACGGTACGCGAGAAGTCCTCGTTCGTGCACATCCCGTCGTAGCCCGTGCCGGCGATGTTCGTCACCGGCGGGTCCTCGAAGAACGCGTTGTCGATCTCGATCTCGTGGTCGCCCTCGTCGAACGAAATGTTCTGCCGCTCGCCCGTCGCCGGGCGGTCGATGATCGCGTAGAACGTGTCGTTGTACCCCTCGTCGACCCACTCCGGGTACTCGGTGCTGAGGTAGACGAAATCGAAGGAGAAACCCACCGCGTTGCGGGGTGCCCGGAAGTTCAGCACCAACTGGTGCGTGTCGCAGATCAGGGCGCCGTCCGAGCCGGAGGGCGACGGGTCGGCCTCATGCGCCTCCGTCTCGCAGGTGTTGAACAGGCCGCTCATGTAGTAGTCGGTACCGACCTGGCGACGCCCGTCCGGGCAGTACTCGGGATTGCACAAGGCGATGTCGAGCGGGGCGGTGCCGAGCAGGGTGTAGGCGCAGCCGAAGCGCGGGCCCAGGTCGTTGCCCGGGTCGCCGAAGCGGGTCAGCGTGCCCGCCCCGCTGCCGCAGCCCGGGGCGAAGCAGACTTCGTCCCACGAAACCAGGAAACGGCTGTCGCACAGGTCGAGCCCGTCGGGCAGGTTCGGGTCGGCGTGGCAGTCGCAGCTCTCGTCCTCGTCGACCGCGCCGTCGCAATCGTCGTCCCGCAGGTTCCCCGGCACCTCGAAGGCCGTGGGGTTGATCCGCGGCTCGGTGTCGTCGCAGTCGCCGGTGGCGGGCGAGTACCCGTCGAGGTCGAGGTCCAGCCCGAACATGTCGGGAGCCTCCACGACCTCCACGGGACCCGATCCGTCGTCCGCGGGCAACGTGCCCTCGTCGAGGACGTCGCGACCGTAGTCCGGAACCGTCGTCGAATCGTCGTTCGGGCTGCAGGCGACGGTCGCCAGTCCGACCAGCAGGCAGGCAAGCGCGCGGTTCATGGTGACCTCCCGGGTCCTTCCGACCCGCCCCAAGAGTAGCGCAAAACGGCCCGCGATGGTTGCACGGCAGGAACCGGACGCCTACGCTGTGCCGCGAAGGGCGGTGACGGAGCGGAAACCGCGGTCGGTCGACACGACCCCCATCCGGTCTGCCGCCGGGAGGTTCGAAGATGACGCACTGGTGCGGGACGGTGGGGATCGCAATCCTGTGCGCCGCGTGCAGCGGCCCGAGCGGGACCGATGCCGGCGACGGCGGGGACATCGACACGGCGGACGGACCGGACGCCGACACGGGCGACGACGGCGGCGAACCGGTGGTGCCCGAATGGGACGAGCCGGAGCGCTCGTACCGCGTGCGGGTCACGCTGCTTCCGCACCCGGACCGGGACCGGACCGACCTCCCGGTACTGGTCCCGCTGGCGCACGCGGAGGCGTATGTCGGTCGCGACGTGCGGGTCTACGAGGTCACGGCCGGGAGATCGCCGGCGGCGGTGCCCGCGGGCGCCTGGACGCAGCCGGACGGACGGGAGGCGGAGGTCGGCTTCACGGCAGCCGGGACGACCGCCGCGGGCGCCGTCCGCGACTTCCTCGTCTACTACGAGCCGAGCGTCGTGCCGCCGGCCTGGGAGTGGCGAACGGGCGGTTTCGGCGAGTTCCAGGAGCTGGACGGCGACGGCGACACGCGGATCGAAGCGTGGCTGCTGTCCGGCGGCGACTACCGTCTCCAACGGGCGCTCGATCCCGCCGACGGCAGCCTGCGCCGCGGCCGCCGCACCGCGGGCGACGCCTTCCTTGCGCACGAACCCGGCGACTGGCAAGCCGTCGAGGGTTTCTCCGACGGCTACCAGCTCGAGGACGCGACCCACACCTGGGACCCGGCCGGCGTGGAAGACCTCGTGCCGACGACGACGGTCACCGACCGCGACCCGGCCAGCGCCGCCGTGTCCGCCGCCTGGACCGGCCGCACCGCACCGGTGCCGCACGACCTCGCTCTGGCCTACCGCGTCTTCCCCGCCTGGCCGTTCGTCGAGCGCGTGCTCTCCGCGGTGCCGCAGGACCCGGCGACGACCTTCTTCTTCTCCAGCAGCGACTGGAACGGCCGCCACCTGTACCTCGCCGACGACTACGACCGGATGGTCTCCGACACGCGGGGCGACGAGGCGCTGGAGAAGATCTGGGACACCGGGATGCGCTGGCTGGTGGTCTACGACTCGGCGAGCGACCGCGGCCTCGGCTGGTTCGTCTTCCACGCCGGCGTGATCCGCGCCGAGGACACCACCGACGGGGTGACGATCTACGATTCGTACGGCTACAGCGCCGGCGGCGCACCCGTCTTCCGCTCGCTGTGGATGGCCGACCCGGACAAGGACCGGATCGTCGACCTGTTCGACGCGCTGGTGCCGGGGGTCCGCGTCTCGCCGCCCGAGTTCCGGGACCTCAACATCGTGGCGCCGCGGGCCGATGACTACCTGTTCCCGGGCGACGAGCTGTCGCTGACGGTCACGACGCCCGGGAACCCGGAACCGGCGACCGCCACGGCGATGCTCCCCGACGGCACCGAGCTGCCGCTCGAGTTGGAGCGCGGCACCTCGCCCCTCGTCTGGCGTTCCCGGACGCCGCTCCCGCTGACCGACGCGCATCCCGCCGGAAGCTGGGTGCTGACGGCGAGCAGCGCGGGCCTCGAGGCGCGGGTCACCGTGCAGTTCCGGCATCCGGAGCACCCCAAGCTGGTGTTCGACGCCTCCGAGTTGGCGGAGCTGCGGGCGCGCAGGGACCGGCCGGAATGGAGCGACGTCTGGGCCGAGATGCTGGACGAGGCGGAGGGCTACGACGACCCGATCCCGGACCCGGGGCCCGGCCGCGACATCCGCGGCTACGCCGACCGGCTGATGAACCTCGCGCTGATCCAGCTCATCGATCCGGCCCAGCCGTTCGACGAGCCGCTGTGGACCTACTTCTTCACGATGCTGCGCTACCCGAACTGGGACGAGGACGCGGCGGAGCCGTTCAACAACCTGGACCTGACCGTCGGCCACTTCCTCACCGCACTCGCGATCACCTACGACTGGCACTACGACCGGTTGACGCCGGCGGAACGGGCCGAGGTGCGGGCGCGGCTGCGCGGCGTCGCCGATCGCTGGTGCTCGACCTCGTGGATGCGCACCTACCGCGACATCGATTGGACCCACTTCGGCAGCGTCACGAACAACCACTACTGGATCAACCACGAGGGCGTCGCGGCGGCGGCGTTCGTGCTGGCCGACGAGATGCCCGAGGCCGAGCGGGCGGCGTGGGTGGCGCAGCTCGAGGAGAACCTGGCGATCATCCTCTCCGTGCTGGAGGACGACGGCACGAGCAACGAGGGGGTGGCCTACCACAGCTACGGGCAGATCAACCTGTTCCGCTGGCTCGACTTCCGCGACCGGGCGCTGGGCGGCAACACCGCCACCGCCGTCCCGTGGTTCCGCGAGAGCGTGCTGTGGGACCTCTACTCGGTGCTGCCCGGCGGCGCCGACAACTACGGCGGCGTGGCCAACTTCGGCGACTGCCCGGTCTCGCACTACAACTCGCCGCGCACGATCTCCGCCTGGCTCGCCCGGCGCCTCGGCGACGGCCGCGCCCAGTGGACCGCCGAGAACCTCGACAACCCGCGGCGCACCGCCTGGTCCTACCTGTGGTACGACCCGACCGTCGCCGTCGTCGAGCGCTCGACGCTGCCCACCTGGCGCTTCTTCCCGGACAAGGGAATCTGGGCCTGGCGCTCGTCGTGGGACGAGGACGCGACCTACCTGAGCCTCAAGTCGGGGTCGTACTTCGGCGGGCACGAGCAGCCGGACGCCGGCCACTTCATCCTGCACCGGGCCGGCGTGCCCTACGTCACCGACCACGGCTACTCGTACCTGAAGATGAGCGACGAGCACAACCTGCTGCTGGTCGACGGCGCGGGGCAGCACGGCGAAGGGACGCAGTGGATGGCCGGCCAGGATCCCACGGACTGGGCCCACGCCGAGGCGGTGCTCGGCGACGCCCGCTACTTCGACGTGTTGGCCGACCCGACGTCGATGATGCTGTCCGAGACGCTGACGAGCTGGCGTCGCGAGGTGGTCGGACTGGGATCGGACCTGTTCTTCGTCCACGACACGATGCAGGGCACCGCGGCGATGACCCTCGACCTGCTGCTGCACTCGTACCGCTCGGCCGCGCCGACCGGCAGCGGCCTGGCATACACCTACGCCGAGCTGCGGACCGAGAACCCGTGGCGCGAGGAGGCCGCCGGCCGTTGGGCGATCCACCCGCGGGACGGCGTGCCGGCGCTGCACGTCGGCGACGCCTCGGCCGCGGCGTGGACCGCGACGCTCGAGCCCAGCTCCTACGTGCCCGAGCAGAACCCGGACACGCGGACGTACAACGAGTCCGGCGCGCGCTTCGATGTCGGCTGGCGGCTGCGACGCTCGCGAACGGCGTCGGCGGCGACGTCCACCACGGCCTTGTGGTTCGGCGACGACCTGGAGCTGGAGTCGTGGAGCGACGCGACGGCCGACGCGGCGCGGCTGCACCGCGGCGGGACCGACTCGGCGTTCGTGGTCTGGCCGACCGGCGCCGGGGTGACGGGGTTCCATGGGGCCGACGTCACGGGAGCGATGGCCGGCCGCCGTCTCGACGACCCCGCGATCTTCGGCCGCGGGCTCACGGCGTTCGCGGCCGGCGGCGATGTCCTGGTGCAGGCCTCCGCGCCGATCGATCTCTTCGCGCGGCTCGAGCACGTCGCGAGCGCGACCGAGCCGCGCTTCGCGCTCGTGCGCGCGGCGGCGAGCGCCGTGGTCTCCCTGCGCTGTCCCGTCGCTCCGACGACCGTGCGGCTGGACGGCACCGACGCGACGTTCGCCCACGCCGGCGGGCTGCTCGAGCTGACCGTGCCGGCGGGGGACCACAGGCTGGACCTCGACTAGTATGACGCGGCGCAAGTTCGTAGGGGGGTCGGGCTCGGCCTTCCGATCCGGTAGGGGACCCACGTAGCGACGGACGCCCGCGAAGCGGGCGTGCCGGCGCGAGTGGTCCCGGGACGTTGCGCTCGCGGTCGCACTCGCCCCTCGCGTGGCTCGGGGCTGCGTGGCGACCCAACCGGACGGCAGGGCAACCCCCTACGAACTTGCGCCGTGCTGTACTAGCTGCCCGGAACGGAGGTCACACCGCCCGCGGCGCCATCCTGCCGGACGGCGTCGGGGGCCGACGCCAAAGCAGGGGCTACGGCGCCCGCCGCAGCAGCGCCGCGTAGAACCCGTCGGTGCCGGTATCGGGCGGGAACAGCGCGAGGCCGACCTCGAGCGGCTCCCACGGCGCGGGCCACGGCGCCGGGTCCGGCGCGAAGTCGGGATGGTCGGCCAGGAACGCACGGACCTGCCGCGGTCCCTCCTCGGGCAGCAGCGAGCAGACGACGTACAGCAGCGCGCCGCCGGGAGCGACCAGCCCGCAGGTGCGTCGCAGGATCGCCGCCTGCAGCGCGACGAGCCGCGCGAGGTCGCCGGGCTCGAGCCGCCAGCGGATCTCCGGCCGGCGCGAGAGCGTGCCGGTCCCCGAACAGGGCGCATCGACCAGCACCGCGTCGAACGGACCCTCGAGCCCGCCCGCGCCGACGCTCCAGTCCACCGCTCGGCACTCCGCGCTCCGCAGCCCGAGCCGCTCCAGCTCGCCGGCCACCCGCGCCAGCTTGTCGGGGTGTACGTCGGTCGCCACGAGACGGTCGAGGGCCGGCTCGCGCTCGGCGAGCGCCGCGGTCTTCGTGCCGCGCCCGGCGCAGGCGTCGAGCAGCCGCACTCCGGGGGCCAACGGGAGCCGCTCGGCCGCCAGGAACGCCCCTTCCTCCTGCGCCGTCGCTCGACCGGCGACGACGGCGGGGTGGCGGCGCAGGTCGCCGGCGCCGGCGGCGAGCCGCAGGACGAGCGGCGAGAGGGGCGAGGTCGTTCCGGGCGGCACGTCCGCGGCGCCGGCGCGGCGTCGGTTCCGCCGCAGGGTGCGGGTCGGCACCGCGAGGGACCAGCGGGCCAGCGCGGGCATCCGCGGCTCGCCCCACGCCGCGGCCAGCCGCTCGCGCAACCAGCCCGGGAAGGCGTGCGCGGCCGCCTCCGGCCCCTCCGGCGGCGCCGCGCGTCTCCCGGCCGGCGCCAGCCGGCGCAGCACGGCGTTGGCCAGGCCGGCCAGCCCGCGTCGACCGAGCCGCTTGACCCCTTCCACCGCCACATGGACCGCCGCGTGCGGCGGCACCGGGTGTGGGCCGAGCAGCTCGAAGGCGGCCAGGCGCAGCAGCTGGCGGGTCAGGTCGTCGAGCGACGCGAGGCCGCGGGGCAGCAGCGGGTCGAGGCGAGCGTCGACCATGCCGCGCCAGCGCCAGGCGCCGAGCGCCAGCTCGGTGGCGTCGGCCCGCAGCGCGGGGTCCGTCAGGCCCACCTCGCGCGCCGCCTCCTCGAGCGCCTTGGTGACGTAGGCCCGGTCGCGCTCGACGCGCTGCAGGGCGAGCGCGGCGGCCGCGCGGGCCGGGAGGCCCGGAACCGCGAGGAGGTCGGTCGCGGGGCGGGGCATGGCCTCAGTTGCAGCCGAACAGCCCGAGGATGTCGCTCCAGCGGCGGGCGATGTCGTTGTGCAAGGCCAGCGCCACCAGCGCGAGGATCAGGATCAGGCCGACGAACTGCGCCCGATCCTTGAACTTGCGGCTGAGCGGCTTGCGGCGGATCGCCTCGATGCCGAAGAACAGCAACTGGCCGCCGTCGAGGATCGGGATCGGCAGCAGGTTGAGGATGCCGAGGTTGATGCTGATCAGGGCCATCGCCCACAGGAACGAGACCGCGCCGGCCTCGGCGGACTGGGCGGCGACGTCGAAGATCAGCACCGGGCCGCCGATCGTGTCGACGCCCACGCGACCCTGGAAGATCGCGGCGAAGCCGAGGGCCGTGAGGCGGATCACGTTGCCGGTCTCGTCGAAGGCGCCGAAAAAGGCGCGGGAGACGCGGTTCGGGTTGGGAACCGGGTCGTCGGTCTGGCTCCGGGTATAACCGCTGACGCCGAGCGAGAAGCGGTGGTGCTCCTGGCCCAGCGGGTCGCGCCAGGTCTCCGGGTGCAGCTCGACCGTCACCGGCAGCTCGCGGCCGTCGCGGGCGACGAGGAAAGTGTGCGGGCCGGCGGTGTCGCGCTCGGGGACGAGCTGCACGTCGAGCCAGGTGACGAGCGGCTTGTCGTCCAGGCGCAGCAGGCGATCGCCGACCCGCAGGCCGCCCAGGTCGCCGGGCGAGCCCGGCCGGACGCGCGAGACGACGAGGTCGGAGGTGGTGGCGCCGAGCGCGCGATCGCCGGGCGTCCCGGGAGCCGCCCGGATCGATTGCCGCACCGCTGCGGCGACGAACAGCGTGCCCAGGCCGGTCGCCACCGGGGCGCCGCGCAGCAGGCCGACGTCCAGCCTGCCGTCGGGCCCGACGCGGGAGCGCTCGAGGTCGATGTGGCGCCGGACGCGACGTCCGTCGAGCGCGAACACCTCGTCGAAGGGCTGCAGGTCGAGCGGTGCGGCGGTGTCGGCGGCCGGCTCCACGGGGCCGAGAATCGGAGCCCGGTAGTATGGCGAGACGCCGATGCGGCCCACCTCGTTCACGAAACCGATGATCGGGATCACCTCCTCGGCCGTCGCCGGGGTGATGCGCCGCGCGAACACCTCGTCGCCGCGCCGGATGCGGAACTCCAGCGGCTCGCCCGGCCGGCCCTCGACCTCGGCCACCACGTCCTCGAAACCGTGGATCGTCGTGCCGTCGACCTCGACGATCAGGTCCCCCGGTTGCAGGCCGGCCGCAGCGGCGGGGGTGCCCGCGAAGACGGTGCCGACCGAGGCGGGGAGGATGGTGTCGCGGCCGAGGAAGACGAAGAAGTAGATCAGGATCGGGAACAGCAGGTTCATCGCCGGGCCGCCGACGATGATCACGGCGCGCTGCCACATCGGCTTGTCGGTGAGCGCGCGGCCCGCATCCTCCGGGCGCCGGGCCTCCGGGTCGTCGGAGACCGTGGCGTCGACCCCGTCGCCGCCCTCGGGACCCTCGCCGAGCATCTTGACGTAGCCGCCGAGCGGGATGGCGGAGACGACGTACTCGGTCTCGCCGCGCCGGAATCCGACCAGGCGGCGGCCGAATCCGAGCGAGAACTTGAAGACCTTGACGCCGAAGATCTTCGCCCACATGAAATGGCCCAGCTCGTGGACAAAGATCAGGACCCCCAATAGGATGACGAAGAACAGGATGTCCTTGAGAGCGCCCATGCCACGACGCTTATATCACGAAGCCGAGCCGGAACAGGACGTCGTTCGAGCGCTGATGCAGGCGTTGCGACAGGTCTGCGGCCTGGAGCTGGACGAACGGCGCGCCGGGGAGGTACTGGCGGCCTGGCGCGCCGCGCGGGCCGCGCCGGGCGCCACGGAGGCCGTTCCCGGCGGCGAGGAAGGAGCCGCCGACGGGATCGTGGGCGCCAGCCCGGCCCTGCGCGAGCTGCTGCGCCGGCTGGAGCGGGCCGCGCGGACCGACGTGACGGTGCTGCTGCAGGGCGAGAACGGCACCGGCAAGGAGCTGGCGGCCCGCGCCGTACACCGCCGCTCGCGCCGCGCCGCCGGGCCGTTCGTCGCCCAGAACTGCTCGGCCCTCCCCGAGACATTGCTCGATTCGACCCTGTTCGGCCACGTCCGCGGGGCGTTCACCGGCGCGGTGACGGACCGCAAGGGCCTGTTCGAGGCGGCGGACGGGGGGACGCTGTTCCTGGACGAGGTGGGGGAGATGAGCCCGGCGCTGCAGGCCAAGCTGCTGCGCGTGCTGGAGGACGCCACGACGACGCCGGTCGGGTCGACGACCGCGCGGAAGGTCGACGTGCGGCTGGTGGCGGCCACGAACCGCGACCTGCCGGCCCTCGTGCGGCAGGGCGTCTTCCGCGAGGACCTCTGGCACCGCCTGAGCGTGCTGACGCTGCGGGTTCCGTCGCTCCGCGAGCGCCCGGAGGACGTGCCGCTCCTGGCCGAGCACTTCCGGCGGGAGCTGGCGCGACGGGACGGACTGGACCGGCCGTTCGCTCCGGGGTTGCTCGAGCGATTGCAGGTGCATCGCTGGCCGGGGAACGTGCGGGAGTTGCGGCACGAGGTCGAGCGGCTGTGGGTCTTTTCCGGGGACGCCCCGCAGCTCGGGCTCGAGCACCTGTCGCCGGAGCTGGCCCTCGCCACGACGGAGACCGCGGGGCGGAAGCGTCCCGCCGGGCTCCACGCCGACGTGGCGGCGCTCGAGCGGGAGCGGATCGCCGACGCGCTCCGGCGGACGCACGGCAACCGGACGCAGGCGGCGACACTGCTCGGCATCAGCCGGCGGAACCTGATCCGGAAGATCGCGCGCTTCGGGTTGGGAGGACCGGCGCGGCCTAGCCGGTGACGATCTCGAGGCTCCAGGCGTTGAGCGTGCCGACGTCGCCGCCGGCCACGTCGGCCACGTGCAGGGTCCAGGTGCCGGCGGCCGGCTGCCCGTTGAAGGCGTCGACCGGGAAAGTCCGCACCAGCACCGTGTCCTCCACGTACTCCTCGCGCAACAGCTCGACCGGAGCGCCGCCGTCCTTGGACACGGACACCACCAGGTCCGCCAGGAACGGGTGGGTCAGGTTGACCGTCACCCGGACCGCGGCCGCGTTGCCGGCGCCGGTGATCGAGATCACGCTCGTGATCCCCGCCGGGTCCTCGTCCGGGATGGCGACCGGGGTCTCGTTGCTGCCGGTGAGCGTCGTGGGTTCGGAGTCGCAGTCGTCGCCGGCGCAGCGCGTGATCGTGAGCGACCAGCGGTTGAGCGTGCCGGTGTCGGCGCGGCCGGAATCGACCACCTGGAGCGTCCAGGTGCCGGCGGCGTCCTGGCCGTCGAACTCATCGACGTCCCAGGTCTTCTTCAGATCATCGGCGCCGGCGCCCTCGCGCTCCTGCAGCGTGACGGTCGTGGCGCCCCGGGACAGCCGCACGGTCAGGTCGCCGCGGTAGGTGTGCGTGATGTCCACCTCGACCTGCAGGCTGCTGATCACGCCCCCCTCCGCCACCTCGATCGTGCTGCGGACGCCGGCGGCGTCGTTGTCGGGGATCGGGGCCGGGGTGTTGTTGACGTAGGAGCCGAGCGGGTCGATGCAGGCGCGGTCGGAGGCGCAGGCCGGGTCGGCGCAGTCGGTCTGGCCGTTGAAGTCGTTGTCCCGCGAGTCGTTGCACACCTCGGCCACCGAAACCTGCGGCTTGTCGCTCACGTAGGCGCTCGTGTGGCGCGACACGTAGTCGTAGGAGATCCAGCCGTAGCCGGCGCCCTTGGGGTTGCGGGTGGCCCAGCCGGTGCCCCAGCTGTTCTTGAACAGGAAGAACCCGCGCTGCATCACCGGGTTGCCCTCGGCGTCCACCGCCAGCGTGCCGTCCGCGGCGATCGCCTGGACCTCCAGGTTGTCGTCCCAGCCGACGAGGATGAACGAGTGTCCCGCCCGGTGCTCGCTGCTCGAGGTGATGTCCTCGGCGTTCGGCGTCACGACGTAGCCGAAGTCCCGGTAGCCGCTGTAGCGCGGGATGCGCGAGCCGCCGTGGCCCCAGGCCTGGTAGTAGAAGTCCCCGCCCACCTGCACCGCCGTGCGGGCGTTGTACAGGTGCGACTTGATGCTGTCGGGCCGCGAGTTGACCCAGCGACCGCGCGGGATGCGCCAGCGCTGCGCCGCCAGAGCGGTGGCCGGCGGGTCGCCGTTCGTGTGGCAGATCACCGGCTGCTCGGCCTCCGGCAGGCCGCAGTCCGGGTTGTTGCTGGCGGTCCAGGGCGAGGTCTCGTAGGGCCAGTCGGTCTCGAACACGCCGCCGAACCGGTTCAACGTGTTGATGTTGACCTGGGCGCTGGATCCTCCCGTGTGCGGGAACTCCCCGGCCTCGACCTTCGACGACCACTGCAGGAACTGCTCGCTGAAGTCCGGATCCGGGATCGTTCCCTCCAGGACGTACAGATGCTCCATCAACGCGATCGTCGCGAAGATCGAGCAGACCCCGCGGCTCGCCTGGTTGCGCACCGGCGACTGGGTCGCCACCAGGTCGAAGCTCGCCGGCAGGATCTCGTCCGCCTTCCCCTCGCTCGGCAGCTCGTCGTTCGTCGGCGCACCGGCGCGTACCGCGTCGGGATCGGTCAGCGGGAAGTCGTCCTGCGGATCGTCCACCGGCGGATCGTCGTCGGCGACGCAGGCGGTCATGCCTGCCAGCAACAGGGCGGCCAGGAAGGACGGGAAACGTGGGAGAAGTCCGGACATGTGAGCACCGTGGAGCCGGGGCCGACGGAACCGGGCGACATTCGCGGAAGTTCGCGGCAACGCGCCCGGCCGGCGGTCCGGCGGTCAGCAGCGACGGCCCCATGCCGTCGTCCCGGCAACCATAGCATGGGTCGGTCGGAACGACCAAGCGGCCCCCCGGACGCCGCTAGAGGAAACGGATGACAAGGTAGCCGATGCCGCCTGCGATTCCCAGCACCGCCAGCACGAGGACGGTGGTGAGTAGGGCGTTCTTGCGTCCTGCCGCCACCACCTCCGGATGGTCGACGAGGCTGCCACGCGCCAACCATGCTCCGGCACCGCCGGCCGTGATTGCCTCGGGCAGGCGCTCGGCCAACCGGACGCCGAGCCAGACTTGCGCCCGCAGCGTATCCGGCGACCCAGGGCCGCGACCGAGGATCTCGAGCCGGTCCGGCTCGAAGTGGATCGTCGCGGGCGCGGCCCGGAGCGTCCACCCGCGCAGCTCCTCGTCGAAGAGCGCCTGCAGTACCGCCCGCGGCGCGCCCTCCACCGCGTACTCGGCGTCGAACACGGGGTCGGCGCCGAGCGTCGGGCCGCCGGGGTTCGCCAGCCGCTGCGTGACGAGGCACCGCAGGCCGAAGGTGGCGGCCGGGACGTGGAGATTGGGATGCAGCGTGTAGGACGGTCGCGACAGGTTGGCAATCACGGCGACCCGGCGACCGCGGACGCCGCCGACGATCATCGGACGTTGGTTCGTACCCAGGTCCGAGAAGCCGCGTTCCAGCGGCGGTTCGAGCATCGAGGCGGCGGCGTCGAGTAGGGCCTGCTGGTCGGGTCGCATCACCCCAGGGTGCCCGCTGGGCCGGCCGCGGTCAAGGCAAGGCATGCGGCCCAGGCACGCTGCCCGACGTGGATCGCCGAAATGTCCGTGCAAGGTGGGCCCGCGAGCCCTCTGCCCGGCGGCCGGACCGGGACGGCCGTCCCGGTTCCGGTCGACGGGTTGAATCGTCCGGCGCGCGCCGCCGTCCGTGCTGCTTGACCCCGACCGGCCGTCGGTTCACCCTGGATGGGTGCCCCTGCGGGGCGAGAGAAGGAGGGTTCGCATGCGTGGATGGTTGGCTCTGGTGGCGGTGGCGGCGCTCGGCGCCGGGTTGTCGTGCGTGATCACGTCGGACGACAACCACCAGACGTGCGGGCCGTCCAACTGCGCGGGGTGCTGCCTGGGCAACCTGTGCCAGGGCGGCGGCAGCACGTCGGCCTGCGGCACGGGCGGCGGGGCCTGCTACAGCTGTGCGGCCGGCCAGAGCTGCGTCGCCGGCGCGTGCGTCGGCGGGTCGGCGTGCAATTCGACGAACTGCACCGGCTGTTGCGTCGGCGACAACTGCGTCAACCCGCCGACCGACTCGGCCTGCGGCATCTACGGCTCGACCTGCCTGGATTGCGCGGCGGTCGGCCAGTACTGCAGCGCCGGGACCTGTACGGGCGGGACGCCGACCTGCGGCCCGACGAACTGTGCCGGCTGCTGCGTCGGCGACACCTGCGTCGCCTCGCCGACCGACTCGGCCTGCGGCATCTACGGCTCGACCTGCCTCGACTGCTCCGCCGTCGGCCAGTTCTGCAGCCTGGGCGCCTGCGTGACCCCGCAGTGGTGCATCGGCAGCACCTGCTACGAGATCAGCGGCTCGTGCGACTTCTACGACGACCAGGACTGCTTCAACCGCACGCAGGCCTGGTGGTGCAGCCCCGACGGCTACGTCTACCTCAACGACTGCATCACGCAGTGCGCACCGTACGGCATGCCCTACGCGTGCTGCGGCTGGGACCCGACCCGGGGCGACGACGCCTGCCTGTGCTGTGCGGAGTCGACCTGCGGCGGGTTCGAGTGCTATCCGTAGCGGACACCGGTCGCCGGCAGCCGGACCGCGGGTCATGGAAAGTCGGATGCGAACCCTTTCGTACCTGCTCCCGTGTCTGCTGCTCGGTTGCCATTCCTGGCACGGCGTCGAACCGGACGCGGACGTCGGTCGCGACGCGGATGCGGACGGCGTCGTGGACGACGACGGCGGAGCGGACGGGGATGCGGACGCCGACGCCGACGCCGATGCGGACGCCGATGCCGATGCGGACGCCGACGCCGACGCCGATGCGGACGCCGTCACGTTGCTGGGCGTGGGCAGCGAGGCGAAGAGCCTGGACGCCTTCCCGCCGCTCGAGCGGACGTCGCTCGGCGACTGGTACGTGGATGGCAGCCGAACGAGTAGTGGCGACGGGAGGAGCCCGGAGACGGCGTTCTGCACGCTCGGCGAAGGGCTTGCGGCGCTGTCGGCCGGCGAGACGCTGCTGGTCCTGGGCGGCACGTACCTGTTGTCCGCCCCGATCGTCCGGACCGCGGCCTGGACGGCCGAGACGCGCGTGATGGGGTGCGGCGACGACCGGCCGGTGCTCGACGCCGAAGGCGTCGCGCCGAACACGGGAGCGCTGCAGTTCTCGGGCGGCGCGGCGAACGAGACGTGGCACCGGTTCCACGTGCGGAACGTGCCCGACCGCGGCGACGGCTACGACGGGCAGGCGATCCGCGTCCTGGGCGCGTCGAATATCACGTTGTCCGATATGTGGGTCAGCCACTGTCGCCAGGACGGCATCTGGTTCTTCGGTGCCCGCGACTGCCTGGTGCAGGACTGCGCTGTCTGGCGCCTGGGGGACGGCGTGACGGCGGGGACGAACGTGCCGGACGGCTACGCGGCGACGGCCAACAGCGGGGAGTTCAGCGAGAACGTGTGGTTCGCGCGGAGTCTCGCGGCGAACGCCGGGGACGACGGCTTCGACCTGTTCCGCGCGCGCAACAGCGGCGTGCTCGACAGCGTCTCGTATGACGCCGGGCGCTACTGGAACGGCAGCAATGCCGGCGACGGCAACGGCTTCAAGATGGGCGGCGCCACCGGAGCGGCCGCGAACAGCATCGTCGGCTGCCTGGCCGTCGGTTGCCGCGCCAGCGGCATCGACGGGAACCAGGGCGCAACGCTGGAGTTCGAGCGGAACACCAGCGTAGGCAACGGCGAGTTCGGCTTCGACCTCAACGGCGACGTCGAGACGCAGCGCAACGTGGCGCACGAGAACATCGCCTTCGCCAACACGACCGCGTTCTACGCGGGCGACTTCGTGACGCACGAGCTCAACACCTGGAACCTCGGGATCGACGACCCGGCCTTCGCGTCCCCGGACCTCTTCGACTGGTCGCTGGCCGCGGGCAGTCGCGCGATCGGTGTGGCCGCCGACGGCGGGAACCTCGGGGCGAGCGAGGCGGCGCTGCGGCTCGCCAAGCACTGGCTGGCCCGGGACCTGCACTGACCCGCACGGCCCGCCGGAGCGCCGGGCCCCCCGGCGGTCACCGGCACAGCCGTTCGATCAGGTCCGCGTACAGCATCGCGGCGGCGTCCAGCGCGTCGGCCGCCAGGAACTCGTCCGCCCGGTGGGCCTGGGCGATGTCGCCCGGCCCCAACACGATCGTCTCCATTCCGGCGGCGGCGAACCACGGCGCCTCGGTGCCGTAGGGCGCCGTCGTCGCCGGCCGCCCGGACAGTTCCTCGGCCGCCCGGACCAGCGCGGCCTCCGGCGGCGTGGCCAGCGCCGCCGTGCCGGGATACAGCGAGCGCAGCTCGAAGCGCAGGCCCGTCCCGGCGACCGCCCGCGCGACCCGCGCGCACAGCTCGACCCGCAACGCCTCCTGGTCCATCCCGGGGAGCGAGCGGAGGTCGAACTGCAGCTCGCAGCGGGCGCAGACGCGGTTCGGCCGGTCGCCGCCCCGCAGCACGCCCGGGTTGAGCGTCGGGACCGGCACGGCGAACGCCTCGTCGCGGTGGTCGCGCTGCAGCTCGTCGCGCCAGCCGAGCAGGGCGTCGAGCACGCGGGCCATCCCTTCGACGGCACTGACGCCGCCCGCCGGATCGCTCGAGTGGGCCGCGCGGCCGTGGAGCACGATGCGCTCCATCAGCACCCCTTTGTGCGCCCGCACGGGAACGAGCCCGGTCGGCTCGCCGACCACGGCCCAGCGTGCCGGAGGAAGGCCGCCGGCGACCAGCGCGCGGATCCCCTCCATGGCGCACTCCTCGTCGGCCGTCGCCACCAGGTGCAGCGGCGCGCGCAGTCCGGAGGGCGCGACGCGGGCGGCCGCGCAGAGCGCCGCGGCGAAGAAGCCCTTCATGTCGCAGGTCCCAAGGCCGTACAGTCGGTCGTCCTCCTCGGCCAGTCGCAGCGGGTCGCGCGACCAGGCACCCGCCTCGGCCGCGACGGTGTCGGTGTGGCCGGCGAGCACCAGGCCACCGTCGCCGCCGCCGAAGGTCGCGACGAGGTTGGCGCGCGGCGCGGGCCCCGGCAGCTCGTCGAGCCGTACCGTGGCCCCGAGCTCGACCGCCCAGCCGGCGAGCCGGTCGATGACGGCCCGGTTGCCCTCGTCCAACTCGGGCTCGAAGGAACTGGCGGACGGGAGCGCCACCAGTTCCGCCAGCATCGCCCGCGGCGACGGCAGGCCGGTCACGTGCCGTCCCCGTCGAACGGCCGCACGGTGTGGCCGTGGTCGAGCGGTCCGTGGCCGCGGCCGTAGCCGGGCGCCGACCGGAGCGCCTGGAGCACGTACGAGCGGGCGCGGGCCACGGCGTGCTCGAGCGCGAGCCCCTGGGCCAGACCGACGGCAATCGCCGAGGCGAGCGTGCAGCCGGTGCCGTGGGTGTGGCGGGTCTCCAGGCGCGGGGACGAGAACGAGCGCACGCCGTCGCGGGTCACGAGCAGGTCGACCACGTCGGAGCCGTCGGCGTGGCCCCCCTTGAGCAGGACGGCGCGCGGGCCCAGGTCGAGCAGCGCGCGGGCGGCGGCGAGCCGCGCCGCCGGGTCGCCGACCGGCCGGCCGGTCAGCGCCTCGGCCTCGGGCAGGTTCGGCGTGACCACCATCGCGCGCGGGACCAGCCGCTCGCGCAGCGTGCGCGCCGCGGCCGGCTCCAGCAGCGCGTGGCCGCCCTTGGCCGCCATCACCGGGTCGACCACCAACGGCACGTCCGGCGCGAGCCGGGCCAGCACCTCGACCACCGCGTCGATCACCTCGGCCGTGGCGAGCATTCCGGTCTTGATCGCATCGGCGCCGAGGTCGTCGAGCACCAGCTCGAGCTGGTACGCGACGAATCCGGGCGGGACCGCGTGGATCCCGAACACCCCCTCCGTGTTCTGCGCCGTCACCGCGGTCACGGCGGTGGCGGCGTACCCGCCAAGGGCGGTGACGGTCTTGACGTCGGCCTGCAGGCCCGCACCACCCCCCGAATCGGAGCCGGCGACGATCAGCACACGTCCGTTCATCGTGCCTCCCGGGCCCGTCGCGGCGCGGCCCGAGGCGAGTGTAGCAGGGAGTCGAGGGAGTCGAGCGAGTCGGACGGGAGGGCGATCCCGATCGGATGTCTTGTGCCCGCCGCACCGCCGGTCCAAGATCGAAGCCGCCATGCCCTGCACCCCGTTCGCGCTCGAACGCTGGTTCGCCCGCCACGAGTTCTCCACGCGGTGGACGTTGTCCAGCTCCGATTGCGACGGGCTGTCGCAGGCCGAGCTGCTGGCCGGCGCCGACGCCGAGCTGCGGGCGCTGTGGGACGGGCTGCGCCTCGGCTACACCGAGTCCGCCGGGCACCCGCTGCTGCGGGCCGAGGTCGCCGCGACCTACGCCGGCGTGGCGCCGGACGAGGTGCAGGCGTTCGTGCCCGAGGAAGGGATCTACGCCGCGATGCGCTGCCTGCTGGAGCCGGGTGACCGCGTGGTCTGCACGGTGCCGGCGTACCAGTCGCTGTACCAGGTGGCGGCGGATCTGGGCTGCGAGGTCGTGCCCTGGAAGCCGCGGGAGGCCGGCGGCTGGCGGTTCGACCCCGACGACCTGGCGGCGTTGCTGCGCCCGGCCACACGCCTGGTCGTGGTGAACTTCCCGCACAACCCGACCGGAGCGCTGGCCACCCGCGGGGAGCTGGAGCGGATCGTGGAGCTGGTGCGGGCGCGCGGCGCCTGGCTGTTCTCGGACGAGATGTACCGCGGGCTCGAGCGCGACGCGGCGGAGCGGCTGCCGTCCGCGGTCGAGCGGTACGAGCGGGCGGTCGTGCTGTCCGGCGTGTCGAAGACGTTGGGGCTGGCCGGGCTGCGGGTCGGCTGGCTGGTGGCGCGGGACGCGGAGCTGCGCGCCCGACTGGCCGCGTTCAAGGACTACCTGACGATCTGCGGCAGCGCGCCGAGCGAGATCCTGGCGTTGATCGGGCTGCGCGGGCGGGAAGCGATCCTGGCGCGGCACCGCGAGCGGATCGCGCGCAACCTGGCGCGGCTCGAGGCGTTCGTCGCCGGGCGGCCCGCAACCCTGGCACTGTCCCCGCCACGGGCCGGTCCGGTCTGCTTCCCCCGGCTGACGACGAGGGAGGGTGCGACGGCGCTGGCCGAACGGGCGGCGGCCGCGGGCCTGCTGCTCGTGCCGTCGTCGGTCTTCGACTGGGGCGACGCGCACCTGCGGTTCGGACTGGGCCGCGAGAGCTTCGGCGAAGCGCTCGAGCGGTTCGGCGCGTTGCTCTAGGATCCGGGCGGCGGAGCGGCCGCGTCCTCCGGCACGTCCAGGCTCGGCGGGGTCACGGTCGGGGCCTCCTCCGCCGGCTCCG
>JAFGHH010000388.1 GCA_016930215.1 Deltaproteobacteria bacterium
CCCACCGGCAGGCCGACCCGCGCGAAGCCGACCGACGCCGCCTTCATCGCGGCCTCCGACCGGCCGGCGGCGTAGGGCAGCGCGAGCACCGCGCGCGGCCGCAGCCCGCCGAGCGGCAACGCGCCGCCGCGCAGCAGGATCTCGGACCGCCGGAGGCCCAACACCCCGAGCAGCCTCCGCAGCTCCTCGACGTTGGCCGTCTCGTCGGCCTCGTTCCGGCAGAACAGGTTCCCGGCCAGCAGCACGTCGAGCGGTCGCCCCCGCGGGCCCAGGAGCCGGCCCAGGACGGCCGCCAGCACCGCGTCGTAACCCCCCAGCCAGTCCTCGTCCAGCTTCGGCCCCTCCAGCGGAACGAGCGCGTTCCCCTTCCCGCCGCGGGAGGCCCGTACCAGCCCCTCGAGATCGAATCCGGAGACGAGCGACGAGATGTTCTGGAAGGCGAACAGCCAGTGCCCCCGCTGCCCCCGCGCGGCCTCCCGCAGCAGCCGAACGAACGCCGGCTCGCCCCCGCCGACGTCCTCGTAGCCCATCCACTCCGTCGTGATCACCCGATGACGACCCGTGGCGCGGTACACCGTGCTGCCGAGGTCGTTGTGCACGAAGACCTTGAGGCCGCGCACGAACGGGCAGCGCGGCGAGTTCAGGAGCAGCAGCGAGTTCTCGAGCGCGTTGAGGCCCAGGAACACGCCGGTCTCGTACGTGGGCGTCAGCGTCAGCCCCGGCCTCGCGGCCCGCCTGCTCCTCCGTGCGCTCATCACCGGATGTACTTCCCGTACCGTTCCACGAAATCGAACCTCGCGTGCGCGGCGAGCCGCCGCGCCGTCCGCACGGCCCCATCGAACCCCAGCTCGAATGCTTGCACGAAAACCGGCACCTTGCCCAGGGCCAGCGCGGGCACGTTCCTCCGGATCGAGGTGAGCAGCAGCTTCGCGCGCGACCCGGCGACGGCCGCCCGCAGCTCGTCCGCGTCGTCGAACACCCGGAGCGTCACGCGGTCGCGGCCCTGCACCGCCTCGAGCAGGTCCCGGGGCGGAGGGACGTCCTGCTGCAGGAACAGCTCCACCTCCAGCCCCAGCTCGGTCAACAGCTCCAGGATCCGGATGCCGAAGATCTCCGACGGGTCGAAGACCCACGCCGCGAAGCGGCTCTGGGCCACGAGCGCGATGGCGGTGCCGCGCAACGCCGCGCGCAGCGGCGCCAGCTCCCGCAGGCACTCCCGGCTCCTGCGCGCGAGCAGCTCCCGCGCGGCGCGCGGCACGTCCCCGCCCCCGGACTCCCGCACGACCGTCTCGACCCACCGCCGCGTCCCCTCGAGCCCGAACGGCGGGTCCGCCCTCACCCAGCGGGTCCTTCCCGCCGCGCGGTCCACGCGCCGGAACGCGCTCTGCACGATGGAACAGCTGCCGACCACCGTGAGCGGCGCGGCGTCGAAGCACTCCAGCTCCTCCTCCCGGAACGACGGGAACAGTCGGGCGTTCACCCGGACGCCGCACGTCCCCAGCACCTCCGCCAGCTCGGACCCGGACGGCGAACCCCGCCCGCCGAGGCCGACCAGGTTCACCAGGCTCCGGCGCTGCCGGACCGGCTTCCGGAACGCCCGCAACACCCACGGCCAGAGCAGCGAGTCCACGGCCGAGTCCCGAGCCTGGAAGTCGGGGTCCAGGATCACGAAACCGTCGTCGCCGAGGACCTTGCGCAGCACCCCACGGACGTCGTCCCCGATCAGCCGACTGACGCAGGTCTGCACCAGCGCGACCTTGACCTCCGGATCCTCCGCGCGAAGGCCCCGCAACAGCCGCTCGAGCCGCTCCTCCGCACCGACCACCACGTCCCGCTCCGAGAAGTCGCACGCGATCCAGCTCCCGGGCTCGGGCGCCGTCCCGACCGGGAAGTAGGACCAGCTATCGAAGAACGGAAGCCGCCGGAGCGGGGGAAACGTCTGCCGGCAGCTCGCGTCGCCGAGGACCACGACCTTGAGCCGACGGCCCACGCGACCCGACAGCGCCGCCGCCATGCCGCTCGCGCCCTGCCGCCCCTCGGGCAGGAACGGGTTCAGCTCGACCTCCCGGCCGTACAACGTCACGCTCGGGCTGATCCCGCCGTCGCCCCGGATCCGCGTGGTCCGCCCCGTCGTATGCGCCACCAGGTAGGCCAGGAAGCGCTCCGCCTGCTCCGACGGGCGGACCGGCTGCGTCCGCCCGTCCTCCACGAGCGACAGGGCGAGGTTGCCGACGAGGAGCACCTTCCCGGCGTCGGCGAGGCGCGGATCCTCGCGGTCCGTCAGGCGCAGGCGCACCGTCCGCCCGCGGTCCGCGAACGCGACGTACAACGCCCCGCTCCGCAACTCGAGCGCCTCGAGCACGAACGACGACCACCGCGTGCGTCCCGGCACCAGCTCGTCGCGCCAGACCTCCGGCAGCTCCCCGCCCCGCCGCAGCAGGATCTCCCCGATGTCCCGACCCCGGAAGCCGAGCAGCGGATGCGGCTGCCGCGCGACGAAGCGGACGTAGGCCCGCTCCAACGCCGCCGCCACCGCCGCGGGCGCCGTCCCCCGCACGAACCGCCGCCGCCCCTCGGGGCGGTCCTCGCCCCCGTGCCGGAGCCGCACGACGTGCCGCCGGCCGGCGCGATCGCGCACGGCGAACAGCAGGCCGCCGTCCACCTCGGGCAGCACCGCCGTGCAGACGAAGGCCTCGCCGCCGAGCCCGGCGGCCAGCCGTCCGAGATACGCGTCGAAGTCCTCGTCGCGCCGGATCATCGGGCCGTCCGCTTCCGCGTCCGCACGGGCGCCAGGAACCGCTCCAACGCGTCGGGCTCGAGCGGCCGCGGCGGCGGCAGGTCGCCGAGCTCGAGCAACCGGGAGGCCAGCAGGCGCACCGCCTTCGCCGTCGCCCCCCGCGGGCGCCAGTCGCAGATCGTCGTCCGGCTCTCCTCGGCCTTCTGTACCTGCGGGTCGAACGGGACGTCGACCAGCACGCGGCTGCCCGTGGCCGCGGCAAACCGCGGCACCCGGTCCCGGAACGCCTCGCCCGTGTGGTAGTTGCCGATCAGCCCGGCCAGGCGCACCCCGTTGCGATGGAACCTCCGCACCGCCCGCATGATGTTGTTCGCCGCGAACAGCGACATGCCGGTGCCCGAGACCGTGATCGCCACGTGCCGCGCGTGCCCCTCCCGCATCGGCACGGCGAACCCCCCGCACACGACGTCCCCCAGCACGTCGTAGACCACGACGTCGTACGACGCGAGCGACACGCCCAGCTCCTCGAGCAGCTCGAACGTCCGGCTGATGCCCCGGCCGGCACACCCCACGCCGGGCTCCGGCCCTCCGGCCTCCACGCAGGTGATCCCCTTGATGCCTTTCGCCAGCACGCTGGAGGCGTCGAGCAGACGGGTGGAGAGCGCGACGCCCATCACCGAGCGGATCCTCCCGTGCCGGACCAGGGCCCGGGACGAGTCCGCCTTGGGATCGCAGCCGATGTGCAGCACCCGCAGGCCCAAGTCCGCAAACGACGACGACAGCGCCGCGGCGATGGTCGACTTCCCACTGCCGCCCTTCCCGTAGATCGCGAAGCCTCGTTCCGTCACCTGGCGGCCTCCCCCTCCGGCGGCCGCTCGACCAGCCGCGAAATCCCGTTCCGTCCGAGCGGGACCACGGGCCCTCGTCGCGACCCGCCCCGCCGCGCTCCCGGACGCAGGCCGTACCGCTCGAGGTGCGCCGCGATCGTCCGCGCGACGCGCTCCTTCTCCGGCGTGTCCGCGGGAGCATCCGCGTCGAAGCGCAGCAGGAACCTCCGGGTCCGCAGAAAGGCGGGGGTCCCAGGCCGGCGCGCCAGCCACCGCAGCGTGAGCCGCCCGCCGCGTCCCGCCAGCTCGATCACCAGCTGCGGACCACCCGCCGCGTCCGTCTTCTCCCACACGCGCACGGGAGCCAGGCCGCCGAGGCGTCTTCCCCGGCCCCGCGCCAGGACCCGCAGCACCTCCTCGGCCCGCGCGACCGCCGCGCTCCGCACCTCCGCGCCCTCGCCGGCCGCAACACCGACCGCGAGCCGGCGGCGCACCGCGGCGACGATCTCCGCCGCGGAAACCGTCTTCCCCCGCTCCTGCACCGCCTCCAGCGCGAGCCCGAACAGGTCGAACGGCGTCCCGCCCCGGCTCGTCACGAGCGCCGCCAGCTCCCGCACGCCCGGCAGCAGCGGGTCGTCGTCCGGGAAACGGGTGATCGGCGCGATCCGGCACGCCACCTCGTACAGCGCGCCGATCTCCGGGTGCCGGAAGCGCCACGGCAGCTCCCGCTGGTCGTGCCGGAACACGCACCCCGAGTCGTAGTAGTGGAAACCCTCGAACGTGTCGGTCACCAGGCCGTCCCGCTCGGCCGCGAACCGGATCGCCGACTCGTCGAGAATCTGCAGCTTCGAGGTGAGCGCGAAGCCTCCCGGGGCGATCCCGCAAAGACGCCGCAGGTGCGCGAGGTTCAGCTCGAGGTCCGCCGTCGTGGTCCACGGCGTGAACAGCACGAGGCCGTACCCGCCCCAGCGGCTGAAACGGAAGGCCGCCTCGTGCTCGCGCTCCAGCCGTCGCAAGATGCCGTCCGCTTCCTCGATCTGTGCCGCCGAGAGCCCCTTGTGAAGCCGCGCGTTCTCGGCGGGCGAGAAATTCTCGAGCCCCATGTTGAAGATGTTGATCGAGTGTCCGGCGCGCGCCAGTCGCGGCAGCAGCGCTTCGATCCGCGCCGACATCCGCAGGAACTCATCGATCCGGCAGGCGAAGAAGAACCGGCTCGGCGGAAACCGATGCCGCAGGATCGCCGCGAAGAACCGGTCGAGCTGCAGGAAGACCCGCGCGCCGCCCACGACGTAGGTATCCCTCGAGAGGCAAGTCCCGGTTGCGGCCCGCGCGGCCCGGCACTGCCGGACCGCCAGCTCCACCGGGTCCGTGTCGAAGACGTACCGCAGCTCGACGGGACCGACGCAGAACGAACAGCCGAACCGGCGGACCCCTGCGGGAAACGCGAGGCCGTCGAAGAAGCGGTTGCCCGCCAGCCGCCTCGCGTAGATGCAGTCGGTCCCCGCCGTGACGTGCACCGGCGGGTCGGACGTCCCCTTCCTCCGGTTCACCGCAACGCACTCGTACGACGGCTGCACCGCGTCCACCAGGTAGCGGCCCCGCCCGCGGGCCGACCACCGAACCTCCGACCCGAGCCACGCCGGCAGCCGCTCGGCCGGCCAGGCGACCAGGTCGCCGGGCGGCCGGTCCGCGAGGTTCCACATCGCGGCTCCGCGAAGCGCGCCCGCCAACGCCCGCTCCAACGGCGCCGAGAGCTTCTCGGAAAGGACCACGTGCGTCGGCGCGAACGCGCGCAACGCCGCCGCCAGGCTCCGCGTCTCGCGCGCCCCCAGCTCGATCACGTACCGCTCCCGCGAGTCCCGATCCGCCGGCGCCCAGCAGCACAGCCGACGCGCCGGCACGCCGAGGCGCGCGGCCTGTCCCAGGAGGAACGGGTAGTTCGTCGAGCGGAACTGCGAGTACCGGTCCGGGAAGTAGAACTCGACCAGCAGCAGCCTCGGCAAACCCAC
>JAFGHH010000389.1 GCA_016930215.1 Deltaproteobacteria bacterium
ATCGAGCCGACGCTCTCGCGCGAATCGCTGCACACGCTGTACGCGCTGCGGGACCTGCCGTGGATGGTCGCGGCGGGCGCCCCGGTGGCGGACGTGCTCGATGTCCTGACCTCCAACCTGTTCCGGTCGCTGGCCTACCGTGGCCGGCTGGTCCGCCTGCTGTTCGAGCGGCAATGGCCGGGCCACCCCGCGCCGATGGGGGAGCAGGGGTTTCTGCCGATGCAGCCGGTTTCGCCGGCGGTGCAGGCCTCGCGGGCCCGCAGCCGGGCGCAGGGCTATCGCACCGAGCTGTCCCGGCCGGCCGCCGCGGTCGGCGAGGAGATGCTCGGCTACCTCGACGCCGCGCTGCGGCGCCTCCGGGCCGCCGGCACCTGTCGCTCGCCGATACTCCATCCGCATCGTGATCGTTGACCTTCTGTCCGCGTCCGGGCAGCGCCCGCCGCGATGCTTCGCATGATCTGGATCGTCTTTCGGGCCCTCGGCTCCGCCCTCCGCTCCCGCCGTGATCCGGTCCTGGAGAATCTCGCCCTCCGCCAGCAACGGGGCGTGTTCAAGGCACGCGGCAAGCATCCCCGCGTGCGTCCCGCCGACCGGGCGTTCCGGGTCGTGCTCCGCCGGTTCTGGGCCCGGTGGGCCGACGCCCTCGTATTCGTGAAGCCGGACGCGGTCGTCCGCTGGCATCGCGCCGGCTTCAAGCCGTACAGGAACGGGCTGTCGCGGCGGGGCAGGAGAGCCGGACGACCGCCCGTCGAGGCCGAGATCCGTGACCTCATCCGCAGGACGGCCCTCGAGAACGGCCGGAGTGCCCCGCGAATCCATGGAGAGCTCGGTCCGCTCGACCTCGACGTGTCGGAACGTACGGTGTCGCGCTGCCTGCGAGGCGTGCGACGACGTGCGTCGCGCGGCGCCGGGCCCCCGGGCCCGGGTTGACGCCCGAGGCCGTTCATCCGATCCTCGAGGGACGGCGGCGCCCGCGCGTCCCAACCCGCGAGGGAGGGTCGGACGTCGTGCCGCGGAGGTGGACATGCCGAACCGCCAACTGTCTCCCGTGCGGGGACCGCTGGTGCTCCTGCTCACGGCGTTCGCATGCGGGGGTTCCGGCGAGGTGCCGGACGGCCAGATCGACGGCGCGGACGCGGTGGACGTCCCGGAGGACGGAACCGCGGAGTCCGACCTGGACGTGCCGCTCGACACGCTCGAGGCGGACGGCCGCCCGGACACCGCGGAGGCCGGGGACGTCGAGGCGGACGACGCCGGGGGGCCGCCCGTGCCACGGCTGGCGATCGTGGGCGATTGGCTGGGCGTCGTCGGTCGGGACGGCACGTTCCGCGTGTGTCTGCCGACCGGGGAGCTGCCCCCCGTTCCCGTGTCCGACGGACTCTTCGCGCGGATGGCGGCGGGAGGACGCAACTGCGCGTACATGAGCATCGGCGCCGGCGGGTACTACGAGGACTCCCTGGACCTGTACGCGGACGGCCACTTCCTGCACGGCTGGAACGAAGCGTATTGGACGGCGCTCGAGGACGCGCTGGCCCGCGCGACCGAGAACGAAGTGGGGCTGCTGGTCGGGCTCTGGGGGACGGTCGCGCTGGAGTGCGACGCCGAACGCGACGCGCGGTGGTACACGAATCCGTGGAACGCGGACGTGGGGCGAGGCGGGCCGTACGACTCGATCCCGCCTGCCGAAGGGTGCGGGAAGCGCGCCTTCTACACCTTCGAGCGCTACGGGGAAACGGTGTATGACCCGTCGGAGCCGTATCCGGCCGGGGCGTCGATGTCGGTTCGCGGGCAGTGGCGGCAGGAGGAGATCGTGCACCGCCTGGCGACGCTGGTGTCGCGGTACCCGATCGCGTCGGTGATGCTCATGTGGGAGGCCGGCGACCCCGGCTCCAACCGCTGCGACGACTGCGGCGCGTCGTGGGAGACGATCGTCAACTGGCACCGGCACATGGCGGACTACATCCGCTCGATCGGCCCCGGAACGCTCGTCTCGACGGGCACGTTCCACGCGGTCGTCACGCGCTTCGTCCCTGCAGCGGGGCTCGACTTCATCGAAGACGAGGGGGACATCGTGCCCCGCATGGACGGCTGGTGCACGTACGCGGCCTCGCTGGGGGTGCCGATCGTGTGGACGGGGTACGTCCGCAAGGACGACTCGGGCGGCGACTGCGCCAATCGGACCTGGGACGGGTGCGTGCGGGCCGAGGCGGTGGAGAACGTGTACGAGTGGATGCGCCGGATGTGGTCCTGCGGCGTGCAGCTCTCCACGCCGTTCTGGGAATACCGCTACGGCTTCTCCCCGGAGTTCGACCCCTTCGTCACCTCGATCCGCTCGTACCTCGACACGATTGCGTCGTGGGAGGACGAGCCGGGCTCCGAGCTGTCGGAGGCGTCTTTCCCCCCGCGACCCTGAGCCGCACCCGAGAACGTCGACGGCCGCGCGTCCGACCCGCGCCGTCCGCTTCGGCCGGACAGCATGCACCGTTCGGAGCGACTGTCCTGTGCCATCGACGCCTGCGGCCGCGTTTCCGGCGGTTTCGGGGAGGCCTTGGCGGTTGGGCGCGTCGTCCGGGCAGCGTGCGGGTGTCGTGGATGACGTCGGCGGGTGTCGCCGCGGACCGGGTGGCGGCGACTCGCCGCACCGCCTTCGTCCGTCGTTCCTTCAACGACAAGGAGGTCCGGGATGATCATGCGTGGATGGTGGTGGCTTCTCGTGCTCGCCGCGGCCCTCTCCGGCTGCGGCGACCGATGCATCGCCATCGCGTCGGCGGCGAGGTATGATTCGGCCCGTGAGGACCGGGAGGACCGTGGCACCATGGTGACGTCCGGGAGGCTGTTGGGTGTCCTCGGGGCATCGCTGGTCGCGTGGACGGGCTGCGAGGGCTCGTCGGGCGATTGCCGGCCGCCGTGCGGCCTCGGCTTCGTCTGCGACCGGGGCACTTGCGTGGCCGTCGAACCGGACGCCGACGTCGCGGTCGAGACCCTGCCGGACGTGCCGGAGGAGGAGGTCGCACCGGACGTCGAGGCCGAAGCGGACCTTCCCGAAGACACGGGCCCGGTTCCGGAAGCGGACGTCGAGGAGGACGGTGCCGGAGACGCCGAGGCGGAGGTCGAGGCCGACGTCGGGCCGTCGTGCCCGACGCCCGTGGACCATGACGAGGATGGGGACGGGGTCGATGATGGGTGCGACAACTGCCCGACGTACGTCAACCCGGACCAACGGGACGACGATGCGGACGGTCTCGGGAACGCGTGCGAGCGCGTGGACGACTCCGACTACCTGCACGGGATCACGGCCTTCGACTCCTTCGTCCCCGGTCCGCTGACGCCGTCGGCGCCCTGGTCCAGCAGCCATGGCACGTGGACGCCCGCGGACGACGCTCTCATCGGAGACGCAACCCCTCCCCCGGTCGCCATCGGCTGGCTCGAGTTGTCCGCATCGCCGCCGTACTCGGTCGAGGCGCGCTTCCGCCTGTCCCCGGTCGCCTCGGACGACCGCAGGGTGGTGAGCCTCCTGCTCGGCGTTCGACCCCGTCCCGATGTCGGCGTGTACTTCTGGTCGTGCTTCTTCGACTGGCCGACCCGGACTCTCGGCCTGGCGCAGTACGACGAGAGATGGTTCACGACCTACAGCCAGACGACCGAGCCGGTCGAGGACCCGTCGGCGCCACGGGAATCGGTACGGCGCCTTCGCCTGTACGCGAACGAGACGAGGGTGGAGTGCACCTTCGACAGCGACACGGGCGGCTCGAGGACGGTCGGGATCTCGGTAGACGAGGCGAACCTGCCGACCCTCACGGGATGGGGCGGCCTGCGCGTGTACAACGACACCGCGGAGTTCCTTTCCTTCGTCCTGTACCGCTGAGAGGGCGCGGCCGGGGCCGTCCGTTTCGACGTTGGTCCGCCTCCGACCATCCTCCGAAGTCTGTCCCACCCCTCCCGCCGGGGTCCCGCGGGGCCACCTCGGGCGCGCCGTCCGCGCCAGCGCGCACGGGCAGAGCGGTGCTTGTCGCTCCCCGGGCCGGATGCCAGCCTGCTCGTCAAGAGGACGGTTCGTGAGGTGCGGGACGTCCAGGCGAGCCGGAAGGAGATCCCATGAGGGGTGTGTGTCGTTGGAGCCACCGGGTTCGTGCCGTGGTCGGTGCCGTGGCAGTCGTCCTGGCGGGCGGCTGCGGCGGCTGGGAGGGGGCGCGTTGCGCCGAGGACCAGCTCGAGTGCGACGGGTTCTGCTCATCCCAGGCAGATGGGCACCGTGGGCGACATCGATGGACTTCGGGAGGGGCCAGGGCCTCCACGTAGACCGCGCTTCCATTTCCTTGTCGCG
>JAFGHH010000390.1 GCA_016930215.1 Deltaproteobacteria bacterium
CCCGCCACGGCCCAGGCGTCGTCGGTCGCCGTGCCGGCCAATCCGGCGATCAGCGCGGTGAACCCGGTGTCGAGCCGCGTCCAGGCCGTGCCGTCCCAGTGCAACAGCGCGCCGGCCTCGGCGATTGCGGCCCAGACGTCGTTCGCCGCGGCGCCCCAGAGCGCGGTGATCCGCGAGGTGGTGCCCGAGGGGACGGTGGTCCACTCGGTGCCGTCCCAGTGCATCAGCGTGCCGTTGTAGCTGCCGGCCCAGACGTCGGTGGGCGAGAGCGCCCACAGCGCGCGGAAGGTCTCGGCGGCGCCGCTGAGCAGCGGGCGCCAGCCGCTGCCGTTCCACTGGTGGATCGCGCCCGACCCGGCGACGAGCACGTTGTTCGGCCCGGTGCCGCAGACCTCGCTCGGCGCGGCGAACGGCAGCGTGGTGTCCTGGGTCCAGGCGGCGCCGTCGAAGTGCCAGATCCCGCCGCCGACGGCCCAGACGTCGTTCGGGCCGCCGGCCCAGATCGAGCTGATGCTGGTCACCGGGAAGGTGCCGGGCAGCGACTGCCAGGTCGCCTCGCCGGCGCTCCAGTGCACCACGCCGTTGCCCCCGGCCCAGATCTCGTCGTCCGAGAGCGGCCAGACCGCGCCGTGGGCCAGCGAGTGCGGCAGCGGGTTCTCGAAGCACCAGCCGTCGCCGACGCAGACCTGGCCCGAGCAGGCCGCGTCGAGCGCGTCGGCCTGGCCGTCGCAGTCGTTGTCGCGACCGTCGGTGCAGGTATCGCCGTCGCCCTCGGACATCCCCGGGTTGGCCAGCGGGTCGGCGTCGTCGCAGTCGTCGCCGCCGCAGACGTCGGTGATGTACGTGTCACCGTCGGCGTCGAGGTCCGGAGTCCCGGAGACGCAGGCGCCGGCCTCGCAGCGCATCGCGTCGGTGCACGGGTCGCCGCCGCACGGCGTGCCGTCCGGCGCGGTCTCGTTGCTGCAGCCGGTCGGCAGGCAGCGGTCGATGGTGCACGGGTTGTCGTCGTCGCACTCGGCCGCCGTCGTGCACGCCGGCCCGTCGGGGACGTCGCCGTCGTCGCCCACGTCCCCCACGTCGCCGGTGTCCCCCGCATCCCCCGGGCCGCTGTCGTCGCCGCAGGCCCCCAGGGCCAGCACGGCCGCCATTCCGAGCGCCAGGCACTTCCAGTTGGTGTTCGTCATCGCACGCCCTCCACGCGCCGTGCGATGAGCCTACGAGGAGAGCGCGAATCCGTCCAATCCGGGGTTGCTCAGGGTCGGGCGACGGAGACGGAGCGGTGCGCCGCCTCGCCGGAGTACGAGATGCCGAGGGTGACGGGCGGGTCGGTGGTCGAGGTGACCTGCGGCTCGACGCCGACCCAGACCGAGGCGCCGTCGAGGTCCGGGTGCCACAGCGCGGTCAGCTCGGCCGGCAGCACGACCGGCGACCGCGACAGCGGACGGCAGGTGATCTCGAACTCGCTGTCGTCGGGGAGCAGCCGGCGCATCTGGACCCAGACGTCGGTCAGGTCGGTGGGCTCCCAGGCGAAGGTCCACGGCGTGCAGGTCAGCAGCGTCTCGCCGGCCGCGGGCGTCGTGAACTCCGGCAGCGTTTCCGGGAAGGTCAGCGAGAGGTCGAAGGCGGCGATGTCGGCGCCGCCGGTGGACCAGGCGCGGATCGTCCCTCCGGGGGTCGGCTCGGGGACCGTGCCGTCGGCCTGGAGGAAGCACGGCATCGACGGGTGCATCGGGACCAGGCCGAGCGGCGTGCCGTCGATCTCGACCGTGACCTCCCCCGCGTCGAGGGCGACGGCGGAGGGTACGGTCCAGGGGTGGAGGAGTCGCATGCGGCAGTCGTCCGTGGAGCCCCAGAGCGTCGCCCACTCGAACGGCGGGTCGTAGCGGCACAAGGTGGCCGAGATGTACGGAGCGGCCGGCGTGCCCCAGATGACGTTGATCACGGCGGAGATCTCGAAGGACTCCGGCGTGTCCTCGGGTGCCACGTCCGGGCAGGTGATGCCGTCCTCGGGCTCGACCGCATCGTCCTCCGCCGCGGCATCGTCGGTCGCCTCGTCCTGCGCCTCATCGTCCTCCGCCGCCCGCCATCCCGTCACGGCACGACGACGTACCGTGTGAACAGAAGCCCCCAGTCTGTCCAGCCCAGGAGGCCGAAGCCCTCGCCGTCAAAGGCCATCGATATCGCGTGCACCCGGTCGCGCGAGACATCGCCCAGGTCCGTCGTAGCAACGAGCGTTCCCGATGCATCCGTCCGCATCAGGCGGATGATTCCGCCCACTCCCGGCGCGATGTCGCATGCGATCACCCAACCACCCGCGCCCCAAGCCATCGCCATCGATTGATGGCAGAGCCAGCACTCGCAGACCTGGCGTACCGGTCCGACGAGCATGCCGGCGGCATCCAGCAGGGCCAGATGGACTGCGTCCGTCGGGGTGTACGCCGGAACGAACGCGAGCCCGAAGCGCCGCTCGCCCCACTCTATGGTCATGGGCCGCGTCGTCGCCTGCCCCAACTCGGCGGGTGGGCGCAGCAACTCGGCATCTCGCGTTGCAGCAAGCCACCCCAGTCGACATGTGTCGTCGAGTCCAGGGGGCACTTCGGGAGTCTCGGCGAACGCCGTTACGGTCGCAACGGGAGATGATGCGGACCGCGCGCTGAGGCGCGCGAACGGAGCTTCGTAGACGGACGGCACCACGGAGAGGATCGAGCCGAGTTCGTCGAAGCGAGCGATCCCAATCGCTGCGCCTCCATCGTCGTCCCAACGCCAGACCGCTGCGAATGCCTCCCCATCCCAGGTCACGGTGGCAGGGCCGCAACGCGGGCCTTCGACGAGCGTAAACGGTCCCACCAGCGGCTTCCCCACATGGTCCAGGATCATCGCCGAAATCAGGCAGCCGGGATCCTCACCGCCGCCAGTAGACCAGACCAGCGCGAAGAAGCGACCGGACCAGGCCAAGTCCAGCGATCCGAAGACGCGATCCGGGTAGTGGTACGTCCAGTCCGGAACGACGCGACGACCGACGCGGTCGAAGAGGCGGAATCCGGCGCCCTGCCGGGGAACTCCGTCTGGGTCCACCGACTCGAGGTTCCAGACCGTGGCGTACGCCGATCCGGTCCAGAGCAGGCACAGCGACTCCGAGTAGACCAAATCCTCTGCCGGCAAGGGGGAAACCACGGAGGTCCACGGAAGGTCGCGTTCGAGGTCAGCGACGCTCGGGTCCGGTGTGTCGTCCACCGGTTCGCCGGGGCCGAGGCGGCACAGCCAGTCGCAATCGTCGCCGTCCAAACGGTTGCCGTCGTCGCACTCCTCGTCCGGGTCGAGCACGCCGTCACCGCAATGCGGCGGCGCCACCGGAGGAGGCTCGGCGTCCGCCGTATCGAACGACCCTTCCTCACCTTCGGAGGAGACATGGTCGGACGTGACGGACGAGTCGCCACCATCGGCGTCATCGACCGTCGTGCCGGAGCCGCCGGAACAACCTGCGGCAATCAGCGAAGCCGCAACCGACCACGGAAACACTGTCTGCCCTGGCATTTCGGTCCCCCTGTCCGCGCGACGCACCATACGTGAACCGCACGCACGACGGCGCTCCGAAGCGGCTCGTCGAACCTCGGCGGCCTGGCGACCCGGCGGGCTCGCCCCGCTCCACGCACCGTCCGGGTGCCGATGGCCCGTGAGCGCCGCTGCTCCCTCCCCATCCTGTCCCTTCCGTCTTTCACCATACCCGCAAGAGACGTTGTCGGCAACGTCCCTTCCCCTCCGGCGGCAGCTCGCCGCTGATGGGTCGTCGGCTCCCGATGCTGTCAGGCACGATGGCGCCGCGAGCCGTTCGATGCCGCCTCGCCGGCGGGGCCGGCGGGCTCGGCCCGCGCTTCGCGCGGTCCAGCGCCGCGCCGCTACCTCCACGGGCGGCGCCATTCGGTCTACCTCCGCGGGCGGTGCC
>JAFGHH010000391.1 GCA_016930215.1 Deltaproteobacteria bacterium
AGCCGAGCCGGTGTCCGCCGGAGTCGGGGCGCATGCCGCGACGGTTCGCCGCCCGGAGCTGGTCCGCCGGCCAGAACCACGAGCCGCCCCGCAGCACCCGCCGCTCGCGCCCGGGACACTCGGCCGCGCCCCCGCACGGCCCGCGCGGGTCGCGCCCGAAGCAGGCGTCCCCGCACTCGCCCGCACAGCCGCGGTAGCAGGGCGCGTACCAGTCCTGCACGAACTCGTAGGCGTTTCCCGCCAGATCGTGCAGCCCCCACGGGCCCGCCGCGAACGAGCCGACCGGTCGCGCCCACTCCGGCTCGCACCCGCGGTACATCGCCCGCTCGCAGCTCGGCGGCTCGTCGCCCCACGGGTACCTGCGGCCGTCCCCGCCCCGCGCCGCCTTCTCCCACTCGGCCTCCGTCGGCAGCCGCTTGCCCGCCCACGCGCAGTAGTCGCGCGCGCCGTGCCAGTCGACCGCCACCACCGGCTGCTCCGGGTCGTTGAAGTGCGGGTAGTGGTGCTGCAGCCGGCAGGCCCCGGCCTCCATGCACCGCCGAAACTCCACGTTCGTCACCTCGTTCCGGTCGAGGTAGAACGTCGAGACCTCCACCTCGGCCGCCGGCCGCTCGTCCGCCTCCCCGCGGTCGTCCCCGCGCACGAACGGTCCTCCCGGGATGCACGCCATCCCCGGCGGCGGCTCCACGCAGACCACCCAGCCGTCCGCGCCCACCGGCTGCGGCGGGACCGCGTGCACGGCCTCCGCCGGGGCGCCTTCCGTGGTCGTCGCCTCTCCGTCATCGTCCGGTGGACCGTCGTCCGGCGGCCGCTCCGGGGCGGCGACGTCGGTCGTCGAGAGCGGGCCGGCATCGGGTGCGCCGCGGCACGGGACCTCGGGGGTGGCCGTGGCCGCGTCGGACGGGACGGTCCGCGCGACGTCGCGGGGCTCCGGCGCCGGGCCTTCTCGGCCGCAGCCGAGCGCCAGCAGGACGCCCAACCACGGGACGGGCCCAGGGGTCCAACGGGTCGTCTGCGGCAAGCTCGCCTCCGCGCCGGCGGCGCCCCATCATCCTGCGCCGCCGACTTGGGGCTGTCAAAACAGGTCGCGCCGCGTTCCGCACGGCCGTTCCGGCAAGGGACCCGGTCAGCGCGGCTGTCGGCCGCCACCCTGCTGCGGAGACCAGCCGCCGGGCGCCGGTGCTCCCGGCTGCTGCTGTGGCGGGTATCCCGGCGGCGGCTGCTGTGGGTATCCCTGCGGGGCTTGGGGCTGCTGTGGCGGGTATCCCGGCGGCGGCTGTTGCGGGTAGCCCTGCTGCGGCTGCTGCGGCTGGCCCTGCGGGTATCCGGGGGGCGCGGCCTGCGGCGGACAGCCGGGCGGCAGCGGCGGCTGGCCGTGTCCCGGCGGCGGCGCCTGCGGGCCGGCAAAAACGACCTCGGCGCTCCCGAGGAACCCCGGGTAGGCGTCTGCCAGGCCGAACAGGTAGGCGCTGATGCGCACGCCCCACTGCACGATCATCGCGTAGAACCGTGCGAGGCCCGCCGGGAAGCGACCGGTGAACAGGATGGCCCAGGCGTGGATCTGCAGGAACAACAGCAGGCCCACGGCGATGCCGACGAACCACATCACGATCACGACCGGGATCAGCAGAATGTAGCGCACGAACATGCCGAACCACGGGAAGTTGAGCAGCCGGCTGCTCTTCCCGGGGATCTCGATGCGCAGGCTCACCGGATGCTGTCCTTCGGCCATCGGTGCTCGCTCCTTCGCCCGCCCCGGCATCCGGCACCCCAGCGTGCCGACGATGCGGCCGGCGCCGCCACGAATGAAAGCCGAAACCACCGGCGGAGGCAAGGGCAACGGTCGTCCTTGCTGCAGGCGGGGGCGAGCAGCGGGACCGTCAGGGCGGCGAGCAGGCTGCGTCGGGTCATCGGATCCTGCCTGTCGGCGACGGCCGCCGTTCCGGCGGCGCTCGGATCATGCCGCGGAACCGGCTCTGCGCCGTCCAGGGGCCGCGGGGACGGGGATCGAGCGGTGTCGGCGGCTGGCGGCGGCTCCGACGGCTACTCCGCCTTGGTCACCGGGAAGAACAGCGACTGCAGCAGCTGCTCGGGCGGCGTGTTCTGCGGGTCGCTGAAGGTCGTCATCGCCGCCGGCCCGGCGAGCCGGTAGCCGTTCTCCTCGGCCCACTTCCCAAGCTCCGCGTAGCGTGCCGCGACCTGGTCGTACGGGCCCTGCTCGAGGCGCCAGGCGATCTCCATTGCCGGGAGGGTGCGGAACTCGTACCCCTCCTCCGCCGCCGGCAGCTCGCCCGTCGATGCCACGGGGAGCCGGATCTCGGTCACGTACTCCTCCGGGTTCTGCGTGGCCGACGGGTCCTTGACCCAGACGAACGTCGGCGCGCCCATCGGCATCAGCCCGTTCTGCCGGATCCAGCCGAACAGGGCGCCCACGGCCGGACCGAGCTTCTCGTACGCGCCGTTGACCGTGGTGACGACGACCTGCTGCTCGGGCACGGCGGTGACCTTGGTCTCGCCGAGCGGCGCCTGGGCCGGCTTGGCGAACCTCGCGTCGTCCAGTTCCCCCGGCCGCACGGCGAGGAGCTTCTCGGTCATGATCTGCTTGCCGTCGAGCGTCATCGTGCTGGCGCCGGGCAGCTTCAGACCGTCGAACTCCCGGTGGTCGGCGTACAGGTACTCGATCGTCCCCTGCGCCATGCCGAAGTGACCCTCGTAGACGGCCTTCAGCAGCAGGCCCGAGTCCTCGGCGAAGAAGAGCGTCACGGGCATCTTGAGGAAGCCGCCCGAGACCTTCACGCCCACCGCCGGCGACCCTTCGACCTCGGCCGTGCCCGCCGACTCGACCTGCACCCCCTCCTCCTTGAGCGGATAGAGGTTCGCGGCGTGCGCGAAGGACACCCCCTCGCCCGAGTACTCCTGCTCCTCCTTCATGCAATCGATGACGATCTCGCCCATCGTCGACCAGCACGCGTCGGGGGCGTAGCCCATCGACATCCCCATCTCGGCGATCGCCATCACCATGCGATCCGGGGCTTTCCAGTAGGTCATCGACTTGTAGGGCTGGCCGAGGAATGTCCCCTCGCTTTCGAACGTGACGGAGGCGAGCTTCGCCTTGAGGTTGTCGAGGCCGCCGGCCGCGGCGAGCGCCTTGTCGAGGATCGCCGCGGGGTCCGGGGCCTTCGGCGGCTCGGCCGGAGGCTCCGTCGCACCGGTCGGCTCCGCCGCCTGTTCCGGCCCCGTCGTCGTCGCCGGCCCGGCCGGCTCGCCGCCGGGCGGCGTCCCGCCCTCCTGGTCCTTCTTCTTGCAGCCTCCGGCTGCGAACAGCGCCGCGACCGCCAGCACCATCAACGTCCTGCGCATCGGTCCCTCCTCTCGCCGCGCGCCGCGCGGGCGGCACTCCCGCCGCCGCGCCGCCGCCGACCGGGCCCGCCCCGATCGAAGCTCGACCATACCACCCCGCTTCCGGTGCGTCGATCCGTGCCCCGGACCCGCAGGTGCGCGACCCGTCGCGCGCCGAACACGGGTGCTACGGCCGCTGCTCCTGCTGCGCGAAGCGACGCGCGGTCGCGCGGACCGCCAGCAGCCACAGCAGCACCACCGCGACCGCCGCGACCGCCTGCCAGCGGGCCGGCAGCTCCCCCGCCAGCAGCAGCCACACCACCGCCGCCCCCAGCGCCTTCGCCAGCCGCACCCCGAAGATGTCGATGAACGCCTTTGCCCGGTACTTCACCGCCACCGACGTCGGCGCATAGAGCGCCTCCTTCGACGTCTGGTGGATGCCGTAGTTCAGCGTCGCGTCGGCCCCGAACCAGAACGCCGCGCCGAGCAGCCCGGGCACGACGACGAACACGCCCGCACCCAGCAGCAACGCCAGCGGCAACACCGCCAGCGCCGCCCCCAGCCCCAGCCGCCGCTGGACGGCACTGGTCGCCAGCAACTGGATCGCGAGACCCACCAGCCCGGTCGCCAGCGAGAACTGCCCGAGGAACGCCGTGCGCTCGTCGCCCAGCGCCGCCCCCGGAAACTCCGCCGCCACGTGGACGCTGAACTGGAAGTCCGCGATCACCGAGCTGACCTCGTAGGCGGTCACGATCGCCAGGATGCCCAGCAGGTACCGCGAACGGACGACCATCGCCAGCCCGTCCCACGCGGTGCGCACCGACGGCCGGGACTCCCCGGCCGGCGGCGCCGGCCTCTCGGCCGCCGTCCGGCGCAGCCGGCGGTCCAGCCACAGGATCACCAGGAACGTCGCCGCCGTCGGCACGGCCGTCAGCAGCAGCAGCTGCCGCCCGCCGAGGACGGGTGCCAGGAACCCGGCGAGCGAGCTGCCGAGGATCCCGCCCAGCATGCCCCCCGCGCCGATGATCCCGAACAGCCGCTTGGCCGACTCCGCCGTCACGTGCTCGTTGAGGAAGCTCCAGAACAGCGCCACGCTCGCCGTCACGAACAGGTCGACCCAGAAGTAGAACGGCACGTGGATCCAGATCGGGGGCACCAGCGGGTCGAGCACCCAGAACGCGACGTGGCCCAGACCGAAGGTCCCGGCCACGCCGAGCAGCAGGCCGCGGCGGGGGACGCGCGCCGACAGCCAGGCCAGCAGCGCCCCGAGCGGCAGGACGAGCGTCGCGGTGACCAGCCGGGCCCAGGGCAGGTGCCTGGCCCCGAGCACGCCGAGGAACTGCGAGGTGCGCAGCGGCTTCAGGATCCAGAACGTCGTGATCACCAGGAAGAAGTAGCCGGCGAACGACAGCGCCAGCGTCCACTCGCCCGGCCGCACGTCCGCCACGAACCGCAGCGCCCGCCGCCACCGCCCCGCCGACCCCTCCCCGCTCACGCGCCCGCCGACCTAGTCGAAGTACGACACATTCGCGTCCCCGAACCGCTCCACCAGCTCGTCGATCCGTTCCCGCGCGCGGTCCCGGCGCGTCCGCAGCCCGTCCAACTGGTCCACCGTCAGGACGTCGCCCAGCAGCTCGTCGAGCGCCGCGTCGCCGAGCTCCCGCAGCCGCTCCACCGTCGAGCGGCGGAAGCGCTGCGCCCAGCGGAAGTACGGCCAGACCCGTCCCGTCCCCGCCTCGGTCCCGAACCCGGCCGCGTTGTCGATGAACACCAGCGGGCCGTCCGCGTCCCCCGCGCGGCGCAGGTTGCCGCCGGTCCAGCGGTCCGTGTTCAGCGTCAGCCAGTCCAGGAGCAGCAGGTCCGACAACGCCGCCGCGTCCTCCCGGCGGCCCTCCGGGATCCGGTTGCCCTGGGCCAGCCACGACGGCCAATCCCCGTCGCTCGCGTACTCCTCGGTCCCCCGCAGGTCGGCGACCCAGTGCATCGCCATCCCCAGGACCGTCCCGTCGGCGTCGAACAGCACCGACTCCTCGAGCCGGCGCCGGAAGTCCGGCGTCACCGCCTCGGCCCCCATCAGCTCGTCCCGCGTCGCCCGTCGTGCGCAGGACGGCGGAACGCGGTGGATCCCGAGCCATCGATTCAGCCGGTACGCGGCCACCTCGGCCTCCCAGTTCGAGTGGCCGATCGTCTGGTCCGGCTTGTAGGCGGCCTGCGAGCCGTCGTCGAACGTGATCCGGAAGCTGATCGTCGTTCCGCGAGTGTTGCGCTCCCAGCGCGCCGGCGTCGCCTCGCACAGCGTTGCCAGCAGCAGGTCGTCGTCGCCCCCGCGGAAGCCCGGCTCGACCTGCTCGACCGTCTCGACCGTCTCGCCGGGCGGGCTCGTCGGGCCCTCCAGACCCTCCTCGGCCGCCCCTGGCTCGTCGGCCTCGCCGGTCTCGTCGGCCTCGCCGGTCTCGTCGGCCTCGCCGGTCTCGCTGGGGCCGCCCGGCTCGGCTCCCTCCACGCCCGCGCGTACGGCCGGACAGCCGAGCAGCGCCAGCAGCAGGCACGGGACGACCTGGGTTGCGGGCGGCGTGCGCCGAGGCGACGGCGCGCGAGCGGACTGCCGGTGGAGGTCGCTCACGGAGGTGGAGACTATCGCGGCCGGGCCGGCGAACGCCAGTCCGGGGAGGCGCATTTCGACCCGGCGGACGGCCGGCCGCCCGGTCCGGTTCGACGGTCGCGAGCCGCCGGCTTCGACGCGACCGGCCCGGGACGTGCCAAGGCGGCTTGCGGCGTCGCCGGCTGCCTGCAGCTCAGGCGCCGAACTCGGACGGGTTGTGGCGCTCGAGCACGAAGTAGGCCATCGGCAGGCGCAGCGGCCCGATCGGGATGAACGCCTTGCCGAGGTAGAGGTCGAAGTTGTCGGGATAGATCTGGACGAGGTAGTCGCGCAGCAGCCGCGAGGGGTCGCCCTTGAAGTTCTTGTCGGAGGCGCCGTAGTTGATCAGGACGGCGTTGGGGTACTTGTTGTGGTCGTCCGCGAGGTCGACCTTGCGCGCCTCGTACCAGCCGATGCGCTTCGGCTTGCCTCCCTGCTCGACGTCGATCCAGGGCTCGCCGAGCCGGTTCTGGACCTCGACGACGTTGTAGCCCTGGATGCCCTGGGGGTGCGGGCGCGACGGGTCGGCGCGGTAGAAGCCCTTCTTGAACTTCTTGAGGCCGACGAGGGCGAGGGCTTCGGGGGTGTTGAAGCCGCGGAACTCCCACCCGCTGAGCTTGGAGAGATCGGGGGTGGTGCCGCAGCGCATGACCTCCTCGAGGTCGTCGGGGCGGGCGAGGCACAGCGCCTCGTAGGTCCAGCGTTCGCCGTTGGGTTGTCGAGGTTCCTGGGCCATGGTGTTCCTCCGTGACGGCCGCTAGCCGTCGAGCCAGCCGTTCTCGCGGTACCAGCGCAGCGTGTCGCGCAGGCCGTCGCGGGCGTCCGGGTACTGGAACTTGAAGCCGGTGGACTTCAGCTCGTCGTTGGCGAACTGGTAGTCCTCGTTGAGGTAGTCGACCGTGTCGGCCTCGAGCGGCGAGGGGACGCCGAGCAGGCCGGTGATCTTCTGCATCACGCCGGCGACGCCGTGGATCGCGGGCTTGAGCTGGTCGATCGGGAGCGCCGGCAGCTCGACGAACTTCGCGCCGGTCAACCCGGCCATCGTCTTGAAGAACTCGACGGTGGACATCTGCGTGTCGTCGTTGAGGTTGTAGATCCGGTTCTCGGCGCCCTTGGTC
>JAFGHH010000392.1 GCA_016930215.1 Deltaproteobacteria bacterium
GATCCCCTCTGGCCGGAGCGTCCGGGTCGCGCTAGACTTCGGCCGCTTTCGCCGACGGTGCCGACGCGGAGCGGGGACCGGCCGCCGGAGCACCGCGAGAGCGGGGAGAAGACGAGATGAACCGACCGATGCTGACGTGGGCCTTCGGACTCGGAGCGTTGTTGCTCGTCGGCGCCTGCGGCGACGACTCGACCACCACCGACGCCGGTGACGTCCGTCCGGACGCGTGCCTCGACCAGTGCACCCTCGGCGCCCGGATCTGCTCCGGCGCCGGCTACCGCGAGTGCGTGACGCAGGCCAACGGCTGCACCGACTTCGGCGACGTGGTGCCCTGCGGGACCGGCGAGGTGTGTTCGGGCGGCGTGTGCGGCGACACCTGCCGCGACGTCTGCTCCGAGGGCGACACGTTGTGCTCGGGGGCGGGTTACGTGACCTGCGCGCGCCAGGCCAGCGGCTGCCTCGACTGGAGCGAGGTCACCCCGTGTCCGCTGGGCGAGGTCTGTTCGGACGGCGCGTGCGCCGGGTCGTGCGTCGATCGGTGCACGGTCGGGGTGCGGCAGTGCTACGGCGACGGCTGGCAGGAGTGCGTGGTCGGCGCGGCGGGGTGTGCGGAGTGGGGCCTGCCGACGTCGTGCGGGGCCGGCGAGTTCTGCGCCGGCGGCGTCTGCATCAGCGGCTGCCGGGACCTCTGCTCGCCGGAAGGGGCCACGCGCTGTCAGGGGGCCGGCGTGGCGACCTGCGAGACGCAGTCGAGCGGCTGCCTGGACTGGGGCATCGTCGTGCCGTGCGGGGCGGGCGAGGTCTGCACGGGCGGGGCGTGCGAGGAGCGCTGCTTCGATCAGTGCACCGAGGGCGCGACGATCTGCTCGGGGCTCGGCATCCGCACCTGCGAGACGCAGTCGAGCGGCTGCCTGGACTGGAGCGACGTCGTGCCGTGTCCGGGCGGCGAGGTCTGCTCCGGCGGCGTCTGCGTCGGAAGCTGCTCGGACGTCTGCACCGACGGCGAGACGCGCTGCGCGGGCTCGGGGATCCAGACCTGCGCGGAGCAGCCGAGCGGTTGCCTGGACTGGGGCGACATCAGTGCCTGCCCCGACGGCCAGGTCTGCTCGGGCGGCAGCTGCCGGGACGTCTGCGTCAACCAGTGCACCGAGGGCGCGCGGCGCTGCGTGGTCGGCGGCTACGAGGCGTGCGAGGTGCAGCCGAGCGGCTGCACCGACTGGAGCACGCCGGTGATGTGCGGGGCGGGCGAGACCTGCTCGGGCGGCACCTGCGTGCCGTCGTGCTCGGACGTCTGCACCGACGGCGAGACGCGCTGCGTCGGCTCCGGTCTCCAGACCTGCGCGCTGCAGACCAGCGGCTGCCTCGACTGGAACCCCACGGAGGCCTGTCCGACGGGCCAGACCTGCCGGGACGGGGCCTGCGCGCCGCTGTGCGTCGACGAATGTACCCCGGAGGGGTCGCGGAGCTGCGATACCAGCACCGCCGCGGTCCGCACCTGCACGCTGGCCTCCGACGGTTGCCTGGCCTGGGGCGCGCCGGTGGCCTGCCCCGACGTGCCCAACGGTACGCCGATCTGCACCGCCGGCGTCTGCTCGGCGACCTGCGACGCCGGGTACAGCCTGTGCGGCACCGACTGCCGCCGCTCCTGCCGGCCCTGGGAATGGCAGGCCCCGATGCCGCCGTACCACACGCTGTACGACGTCACGAACGTCGGCGATACGTTGTGGGCGGTGGGCGAGTTCGGCATCGTGGTCCGGAGCTCCGACGCCGGCGCGACGTGGGTCAACGTCGGCAGCGGCCCGCGGGTTACGCTGCGCGGCGCGGACTTCGTCGACGCGACGCACGGCTGGGCGGTCGGCGACGGCGGGACGATCGTGGTCACCAGCGACGGCGGGGCCAACTGGAGCGTGCAGGCCAGCGGCACCACGCAGCAGCTCAACGCCGTCTCGTTCGCCGATCTCAACCATGGCTGGGCCGTGGGCAACGCCGGCACGATCCTCGGCACGGTCGACGGCGGGTTCACCTGGGCCCCCCAGACCTCCGGCACGACCCAGGCGCTGCTGGACGTGTACTTCGTCAACGACCGCAGCGGCTGGGCGGTCGGCGCCTCCGGCACGATCCTGCGCACCGCCAACGCCGGTCTGGTGTGGCTGCCCCAGACCAGCGGCACGAGCTACGAGATCCGCGGCGTGCACTTCACCGATGCCGACCACGGCTGGGCCGCCGGCTACTACTACCTGTACCGCACGAGCAACGGCGGCATCACTTGGAGCACCACCTACTACTCCGGCCTGCAGTTCCGCGCCGTCGCCGGCGTTGCCGGGACGACGGCCAACAGCGTGATGGCGGTCGGCGACTCGGGCCGCGTCTACTACTCGGCCAACGACGGCGGAAGCTGGACGGTCCGCACCAGCGGCACCTCCTCGGCGCTGTACGGCGTGGTCTTCCTCGACGTCAATCGCGCGGTCTCCGTCGGCGCCACGGGCACCGTGATCACGACCGCCAACGCCGGGGCGACCTGGGTCACCCAGCGCGCTCCCGCCACGCCGCGCAACCTGCGCGCCGTCGCGACCGTCTCGCCGTCGGCGGCCTGGGCCGTCGGCTACAGCGGGTCGATCTACGCCACGGCCGACGCCGGGGCGACCTGGACCGCGCAGACCAGCGGGGTGACGAACAACCTGTGGGGCGTCGATTTCGCGAACGCCACCACCGGCTGGGCGGTGGGCGAGAGCGGCGTGATCCGCGCCACCACCAACGGCGGCACCGCCTGGGTCGCGCAGACCAGCGGCACCACCGCCGCGCTCTACGCCGTCGACTTCATCGATTCGACCTACGGCTGGGCCGTCGGTGCGTCGGGCACGATCCGTTTCACCCCGGACGGCGGTGCGACCTGGCAGGCCGAGACCAGCGGTACGACCTACGCGCTGCGCGGCGTGCACTTCGTCAACCGGAACACCGGCTGGGCCGTGGGCGACAGCGGGACGATCCGCGTCACCACCAACGGCGGCGTCAACTGGGCGACGCAGACCAGCGGCACGACCCAGGCGCTGCAGGACGTGGAGATGATCGATGCCAACACCGGCTGGGTCGTCGGCGGTACCGGCATGGTGCTCAAGACCGTCAACGGCGGCACGACCTGGACCGTCGTCGGCACGCCGGCCTCCGTGACGTTCTACGGCGTGTCGTTCGCCGACGCGAACAACGGCTGGATCTTCGGCGCCTCCGGCACGGCGTTGCGCACGATCGACGGCGTCAATTGGAACTCGCTGACCGTCCCCACCGGCCAGGCGCTCTACGGTGTCGATTTCGCCAGCACCAGCGTCGGCTGGGTCGTCGGCGATTACGGCACGATCCTCGCCACCCGCACCGGAGGCGAGTAGTCCGGGAGGAAACGCGCGATGCCTCATGCCTCTCGCTGGAGCCTCGCCCTGCTGCTCGTCGCAGGCGCCTGCGCCGAGACCGACGGCGGCCCCGACGACGCCGGGGTCCGGGACGATGCGACCGTCGACGGCGACGTCGATTCCGGCGCGGACGGCGACCACGACGTCGCCGACCTCCCCGAGATCCCCGACACGCCGGACGGCTGCGGCACGGCGCCTTGCCTGCTCGACGAGCGCCGCTGCGAACCCCCGCCCGCCGCCGACACGATCTACCGCGTGTGCGAGACCGGACCCGACGGCTGCGTCCGCTGGAGCGACCAGCAGTCGTGTCCGGCCGGCCAGTTCTGCCAGGAGGGCCTGTGCGTCGAGGTCTGCACGGACGTCTGCGTCGAGGGCGCGCGCCAGTGCCTGTCGAGCACGGAATGGCAGACCTGCGTCCGCGGCTCGCGCGGCTGCCTGACCTGGGGCGAGGCCACCGAGTGTCCGGCGGGCGAGGTCTGCACGGGGGAGGGCGTCTGCGCCACCTGTGCCGACGAGTGCGTCGAGGGCCTGGCGTACTGCTCGCGCACCGGCTTCCCGATGAGCTGCGCGGTCGGCTCCGCGGGCTGCCTGACCTGGATCGATTCGCCGGCCTGCACGCCGCCCCAGATCTGCTGGGAGGGGGCGTGCGTCGACGCCTGCACCGACATCTGCACGGCGGGCCGGATGCGCTGCTTCGGCGACGACTACCAGGTCTGCATGCTGCAGTCGGTCGGCTGCAACGGCTGGGGCGTCCCCTACCGCTGCCCCGGCGGCCGCGCCTGCGTCGGGGAGGGGATCTGCCCGAGCTGCACCGACGCCTGTTCCGAGGGCGACGGCCGTTGCGACACCGGGAGCTCGGCGATCCGTTGCCGGCTCGATCCCGTCACCGGCTGCTGGGTCTGGGGACCTTCGACCCCCTGCGGCCCGCACGAGCTCTGCGAGGGGGCCGGCGTCTGCACGGCGGTCTGCACCGACGGCTGTCCGACGGAGGGCGAACGGGAGTGCGGACCGGGGGGCGGCCCGCGCGAGTGCGTGACGGGGGCGCTGGGGTGTCTGGAGTGGACCCCCGAAACCCCGTGCGTCGAGGTCGCGAACGGCACGAACGTCTGTGCCGCCGGCGCCTGCGACCTGACCTGCGAGGCGGGGTTCCTCGAGTGCGGACCGACGTCGTGCCGGGTTTCGTGCGCGCCGTGGACGCAGCAGAGCCCGGTGCCGGCCTACGAGAACCTCTGGGCGCTGGACGTCGTGGGCGATACCGCGTGGGCGGCAGGCAACGCCGGTGCCGTGGCGCGCAGCGACGACCGGGGCGTGACCTGGCGCAACGTCGGGAGCGCCCCCGGCGGCACGGTGCTCAACGGCATCGATTTCGTCAACGCGGACGTCGGCTGGGTCGTCGGGAACGGGGGCGCGATCCTGCACAGCGTCGATGGCGGCGGCAACTGGATCGCCCAGGCCGGCGGCGTCACCGGAACCCTGCGCGGCGTCTCGTTCGTCGACGCGAACCGCGGCTGGGTCGTCGGCGACGGAGGCGTGATCCTCGCCACCACCGACGGCGGGGCGACCTGGACGGCGCAGACCAGCGGTCTCACCACGACGCTCCACGCCGTGCACTTCGTCAATGCCACGACCGGCTGGGCCGTCGGCGCCGCCGGGCGGATCGTCAAGACCGCCGACGGCGGCGGGGTCTGGCTGCCGCAGATCAGCGGCACCACCGTCGACATCCGCGCGGTGCGCTTCCTCGACGCCACGACCGGCTGGGCCGTCGGCAACAACTACGCCTACCGTACCACCAACGGCGGTACGAGCTGGGCCGCGTTCGCGCGTTCCACACTGCAGTACAACGCGATCCACCCGACCTCCGCCGGCGCGGTGCTGATCGTCGGTGCGAGCGGTCGGGTCGAGACCACGACCGACGGCGGCCTGAGCTGGTCCACCCGCACCAGCGGCACGACCGCCGCCCTGAACGCCCTGGCGTTCTTCGACACCCTCAACGCCCTGACCGTCGGTGCCAACGGGCTCGTGCTGACCTCGGCCAACGGCGGGTCGACCTGGATCGAGCGGCGCGGCGGCACGGTCGA